>JAEUQG010000089.1 GCA_016789755.1 Bryobacterales bacterium
GCAATCTCGACGACGTCCGCGTCGTCGCCGCCCGCGCCCCCGTCTGGGGCGCCGTCTCGCGCGAAGTCGCCGCCGGGCCCGTCCCGCCCACCCCAACTCCAACGCCTACTCCAACCCCAACCCCAACGCCTACCCCGACCCCCCCTCCGCCGCCCGGCTCCTCCACCGCCACCCTCCAACAGGCTTGGCGATTCCTCCGCCAGGCGAGCTTCGGCCCCACGCAAGCCACTCTTGACCGCGTCCGCGCCATCGGCATCGACGCCTATCTCGAAGAACAATTCGCCGCTCCGCCTTCCACCTTCCCCGATACCTTGCTCACCGCCCCATCGGTGGAATACGTCGAAGAGCACTTCTACCGCAATACCCTCACCGGCGCCGACCAGCTCCGCCAGCGCGTCGCCTTCGCCCTCAGCCAGATCTTCGTCGTCTCCGCCGTCGAAGTCGATTGCGCCGAAGCCATGGTCTACTACCTCCGCATCCTGCAAAACGGAGCCTTCGGCAACTTCAACGACCTCATGCGCCAGATTTCGCTCCATCCCGCCATGGGCGAATACCTCGACATGGTCAACAACGCCAAGGCAGACACCACCCGCGGCTTCCTCCCCAACGAGAACTTCGGCCGCGAACTGATGCAGCTCTTCACGCTCGGCCTCGTCGAACTCAACACCGACGGCACGCCCAAGCTCAATCCCCAAGGCCAGCAGATCCCCACTTACGACCAGACCGGTGTGATGGAGCTCACCCGCGCCCTCACCGGCTGGACCTACCCCGACGGTGCTACCACCGCCCGCACCAGCTTCAACTACACCAAGCGCTACGACCTGCCCATGAAGCCCGTCGCCCGCTACCACGACACCGGCGCCAAGACCGTCTTCAACCAGCTCTTCCCCGCCGGCCAAACCGCCGAGCAGGACTTCGATCAGGCCATGCGCGTCGTCTTCAATCACCCCAACGTCGGCCCCTTCATCGCCCGCGGGCTCATCCAGCGCCTCACCTCCTCGAACCCCAGCCCCGCCTACGTCCAGGCCGTCGCCGAAGTCTTCAACAACAACGGCAGCGGCGTCCGCGGCGATCTGCGCGCCGTCGTCAAACGCATCTTCACACACCCCGAAGCGCAGCAGCTCGGCGCCGCCCTCACCGGCAAAATGCTCGAGCCCGCCCTCTTCATCACCAGCATCGTCCGGCCCCTCGGAACCAATGTCACCGACCACCCCTTCATGAGCGACCTGTCTTCCGAGATGGCCCAGCGCATCTACCATTCCCCGTCCGTCTTCAACTATTTCTCCCCCGGCTACCGCATCCCCGGCACCGGCCAGATCGCTCCCGAGTTCCAGATCTACACCAGCGCCACCTCGCTCGTGCGCGCTAACTTCGCCGCCAAGTTCCTCAGCGGAGCCTTCGGCAGCGCCGTCACCGTCGATCTCACTCCCTACTCCAACCTCGCCGCCACTCCCGATGCCCTAATCGACAAAGTGGCCGAGCTCTTCCTCGGCGGCCAGATCCCCGCCACTCTCAAATCCATCATCAACACCGCGGTCGTCGCCGCCCCAACCAACCGTGAGAAAGCCCGAACCGCGTTGTATCTCGTGCTTTCCTCGCCTTATTACCAGGTCGACCACTAAACGGAGGACATCACCCATGCGCACTAGACGAGATTTCATCAAGAGATGTTGCGGGCTGGCGGCTGCGGGCGCGGCCTCGCATGTTACCCGGCTCGGTTTGGTCAACTCCGCCGCCCAAAGCACGGGCGACTACAAGGCGCTGGTCTGCGTCTTCCTGTTCGGCGGCAACGACAACAACAACACCGTCGTTCCGCTCGGCGCCAACCCCGCCTTTGCCGACTATCAACGGATGCGCGGCACCCTTGCGCTTCCCTCCAACACCCTGCTCCCCATCGGAGCAAGCTACGGATTGCATCCGCGCCTCACCGCACTGCAAGCCCAGTTCACCCGCAACAAACTCGCCGTCGTTCTCAACGTCGGCACCCTCGTGCGCCCCGTCACGCGCGACCAGATCCGCCTGGGCCAGGCCCAACTCCCGCGGAATCTCTACTCCCATTCCGATCAAACCTCGCAATGGCAATCCTCCAACCCCAGCGGCGTCAGCGCCACCGGATGGGGCGGACGCATCCACGACATCATCGGCAGCACCGGCTCCAGCACTTTCCCCGCCGGTGTCTCCCTCAACGGCAACGCCCTCCAATTGGTCGGCCAGACCGCCCGCGCCGTCAATCTTACGCCCGGCTCCAACTTCGGCCTCGAAACCTTCGGCAGCGCCACCACCGCCCGCCTCGCCGCCCTGCAGCAGATTCTCACCTTCGATAGCGGTGTGCAGATGATCGGCTCAGCCAACGGCATCATGGGCAGCGCCCTCCGCGGCGCTCAGGAAATCAACGCCGCCCTCAGCAGCGCGCCTCCGCTCAACACGCAATTCCCCCAATCGGGCATCGGCGGCCAGCTCTCCCAGGTCGCCCGAGTCATGCGCGCCCGCGCCGCCCTCGGCATGACCCGTCAGATCTTCTTCTGCGGCCAGGGAGGCTACGACAACCACTCCGACCTGCTCCCCAGCCAGGACGGTCTCTTCAACACCTTGAACGCCGCTCTCGCCGCCTTCCAACTCGCCCTCGAAGAGATGGCCATCGTCGACAACGTCGTCACCTTCACCGAATCCGAATTCGGACGTACCGGCAATCCCTCCACCAGCGTCGGCTCCGACCACGCCTGGGGCAGCCACCACTTCGCCTTCGGCGGACCCGTCCGCGGCGGCTTCTTCGGACGCTTCCCCACGCTCGCCCTCCAAGGCCCCGACGACGCCGGCGACCGCGGCCTCTGGATCCCCACCACTCCGCTCGACCAATACGGCGCCACCCTCGCCTCCTGGTACGGCGTCCCCGACGCCCAACTCCCAACCGTCTTCCCCAACCTCGCCAACTTCACTTCCCAGAAGCTGGGCTTTATTTGATCGGAGTCAACACCACCGCTCCGCACACTCCAACCCGCTCAATCTCCACCGCCGTCCCGTCAGGCGCTTCGTAAGTCCGCAACTTCCGAGGCGCCGACCCCGGCTCCACCCATTCCGCGCTCCCGTATTTCCCCTGCACAAACGCCGTGATGTTCTCCACCGCATAGTCCGTGTAATTCACCGCCTCCAGCACCACCCCCCGCTCATCCCGCAGCAAATACGTCAGCACCCCCGCCACGTTGAACATCCGCACTCCGAAATTCTTCCGCTGCACCGCCTGGTGCAACTCCGGCCAAATCGCCTCCAGTTCCTTGTACTGCGCCCGGTCGAACGTGATCCTCCCCTCGCCAACCTCCGGCATCTTCCACCCCGCCGGCCCCGATACCACCTTCCCCCCATGCCGCGCGATCGCCTCCCGCTGCGCCGCCGTATACGCCCGCTCATCCACCGTCACCGTCACCTTCGTCCCCGCCATTGAGACCGCGCTCAACTCCCGCCCCGGCACCGCCCGCACCGGCGTATTCATCACCGCCAGCATATCCAGCAGGCTTCCCGTCACCAGCCCGCCGTTCGCCTCGTCCTGCACGATCGCCACCTCCGCCCACGGCTTCATCCGCCGCCACTCCCCATGCGCTTCATAGAACCGCACTACCTCGAACACCCGCTTCCATTCTTCTACCGGAAACTTCGCGTCGAACGCCAGCACCCACCGTGCTCCCGCCGCTGCCGCGTCCGCCACCGCCTGCGCATACCGCGCCGCCGTCCACGCCGTCCCCGCCGCCGGCACATTCCCCACCCAAAACGGAACCTTCGCAACCGCCCGCACAAACCGCAGAAACCCCGTATTCGTGTGGATCCACGCCGAACCCGTCGGCGCCGCCGTCTTCGGACCCCCATGCTCAATCTCAATCCCCGGCCACACCGCCTCCACCGTTCCCACCACCGCATCTCCACCGTCGAAGCGCAGCGCCCGCCGGGCCCCCAACGAAATCACCGGCTTCTCCGTCACCGGCCGCGGCGCGCCGCCTTCCACCACAATCGCGTCCACCGCCAACCCCGCCGCCCTCTTCCCCTGTTCCTCCGTGCGAGCCACCGCCAGCACCCGAAACCCCCGCCGCCGGGCCTCCCCCGCCAATCCCCATTGCGCTTCCTCCACCAGCAGGCAACTCACCCCCGATCCCTCCAACACCTCCAGCGGCTGCGCCCCGCTCCACCGCATCGGCACGCAATCGCCCAGCGTCGCCGCCAGCGCCATCGCCGCCAGCATTCTATTTCTCCATCACCACAACCGCATAGGCCGGCACATTGGCCAAATCCAAACCCGTCGCCTCGCCCTCGTCCACGTCGTACGGCTCCATCGCCACCGCCTTGCCCTCCGGCAAATGCAGCGTGGCTTTCTTGTAACGTCCCAGCACATGCGCCGTCACGTTCTCCACGTTGTAGCCCGAATAGTTCACCAGATGCAGCACCGCCCGGTCCCCGCCCGGCACGCCTTGATAAAAACTCAGCATGCTCGATACATTGAACAACCGCACCCCCATATTCCGCCCCCGCGCAATCATCCCGTTCATCTCTTTCCAGATTTCATCCAGCTTCTTCACATCTTCCTCATCCACCGTCACGTGATTCTTGCTGTCCGACGGCATCTTCCACTCCGGAGGCCCATTCAACACCGTTCCCCCGCTGCGCGAAAACTCCTTCAATACTTCCCCTTGCTCCGCGCTCAGCCCCCTCGGGTCGATGTTCACTGCCATCAGCGCCTTCGCCAGCGACTCTTTGCTCAGCCGCGGACCCGGCACCGGACGCACCGGCGTATGCTTCACCGCGATCATGTCCAGAATGCTCCCCGACAGCAGCGCCCCGCTCCCTGCATCCTGCACCACCGCCATCAGCCCGTAAATCGGCAGATCGCGATACCGCCGCTGTTCTTCGTAGAACCGCGCGTGCTGCACAATCCGTTTCCAATCCCGCACCGCCGTCTCCTCACGCGCCTGCAGACGCTTCCACAAATCCCCATCCAGCGCCAGCACCCACCGCGCCCCCACCATCCATGCATCCCCAATCGCCATGAAATACCGGTCTACCGGAATCACCTGTTTTTCCGGAGGCGTCACCGCAATCCAAAACTCCCCCTTCCGCATCGCCCGCGCAAAACGCAGGAACCCCGTATTCGTATCGATCCACGGACCCCCCGTCGGCATCGCATGCGCCTTGTCCTTTTCATCCACCGGACGCACCCCCGGCCACACACCCTGATACGTCCCCGTAATCGCATCCCCCGCATCGAACCGCAACCCACGCCGCGCCGGCAATTCCACCACCGCCAGATCTCCGGCTTCCTTCCGGGCTGCATCCGCCTCCGCACGCGCAAACTCCCCTTCCAGCACCACTCCCGTCAGCCGTTGTTCCCTCGCTGTCCGCACCGCCTGCACCGCCTCCGCGCCCGGACGCACCACTCCCAACACAGCCACCTTCTGCTCCGCCGCCTTGTCCGCAAACGCACTCGACCAGTGCTGTTTTTCCACCAGCAGGCAATTCACCCCAGTCCCATGCAGCAACTCCAAAGACGCGGGATCGTTGGTCGGCCAGCGTGCCGGAACCCAATCCGCCAGTGTGGCTACAAACAGCGCAGCGGCAAGCATACCGCTATCGTCTCACACGCCTTCCTGCTATTAGTCAAACGCGTACCGGAACCCGTTCTCCGCCAACTCTGCCAATTCCTCTTCGTCGAACCCGAACTCCTCCGCCGCAATCTCGTACTCTCTCCCCAGCGTCGTATGAAACATCGGCGGATCATCCGAGTTCAGCACCACCGCCACTCCCGCATCGAACAATTTCCGCAGCGGATGTTCCGCCATCGATCCCACTGCCCCCGTGCGCACATTCGAGCTGACGCACACCTCCAGCGGCACGCCCCGTTCCACAAGCTCTCTCACCAGCCCCCCATCCTCCACCGCCCGTATCCCATGCCCGATCCGTTCCGCCCCGATCTCCAGCGCCTCCCACACACTCGCCGCATTCGTCACCTCCCCCGCATGGCACACCAGCCGCAACCCCCGTGCCCGAGCCTCCCCCAACACCCCCGCAAACTCCCTCGCCGGCCCGTTGGCCGCATCTCCTCCCCACCCGAACGCAATCACTCCATCCCCCCCCCGAGCCGCCGCCAGCTCCATCGCCTCCCACGCCCGCTCCACTCCCCATTGCCGCACCGCGTCCCAAATCCATTGCACCCGTACCGCGCTCCCCTTCGCCGCCTCGCGCACCGCTTGATGCACCGCCCCCGCATCCTGTCCCTTCCACCGGATCACCCCCGCCGACAACGTGATCTCCGCGTACCGCACATTCTGCTCCTCCATCCGCTCCAGCAGCCGCCGCGTCGCTATCGCATAATGTTCCGGCTCGCTCAAATGCCGCGCCACCCATCCGAAATTCTTCAGAAATTCCCCGAATGTCGCATATTCGTACCGCGCCATCACCTCCTCGCGCGAAAGCGACGGAGCAATCTCCAGCAGCGTCCCCGGCTCAATCGACCCCTCCAGGTGCACATGCAACTCCGCTTTCTCCAACCGCTGTATGTACTCTCGCATTGTTGCCATAATAACTTGGTGACCCCCGTTGACATCGAAGCCATCGTCTATGGCCATCACCATGACGCCTTCCGCGTCCTGGGACCGCATGAGGTCGAGGCCGCCGCCGGTGCAACCCATTGGGAAGTCCGCGCCTGGATGCCGTTCGCCGAAAACGTCGCCATCCTCATCGAGGGCAGGGAAGTGCCCGCCCAACGCCGCCACATCGAAGGCTTCTGGGTCGCCGCCTTCGACCGCAATCCCGCCGCCTACAAACTCCGCGTCACCTGGCCCCACAACGTCGTCGAGGATCACGAGGACCCCTACCGCTTCCCCCCCCTCATCACCGATTTCGATATCCACCTCCACAGCGAGGGCACCCTCCAGGAGGCCTGGCGCATGCTCGGCGCGCACCCCGCTGAATGCATGGGCGTCCCCGGCATCCGCTTCGCCGTCTGGGCGCCCGCCGCTCAATGCGTCAGCGTCGCCGGCGATTTCAACGGCTGGAACGCTCACCGCCACCCCATGCGCCTCCGCAATGGAGGCATCTGGGAAATCTTCCTCCCCCATGTCCCCCGCGGCGCAGCCTACAAGTTCGCCGTCACCTGGCGCGGCGGCCATGTCCAACTCAAGACAGATCCCTACGCCTTTCGTACCGAAGTCCCCCCCAAGCAGGCTTCCCTCGTTCACGGCATCCCCCATTACGAATGGCACGACGCCGATTGGATGCGCAGCCGCGCCTCTTCCGATATCCTCCGCCGCCCCGTCGCCATCTACGAACTCCATCTCGAAAGCTGGCTCCGCGGTGAAATGGGCCGTCCCCTCACCTACCGCGAAATGGCCGGCCGCCTCGTCCCCTACGTCAAATCGATGGGCTTCACCCACATCGAGATGCTCCCCATCATGGAGCATCCTTTCTCTGGCTCCTGGGGCTATCAGGTCACCGGCTACTTCACTCCCACCTCCCGCTTCGGCACGCCCGAAGACTTCATGTTTTTCATCGATTCCTGCCACCGCGAAGGCATCGGCGTCATCCTCGACTGGGTCCCCGCACACTTCCCCCGCGACGCCCACGGACTGGCCCGCTTCGACGGCACCGCCCTCTACGAACACGAAGACCCGCGCCAGGGCGAACACAAAGACTGGGGCACGCTCATCTATAACTTCGGCCGCCACGAAGTCCGCACGTTTCTTCTCTCCAACGCGCTCTGGTGGCTCAAGCACTACCACATCGATGGATTGCGCGTCGACGCCGTCGCCAGCATGATCTATCTCGACTACTCGCGCAACGACGGCGAATGGATCCCCAACCAGTACGGAGGCCGCGAAAACCTCGAAGCCATCGAGTTCCTCAAACGCTTCAACGAACTCGTCCACGAAGTCCCTGGCGCCTTCACCGTCGCCGAAGAGTCCACCTCCTTCCCCGGCGTCTGCCGCCCCGTCTACCTCGGCGGACTCGGCTTCACCATGAAATGGAACATGGGCTGGATGCACGACATGCTGCATTACTTCAAGCAGGATCCCATCCACCGCAAGTTCCACCACAACGACATCACCTTCAGCATGCTCTACGCATTCTCGGAAAACTTCGTCCTCCCCATCTCCCACGACGAGGTCGTCCATCTGAAGAAATCGCTCCTCGGCAAGATGCCCGGCGATGAATGGCAGCGTTTCGCCAGCGCCCGCGCCTTCCTCGCCTACATGTGGGGCCATCCCGGCAAGAAGCTTCTCTTCATGGGCCAGGAACTCGGCCAGTACGAAGAGTGGAACGAAAACGCCAGCGTCCGTTGGGAGCTGCTCGCCTTCGACTATCACCGCAACCTTCAGGGCACTCTTCAGGAATTGAACCGCCTTTACGCCTCCGAGCCCGCCCTTCATGAAGTCGACTTCCATTACTCCGGCTTTGAATGGATCGACATCAACGACGTGGAAAATTCCGTCATCAGCTTCCTCCGCTTCGCCGACGACCGCGGCAATTTCCTCGTCTTCGTCTGCAACTTCACTCCCGTCCCTCGCCACGGCTACCGCATCGGAGTCCCCAAGCCCGGCCGCTACGAAGAGATCTTCAACAGCGACAGCGCCCGCTTCGGAGGCAGCAACCTCATCCACCCCATCGGACTCGAAGCCGCGCCCCACCCCTGGCACGCCCGCCCCGCATCCATCCAGGTGACCCTGCCCCCGCTTGCCGTCATGATCTTCAAACCATGCTAAGCCCCTCCGGCGGCATCCCGATAGAATAGGTACCAATGCTCGGCGACAAGCGCTTTCTCCAGTCGATTCAGGCGAGAAACATTCTCTCTTTCGGACCCGACACACCCCACCTGCCCCTGCTCGCGCTGAATGTCCTGATCGGTCCGAACGGCTCTGGCAAGTCGAACCTGATCGAGCTCATCTCTCTTCTCAAATCATCTCCAGGCAATCTCGTGGAACCCGTCCACTCCGGCGGAGGTATCGGCGAGTGGCTCTGGAAAGGCGTCTTCCCGCAACAGCCGGCCCACCTTGAGATCGTTGCCGGCTTCCCCCAGGGCAAGATGCCCTTGCGCCACCGTCTCGCCCTCAATATGGTCGGCCAGCGCGCCGAACTCACCGACGAGGCCATCGAGAACGAGAGGCCCCAATCAGCCAGGGACCCGGACGTCTTTTTCTACTACCGCTACCAGGGTGGCCGCCCGGTATTGAACACCGCAATCAAGGGCAGCAAGAGCAAACGCGAACTTCGTCGCGAGGACCTGCCTCCCGACCAGTCCGTGCTTTCCCAGCGCAAGGACCCCGACCTCTATCCCGAAATCACCTTCCTCGGCCGCGAATACGCCAGGATCCGATTCTTCCGCGATTGGAGCTTTCACCGCGGTTCCAAAACCAGAACGCCGCAACTGGCCGACTCGGCCGACGACTTCCTCTTCGAGGACGCCTCCAATCTCGCCCTGGTTCTGAACAACATCATTCACCAGCCCGGCGGACGCGCCCGCATTCTCGAAGCCCTCAAGGACGCCGATGGCGCCATCGACGACCTCACCATCAACCTCAAGGGTGGAACCGTGCAGCTCTTTCTGCACTACTCCGGACTCGCCACTCCCGTCCCGGCTTCCCGCCTCTCCGACGGCACACTCCGTTACCTCGCCATCTTGTCGATCCTCTGCCATTCTGAGCCGCCCCCTCTCGTCTGTTTGGAGGAGCCGGAATTGGGCCTCCATCCGGATCTTCTCCCCCGCCTCGCCAACCTGCTCGTCGATGCCTCACATCGCATGCAACTCATCGTCACCACCCACTCCGACATCCTGGTGGATGCCTTGAGCCAGACGCCCGAAGCCGTCGTCGTCTGCGAAAAACACGACGGCAAAACCACCATGACCCGCCGTACTGCCGCCGAACTCCAGGCTTGGCTGAAGGACTACGGACTCGGTCAACTGTGGCGCAGCGGTGAGATCGGAGGCAATCGCTGGTGAAGGTCATGGTGTTCGTGGAGGGAGGCGGCGATCGTAACAAAGCTCTGGCCACCGGGTGCCGGCGTGGTTTTCGCACCTTCATCGAAAAAGCCGGCTTCGACAACCGCATGCCAACCATCATTGCCTGCGGTGGCAGGCTCGGAGCTTATAAGCGCTTCTGCACGGCGATTCAATCCCATCCATCCGTGAACGCCATTCTGCTGGTCGATAGCGAAGCCCCGGTTACCGCCGCCGACCGTTGGCATCATGTCCGTGATCGTCCCGGGGATCGATGGACCCAGCCCGCTGGCTCAACGCCAGAGCAAATCCACCTCATGGTGCAAACCATGGAAGCCTGGTTTCACTGTGACGTCGAGGCACTTGCCAACTACTACGGATCGGGATTTCAGCGCAACTCTCTCCGCTCCAACCTCAACGTCGAGCAGATCGCCAAGAAAGATCTTTTTGACGGGCTCAAGAAGGCAACTCAACGCACCCGCAAAGGCGCATATTCCAAGGGACTCCATTCCTTCGAGATTCTGTCATTAATTGATCCCAGAAAGGTCCACGGAAAGTCCGGGCACGCTGCACGCTTTCTCGACTATCTTGACAAGGTGCTGACGTCTTCCTGAATCATCCAACCGCCGTTGCGGTTCGCCCCCGTTCACTCCGCCACCGCAATTTCCTACTCCGTTGCAAATGCGATACTTGACGCACCACTGCCCCGTGAATCGATCATCTCCATCCGTACCCTTCTGATACTCTCAAACCGCGGGGCCCGTCTGTAAGCCCGGAATGCGTCAGTCTTCAATTCATCACTTTTCATCATTTATGGCGATGTCTACCGATGCTCAGAAAAATTACAAAACGAACCCAACTCCCACTGGCCCCACACGAATTCATCACCTTTCATCACTGCAACGCCATTCCCCGCCGCCCTTCGAAAACTGCAAAACGAACCCAACTCCCACTGGCCCCACACGAATTCATCACCTTTCATCACTGCAACACCATTCCCCGCCGCCCTTCGAAAACTGCAAAACGAACCCAACTCCCACTGGTCCCGCACGAATTCATCACCTTTCATCACTGCAACACCATTCCCCGCCGCCCTTCGAAAATTGCGAAACGAACCCAACTCCCACTGGCCCCGCACGAATTCATCACCATTCATCACTGCAACGCCATTCCCCGCCGCCCTTCGAAAATTGCGAAACGAACCCGACGCCCACCGCCGGTCCTCGCATGGCTCTCTCCGGGACCGAAGCCCTAACCCCCGAATCTCAATTCGCGCCGCGGGCCACGGCGCCGGTCAGCTCCGACATCTCCTGCTGCACGGCCTCCAGCCGCCCGCGCACGAAATCCAGCTTGGGAAACTCCGCCGCCTGCTCGGAGGCAAGCGGAAGGACCCGCTTCAGGGTATCGAGCGCGTCGCGCTGCCGTCCCTTCCCCTTCAGGTAGCGGGCCGTCTGCAGGGCAAGATTAATCTGGTCCGTCGCCGCTGTGTAGCTGTTGGGGAAGTTCTTCAGCAGCGGAGCGATCAACTCGCGCGCGCGGGTCAAAGCTTCCACCGCCGCCGCATCGTCCGCCGCCGCCATCCGCGTGGCGATGGCAATCAACTCGCTGCCCGCCTGCACATCGTAGGGATCGGCCGCCACTACGAACGAACAGGCTTCCAGAGCCTTGGCAAACATCGGCCGCGCCTCCACCGCCGGCAGCAATCCTGCCTGCACCACGTAGGAAGCGGCCAGGCCGCGCCGGTAGTCGTCGCGGGCCGGAAACTCGGCCAGCAGCCGCTCTCCGGTGCTCACCGACCGCGAGCCGTGATCGCGCGCCTCGCCGCTGCGCTTCTCAAAGGCGAGCAACATCGCCAGCAGCCGCGTCGCCCGCGCGATCTCGTAGCGCGACTGCGGTTCGTTGTCCTCGCCCAGCAGCATCAACGCCTTTCGCAGCGCTCCTTCCGCGCCGGGCGCGCCGGTTTCGTGCAGCGCGATGTAGGCCCGCGTGGAAAACATTCTTGCTGCTTTTTGTTTCATCGACCGCGACGCACCTTCGTCCTGAAACAGACCGAAGGCCGGCTCCAGCGCCTTCTTCGCGTCGTCGAACTTGCCGAACAACTGCAGAATCATCGCCCGCCGCGTGTAAAGGTCGATCAATGCTTCCCGCGCCGCTTCGCGCGTGTCCTTCACCTGCTGCCGCAACTCGATCGCCTTCCCGTAGTTCTCCGCGGACTTCTTATAGTTGTCCAGATCGGAAGCGGCGAGGCTTGCCTCCAGGTCCGCGGTCTGTTGATACACCGCGGCCAGTTGCAGCCGCGATCGCGCATCGCCCACTCCTTCTTTCACCAACTCCGCCAGATAGAGCCGCGATGCGTCGAGCAGCGCCATTCGCGCCTTGCCCGAGCCCGGCAGGTATTCCACCGACTGCTTCAACCCCGGCAGATTCAGAGCCAGAAAGTCGCGCATGGCCACCATCCGTAACTCGGCGGCGACGCGGGCTTTCTCGTTAAGGTTCGCCTGCCGCACACTCCACCCGGCCGCCACCAGCAGGAGGAAGATGAGGACACCCGCCACGATGAGGATTGCTCGATTCACGCTCAGGCCATCATGCCATGGATTTGAGCGTGAAGATCTTCGTTCGCTCCGCGCCATCCTTCATCGACACGAATGTCAGCGCCGAAGAACGCGCCTCGCGCGCCGGTGTGGCCAACTGGATCAAACCGTCGAACACCGCGAACACCGAGTTCTCTCCCATGTCGAAGCCGTCGAAGCTTTGCAGCGCATCGCCGAAACGCTTCAGTTTCTTTTCCAGGTCGGCGGTCTTGATCTTCTTCGTCGAAGCGAGCAGCGCGCCCAGATTGTCGAAGGCCTCAAGCAGCGTATCTTCGATGCGGAACAGCGTGGCCACGTTGTTGCGAATGGGGAACGTGTTGCGGAACCGGCGCGGCGGCTTGATGCCCGCAATGGGACTCGCCAGTGTGACCGCGGCCGTGCCCAGTACGGTCTCGGCGGAAACGAAGTTGTTCTGATGCCGGTCGAACAGCGCCCGCACGTCGTCGCTTGCATACAGCCACCCCGCATCGCTGAGGTTGGGGTCGTTGTAATAATTAGCCAAAACAATTCGCCGCAAAATGTTTTTGATCTGCGCCGGCTTCGGCCGCAGCGAAATCAGCCGCCGGATGCCCTCTTCGGTGTAGCGTACCTCGTAGCTCGACTTCACCGGCCCGAAGCTGCCGTTCTTCTCTTCGAGCACCGGCGCGAGCCCGGCCCGTGTGGCCCCTACTGTATCCAGCCCGAGTTCGCGGGCGAATACAAGGTAGTCGTCCAATTCCGCCGGCGAGGTGTCGGCATCGGTGAAGCTCACATCGTAGTTGGCGGCCATGCCCGTGATGACATCGAGCGCGTACAACTGCGAGGCGCTGTCGAAGCTCGAATCCGACACCTTCGTTTCCGCCAGGAAGCGCAGCAGGAAGTTGGTGAGTACGGCCTCTTCGCTCTTCGTGCCGCCGTTGCGCCGCTGCTCCGATTCGGCGGTCATGTCCACCGTCGTGAACACGTTCAGCACCCCGCCCGGCGAGGGACGGATCTGCTGTTCGGTGTTGACGATGACCCGGTGCATCGCCTCGTAGGAGAAGCTGCGATGCCAGCCGGCGACGTTGAACTTGAGTGTCGTGCCGCTCGCTACGCGGTGCGTCAGCAACCCCTCGCGCAGCTTCACCACCGCGGGTTGGAAGTTGGCCAGAATCTCCTGGAAATCGCCGCGCCCTGCCGCCCCCATGAAGCGAAGACCCGTGGGGTTGCCGGAGCCATCGGCGTTCTGCAGGCACAACTCGCAGTCGATCATTGCCGTCCGCTCATCGGAGTTGTTGTAGGCCGCATGCAGATTGATCGCGAAGGTCTGCGAAGCGGCTTCGCGCAACACCCGGTCGAAGGTGTCGAAGAACTTCGCCCGAGCCGTCGACACGGCCTTCACCACCTCGAAGGCCCGCTTCAAATCGTTGCCGTTCAACTGGCCCAGCCCATCGCCGATCAGCCGTTCGACAAAGCCGCCCAGCCGCGTGTTCACCAGCGAATGCAACGCCGCCGGGCTCGAGATAGTGGCCAGTTGGTGGAACAACGGATCGAGATGGAACTGCTCCTTGGCCAGCTTGAGGAAGTCGCGGATCTCCTGGTGCGCCGTGTCGCGAATGAGCGAAGTCGTGTCGGCGATCCGCTTCTGCAACTCCGGCAGCGACGGAATAGGTTTACCCGGAATGCGCCCCAGTGCCCAGGTGAGCGGATCGCCGCCCGTCAGTTGCCGGACCACGTTCCAGAGCGTCGGATTGATCTCGCCCTGCAGTTGATCCCACGAGGTGAGCTTGCGCAACTCATCGAGCGCCCCGCTCAACTCGGCCGTGCGGTCGAGCACCGGGTCGAAGAAGCGGTCGAACAACGCAATGGCGTTGGCGTCCAGCTTGCGGTAGCTGTCCACCACCTTGGCGATGCGCGCTTGCAGCGCTTTCACCTCAGCCGGCAGCAGCTTGTCGATCGCCTTGCCCGTCCATGTGTTGAGAAAGTCCTTGGCCAGCGAATCGAGCTTGGCCTGCAGGGCAGGGAGGCTGTCCACCTTGCCCGCTTCGTCCACCCATCCATCGATGCGGTTGAGCCAGCTCTTGCCTTCGACGCCGAGCAACGCGCCGAGAAACTCCTTGCCCGAGCGGGGCAGCCCCTGCGTATCGAGCGAGGCGTTGACGTTCACATCGGCGGCGAACTGCAACTCCTTCGAGCGGCGCCGCCGCACGATGACCCGCGCCCAGCCTTTCTCCGATCCGGCGCTCACGTCCACCGAGAAGCGGCCCGCGATCTTGCCCGTGAACGTGAGCTTGCCGATGACGCTGAGGGCGTAGTGCTCGGCCAGCGCGATCTCGGAAATGCGGAACGACTTGGACCCCTTGAGCTCATAGCCCGCCGCTGCGCCGAGCCCGAAATTGAGGTAGCCGCCGAACTCGAAGGAGACCACTTCGCCCTCGCCCGGCGGTTGGCGCAGCGAGGCCGGCATGCTGAGCCCGGCCAGCAGGCCGCGGATCATGGGCAGCAGCGTCATGCTGCGCGGGAACGTGCGCGCGGCGAAGTAGGAAGCATCGGCGCCCGACTTGAGATTCGCCGTGGCGCTGAGCACCGTGTAGCGGAAGGAACCATCGGCGCTGAGCGAGGCATCGGCCCCCAGATCGAGCGCCAGCAGCACGTTGTCGCTCTTCAGCAAAGGGGCGAGTTGAAAGCGGTCCACCAGTGCCTGGCCCTGTCCCGGATTTTCGAGAAACACGGGCACGATACGCGCCCGCGCTCCGGCCTCGATGCCGATCCGCAACGCGCCGGAGTGTCCGAACGCAATGTTCTGGTTGCCGTCGACGCGGAACGATGCATCGACGATGGGGGCGGCGCCGGGCGCCAGCGGGGCATTGGGATTGACGTCGCCGCGCAGAACCAGATCGCCGTTGGCGCCGTCCCAGAGCGGTATGTCCTGCCGGTTGACATTGAATTCGGGCATGCCAGCTATGGTAACGGAGATAGGCGCGGAGAGTTGTTACCCCTTCGGCACCTGATCCCAGGGCACGACGTTGCACCGCTTGGCCCATGCCTCCCATTTCGCCGAGAGCTCATCCACCTTCTTCGGATTCGTCTTGGCGAGGTCGTTCAGTTCCGTACGGTCGGCTGCGATGTCGAACAGTTCCCACTTGCCGGGCCAGCGTGA
>JAEUQG010000116.1 GCA_016789755.1 Bryobacterales bacterium
CAAACCCCTGCCGCCCGTGCCCGGCGTGGATGGTGAGAACACCGGCTGGTCATCGCCTTCCACGGCGCCGTTTCAAGATGTGCAGATTCTGGAATCGGGGCCGCTTCGCGCGCACATCCGCTTATCGAACAGCACCGACAACTGGGAGTTCGTGTGGTATGCGCACAGCGTCTCCGTCGAATGGCGCGCACGTCGCGGATTCCGTTTTGCGAGCGTTTCCGCCGAACCATATCTGCCGTTCAATCGCTGTGTGGACGGCTCAGAATACCAGTGGCCATCAGGCCCCGATTCGGGTGAGCCTCAACCGAGTGTGGTGTCGCCGCGCACCTGGCAATCGCCTCCTGGGGGGCATTTCGCCTATTACCGCCATGAAGAGAACTACGGCGCGTTGGGCATCGTTCCTTTGTCCGGCAATCTTCGGTTCCGCGGCGCGTGCTCGCGAAAGTTTGCAGCCACAGGCGATGCCCACGTCGCCATGGCGTTGACCTTCCCGGCATGGCATGGCGTGAACACTGCCTTGGAAGCGCGAAAGCAATACCGCATCTTGCGCCAGCCATTGGTTGCAGTGGTCAGTGTACCGCGCGATGCCCCCGTGGCCTCCTTCCAACCCGCAGCGCGAGAGCCGCTGCGTGCATCCCGTTCCGGCGCGCCGTCTCTCTTCACCCCGCAAAGCACTTCGCTCAACGGGACATGGGAACTGGCATGGGCCGAGATCGGCGCGGGTCCACCATCGCAAGGATGGCGGAATGTGAAAGTCCCGGGGTCCGTGCACTGGCAATGGCTCGACAGCGCGAAGATCTATACCCGCGACGCGGAATGGGTCAGCCGCAAGGAATGGTGGTACCGCCGGACGGTCACGGTGCCTGAAACATTTCGCGACAAGAGCGTTCGGCTGGAATTCGAGGCCACTGACTACTACGCGGATGTTTATTGGAACGGAGAACGAATCGGCCGGCACGAAGGTTACATCGATCCCTGGCATTTGGAGCTTGGCGGCGTCAAGCCTGGTGAACATCAACTGATGGTGCGCGTCTGGACCCCGGTGCACTACTACTGGAAGCACAGGCCATATACGGTGAAGGGCTCTTATGGCGCGGTCGATCAGAAGCCGGATGACATCACGGCACTCGGCATCACGCGCTCCGCACGGCGGGCCGCCTATGAAGGCCCGCGCATTGAGGATGTTGCCGTCGAGACGCGCATTATCTCCGCCAACCGCGCCGAAGTCATTGTCGATGCGCGCGCATCCGCTGGACTCATCGAACTCACGCTGTCACCCCGTAACTTCCGTGGGCAGCCGTTGCAGGTGACCGGCGAGCCCGGCCGCTTTGTCATTACAGTGGACAACCCTCAGCTTTGGTGGACATGGGATCACGGTAAGCCCAATCTCTACACCTTGGATGTGCGGCTGTTGAATGCGAAGCGAAAGGCCATCGATGGGCGGTCCCTCGCCGTGGGCATTCGCGAAATTGAGAAAGTCGGCTGGAATTTCTATCTCAATCGCAAGAAGATGTTCATCCGCGGCACCAACTACTACCACAATCTTTTTCTTGCTGAGATGACGCGAGATCGCTACACACGTGACCTCGAACTGATGCTGGGCATGAACGTGAACATGATCCGGTTGCATTGCCACTTCGCCAATCGCGAATTCTACGAACTGGCCGATGAGCGCGGAGTGCTGCTCTGGCAGGATTATCTGGAAGCCTGGTACCCGCACGACACGGCTTTCTCCCTGCGTGCCGCGGCGCTTTACGACAACCACATCCGTTACGTGCGCAATCATCCCTCGGTGGCTTTGTGGGCAGCGAGCGATGAGGAGGATTGGGAGAATTACCGCGACCTCACCAAGCACCTGGCGGCGCGCCCGGCATTGCTCGATCCACAACAGCGCCCCACCATCCGCTCCACCGGACGCTTCGGCGATACGCATATCTACCACGGCTGGTACAACGGCACATTGTGGGATTACACACGCGGCGATCAGTCGTTCATCAGCGAGCTTGGCGCAACGCTGCTTCCGAACTTCGAAACATTAGTGAAATTCATGGGCAGCAAGTGGCCCATCCGCGATCATGAAGACGAGTGGACTTGGCGTCGTCTCCAGATTCCCGAAGCAATGCGCGCCTGGGGTGACCCCGGCAACGCATCAATGCAGGAATACATCCCGCGCACTCAGGCCTATGTGGCCCGCCTCTTTCAGATCGCTATTGAACGGATGCGCCAACGCAAGAAACAGGGCGCGGGTGGCATTCTCCACTTCCACGCCATCGACATTTGGCCATCGGTCACCATGGCCGCCATCGACTTCGACCGTCGTCCGACCAAGGTCTGGGAAACCGTCCGCCGCAGCTTCCAGCCGGTAGCGGCCACTTTCCGCTATAGCCGCGATCAGTGGAAGCCGGGAGAAGAATTCGAGAGCGGATTGTGGGCCATCAATGATCGCTGGTCGGCGGTGAACGGACGCGTGAATTGGCGCATTGTGGATGCCAAAGGCGCTGTTCTGGCGAGTGGTTCGTATCCAGTCGCCCTCGCTGCCGACGATGCGCTGGAATTGGGCACAGTCCGTTGGCAAGCCGGTTCGCCCGGGGACTATTCCTTACGTGCCAGTTTTTTGACTCCAGACGGACGTGTGCTGTCAGAGAACGCTTTCGAGTTCACCGTCTGTTCCGCCTGCAGGCCGTAGGCTAACGCTTCCTTCCAACCACAATCCCCGTCCAAACCACTTCCACCAGTTCTCGCGCAAACCCGGCGGGAACCTTCGATTGGGCCAGGTACCTCGCATAGAACGCGCCAATCAGCATCTGCACGGGAACATCCAGGTCCACTCCCTCGCGGATCTCACCGCGCCGCGATGCCGTTTCCAGAATCGCGCGCAGCATCGTCCGGCGCGGCGTCACAATCCTCTCCCGAAACAAACGCAGCAACTCGGGCGTATGCGACTCCTCCGCCAGCACCGTACCAATCAATGACATCCCATTAGGGCGCAACAGCGAACGGGAGAAGTTTTCGAGCGAAGCGGTCAAGTCGCCCACCGTCGAACCTGTATCGGGATGGGGCTCGGCGACCTGAATCCTGCGAAGAGCCGCGGTAGCTAGATCGGCTTTCGAAGACCAGCGGCGGTAGATGGTCGGCTTACTCACTCCGGCTTCCGCCGCAACGCCGTCCAGAGACATGCGGCTGTACCCTTCCTCGGCAAGCAGACGCAGAGCCACCTCGAGGATGCGCTGCTCCGTTTCCGGATCGCGCGGCCGGCCCGGTGCTGTCTCTGCGTTTCTTTTCTGCATCGAAAGAGCCATCTTGACAATCCATTAAGATACGATACAGTATCGTAATTGTATTCCACGGAGCTGAACATGAACATTGCCTTTCTCGGATATGGAAACGTAGGTGCGCCGCTGGCCGATCATCTGCAGCGGGCGGGGCATGAGGTAACGCTGGCGGCACACTCCGCCGCGTCGGAGAGTGTGCAGAAGGCGCTCGCCAGAAACGCATCCCTGAAGGTGTCTGTGCCCAAGCGCGCGGTGGCTGCCGCGGAGGTTGTCTTCCTCGCCACACCGTTTGCCGCTAACGAAACGGCGATCGCGTCCGTCGCGGATGAGATCCATGGAAAGATCATCGTCGATTGTACGAACCCGGTCGGCCCAGGCCTCACCCATGGGCTGAACAATGCGCTGTCCGGGTCGGAGGCATTGCAGAAACTGGCACCGCGGTCGCACGTCGTGAAGGCATTTACCATTTATGGCTATGAGAACTTCCAGGACAATTCGTTTCCCGGCTACAACGTGAAACCGGCGATGATGTTCTGCGGCAACGATCAGAGCGCCAAGCAGACCGTATCCCGCCTCATTGCGGACCTGGGATGGGAACCCCTGGACACCGGCGGACTGGAACAGGCTCTCCACCTGGAACACTTGACACTGCTCTGGATCCGCATGGTCCGCGTGCATGGAGCCCCGTCACACATGGTGTGGGCCGTGCTTCGCCGCTGAACTTCCCTGTGCTTGGAGGGCATTGCGCGCCCCACTCTGGCCATTCCGGCGGACCTGTCACTGAGGCCGGGCTCACTATTCGCAATGTTTGGTCGGACGCCATCGCGCTGCGGTAGTCTATAGAGTTGACAACCCAACCAACAGGAGACTCGAAGCGCTGTGAAATGGTTTGACTATCAGGCTCCGCGGACGCTGGGTGAAGCCGTCGAGGCGATGACACTTCACCCCACCGCGCGTGCCCTTGCGGGAGGTACGGACCTGCTCGTGCAAATGCGCGCCGGCCGCCGTACCCCAGATCTCATCGTCGACATCAAGAAAATCCCCGAACTGAACCAACTGCACTACGAACCAGGCATGGGGCTCACGCTGGGCGCCGCAGTCCCCTGCTATCGCATTTACAACGACACTACCGTCAGCCGCGCCTATCCTTCGCTGGCCGAGGTGGCGAACATCATCGGCGGCACACAGATTCAGGGCCGCGCGTCCATCGGAGGAAACCTCTGCAACGCCGCACCCAGCGCCGATGCGATTCCACTGCTCATCGCCCTTGGCGCAACCTGCCGCATCCTCGGACCAGGCGGTGAGCGCACTCTGCCCGTCGATCAATTCTGTGTTGCTCCGGGACAGAACGTTCTCGCCACGGGCGAACTGCTGGTGTCCATCCAGATTCCGCAATCGCCGGCAAGCAGCGCGGCACGGTACCTGCGCTTCATTCCGCGCAATGAAATGGATATCGCGGTGGCGGGCGCTGGCGTCTACGTGGTGATGGAGAATGGCCACATTCAATCGGCGAAAATTGCGCTCAGTTCCGTGGCGCCGACACCGTTGCCCGTGGACGCCTCAACGCTCGCGGGCCAACCCGCCGACGAAGCTACTGTACACAAGGCTGGTGAACTCGCCGCTGCCGCCGCCAAGCCGATCACCGACATGCGCGGCACCGCGGATTACCGCCGCCATCTGTGCGCTGTGTTGACGCGCCGTGCCCTTGCCTCTGCCATCGCCGCCGCAAAGGAGTCCAAATAATGGAACGCAAAGCACACGTCCAAACGACGATTAACGGCGAACCCGCCGAGTTCCTCTGTGAGCCGAGGCAAAGCCTGCTGGAATGCCTGCGCGATATTCTCAATCTCACCGGCACCAAGGAAGGCTGCAACGACGGAAACTGCGGCGCATGCACTGTCATGATGGACGGCCGTATCGTCACATCGTGCCTGGTGCTGGGTGTGGAAGCGCAAGGCAGCCAGATCACCACGATAGAAGGCATCGCCCGCGGTAATGAATTGCATCCTCTGCAAAAGGCTTTCCTCGAAGAAGCGGCCTTGCAGTGCGGCATCTGCACTCCTGGCTTCATCGTGGCGGCGAAGGCGCTGCTCGATCAGGAGCCTCATCCCACCGAAGATCGCATCCGCTGGTGGCTGGCTAACAATCTATGCCGCTGCACCGGATACGACAAGATTGTAAAGGCCGTACAGAAGGCGGCCGCGGAGGTAAATCTGTGAGCACGCAATACAACGTCATTGGAACGCGCCCCATCCGCCACGATGGGGCAGACAAAGTCACGGGCCGCGCGCTCTACGGCGCTGACATTCAGTTGGCCGGTCTGCTGCACGGCGCCATCTTGCGCAGCCCCCACGCCCATGCGCGCATCAAGCGCATCGACACGTCAAAAGCCGAGGCATTGCCCGGAGTGAAAGCGGTGGCCACGGCGGCGGACCTCCCCGACAGCGGCGACAAGATCGTGGATTTGGGCGAAGGCGCAACACCGCTCAGCTATATCCGTGGCAACGTGCTGGCAGCGGGCAAAGCGCTATATCGTGGGCATGCAATCGCCGGAGTGGCGGCAACCAGCGTCCACATCGCTGAGGAAGCGGCCCGCCTGATCGAAGTGGAGTACGAAGTGCTGCCCTGCGCCCTCACCGCGCCCGATGCGATGAAGGACGGAGCGCCGATTCTTCATGAGGATCTGCACACACAGGAGTTCGGGCAAAAAACAGACAAGATCAGTAATGTTGCGGATCACTTCCGCTTCCAGATCGGCGATATCGAGAAGGGTTTCGCCGAAGCGGATCTCATCATCGAGCGGGAGTTCCACACTTCCACCGTGCACCAGGGCTACATTGAGCCGCACAACGCCACCGTGCTTTGGAACAATGACGGCCGCGTGCAGGTATGGACCAGCACGCAAGGCTCCTTCGCCGTGC
>JAEUQG010000132.1 GCA_016789755.1 Bryobacterales bacterium
GAGAAATCCGGAGAACCAGATGGTCTCGTTTCTGAGTTCCTCATCGGGGAGCAGGGCCAGCACATTCAAGTCTTCGATGACCGTTTGCGTACGTTCAATAAGGCCTTCAATGAACGTGGGAGTTCCATCGGGCTTGAGCAGATCGTCGAGTCTCGTTCCAAGGTCGCGGCTGAAAGCTGCCCGTCCCTGAGGTGTTTTCAGGTCGAAGAGAAGACAACGGAAGAAGCCGACGTCAGAGGGGCGCGACTGCCCCTGCTCGCACAGCAGCAGCACCTTGTCGCACCGCGTGTGGGCGATCCCGAGTTCGTAAAACACATTGGGATTGTTCCCTGTCAGGTCTACGATAATAATCTCGGCGCGCTCCATTTCATCCAGGATGTCGGCAACGATGGGAACCGGATTCACAGGTGAATCTCCGCGACGCGGGTTGGCATCGCGAATCTGGCACTCATGCTGGATGATTGTCCAGAGTCTGGCAGAATGCGGCGCTTCAAACGGCATGGCCGCGAAGACGCGTTTTCGCTCGCGGGTGAGTTTGGCGGCTGCGATGAAAGCCTTCGGGTAGACGGGGAGGTGATTCATGATTTCACTCGCTGTCAAATGCTTGGCGCGCCCTTGTTCCACTGCGCCTCAGAGCGGGGGAGGATGGCAAGGAGGTGGTTGAGAAGTTCCTGGCGCAGGCGGAGCTTTTGCGGTTGGGCAGAAGGCATGTCCCAGAGATTGCGCCGCTCGTGCGGGTCGGCGGCCAAGTCGTATAGCTCGCCGTAATCGCGGTCGCGGTAATGCACGAGTTTCCAGCGGGTGTCGCGCACGCCCTGAATGCCGTGGGCATCGAGGAAACAGAGCGTTCGGCGCGCGGCGCCGGCGTCTTTCCAGAATGGCGAGAGGTCACGGGCGGACATGTCCGCGGGAATGGGGAGGCCCGCGGCGGCAAGGCTGGTCGGAGCAATGTCGAAGTTCTGGACAAACGCCGGTTCGGTGCGGGGCTGAAATCCGGCGACGGGCGGTTTGACCAGCATGGGGATGCGCATGAGAGATTCGGATACATACTGCGCCTTGTAGACCATCCCGTAGTCACCCATGTAGTCCCCATGATCGGCGGTAAAGACGATGAGCGTGTTGTCGTATTCACCGCGGCCGCGTAGCGTGGCGATGAGTTCTCCGATTTTTCCGTCAATCCAGGTAATTTTGGAATAATACGCGCGGCGGATGGCGCCGATTTCCTGCGGCGAGAGGTTGCCGGAACGGCCGGCGATATCGGCGAAGTGTGGAGGTTTACCGGCAAGATCGGCGGCCGTGGCAACCGGGCGAGGGAGGGCCACGTCCTTGTATTGCCGATCGGAAGGGAGCCCGAGGCCGTCAAAGGGTTGGTGCGGTCCATGGAACGACACGGTGAGAAACCACGGTATGCCGCGCGGGCACTTGTCGCGGAGATACTCGACGGCGCGCTCTCCGATCCAGGAATCGAGGTGCAGGCGCGGATCGCCATTCCAGCGGAAGGCGAAGCGGCCGGCTGGCTCGCGGAGTTGTGCGGCCTTGACGCCCGCGGAGCGCAGATGGCGGGTGTAGGAATCGTTGCGTTCGGCGCCGTCGGCATCGATGAGGTCTTCGTAGTCATATCCGCGGGCAACGGTGGACTGGCCGAAGTGCTGCTTGCCGATGGCAGCCGTATGATAGCCGGCGGCGCGCAGCCGCGACATGAATGTGGTTTCGTGCGATGGAAGATAGGTGATGTAAGTCGGGGCTCCGCATTGCGATGGGTAGCGGCCGGTGTAAATGGCGGCGCGGGCCGGGACGCAGGAAGGGCTGGTGGAGTAGGCGTTGGTGAAAGCGATGCCGTCTTTGGCGAGGGCGTCGAGATGGGGAGTCTTTACCGCAGCGTTGGTGTACCCCACCGCATCGTGTCGATGCTCATCGGTCATGAGAAAGAGGATGTTTGGACGGGTGGACTGGCCGTGGAGCCGGGCATGCAAGAAGGGAAATGCACCAAGTGTTTGAAGTACGTTGCGCCGGTTCATTCTTACGGTTGTATCATGCCGCTGTTGTGTATCATGACGTTCATGGAGCCAGCCCTGTTCGATGAACTCGACCGCATGTTGCCCGGCGCATCGCCGGCAGCGGCGTTGGATTTTCTCATCGGCGAATTCCGGCGCCGCGGGGAATACGCATTGCTGTTTGAGGCGAAGTTGATGAAGCGGCGAGCCGAGTTGGGTGTTCCCCTGATTCAAACGGCGCCGCTGCCAGAGGACAAACGCGCCGCTTACGACGAAACGGTGATCGCCACGGCTCGCGAAACGGGGGCGTTGTTTTTGGCTGAGGGCAACATCGAGCGGGCGTGGCCCTATTTTCGGGCAATCGGCGAGCACGGTCCAGTACGCGACGCCATAGGGAAATATGGACCGGGTGAGGACGACGATCCGGAAGGCATCATCGACATTGCCTACCAGCAGGGAGTGTATCCGGCAAAGGGACTGGCGCTGATCCTGAGCAGGCACGGGATGTGCCGGGCGATTACGGTGTTCGGCATGTATGGCTCGGCTACGGAGCGCGAGGAGTGCGCCGTGCTGCTGATTGCGAATCTCTATCAGGAGTTGAGGGACAACCTGAAGGGGGTCGTCGAGAGGCACGAAGGAGAGCGGCCGGCGAGTGAGAGCATC
Organism: Bryobacterales bacterium; assembly: GCA_016789755.1. GTDB lineage: Bacteria > Acidobacteriota > Terriglobia > Bryobacterales > Bryobacteraceae > CADEFT01. The sequence goes on from JAEUQG010000132.1 coordinate 2,658, forward strand.
GCGGAATTGATTGGCGGCAGAGAATGGCTGTTCGGCGAGTACGATTACTACATCGACACGTCGCACCTGTCTTCGGTCATTCAGTATGCGGCCGACATCACCGATCGCACGGCGTTGGGGCAAATCCGCGAATTGTGCTGCTACGGCCGGCGGCTTTCGGTGAATTTTCGTATTCAGGGCCACCCGCCATTCGAGAACATCTACGAAGATTACGATGCGTACGCGGCGGCGCTGTTGGGAGACGGCACGGAAGATGCCATCGCTCACTTCCGCCGAAAGGTGGAGGAAAGCGACGTGGAGGAAACGCTGGCGGCGCAGGTGCTGGTGCAACTGCTGTTGAAGTTGAACCGGGAGAGCGAGGCGATGGAGCTTGCCTTGGAGCGGCTCGCGCACAAGGCGCCAAACGAGATCTCGTGCCCTCCGGCGATGCATCTGTGCCGCATGGCTGGCGATTACGAGGCACTGCGGAGACTGGCGCGGGAAAAAGGGGATGTGCTCAGCTACGCGGCGGCGGCACTGGAATCGCGCGGCTAACCGCGGCCGACAAGAGGCATCTTGGTGGCCATGATGGTCATGAAAAGCACGTTCGATTCAAGAGGCAAATTGGCAATGAAGACGACCGCGTCGGCCACGTGTTGTACGTCCATGCGCGGCTCCACCATAGTTGTGCCGTTGGCCTGAGGCACTCCCGCGGTCATGCGGGCGGTCATCTCGGTTGCGGCGTTGCCGATATCGATCTGGCTGCAGGCGATATCGTGGCGGCGGCCGTCGAGGGCGATGGATTTCGTCAAGCCGCTGATGGCGTGCTTGGTGGCGGTGTAGGGCGCGGAGTTCGGGCGGGGCGTGTGGGCGGAAATGGAGCCGTTGTTGATGATGCGCCCGCCGCGCGGGTCCTGGCTCTTCATGATGCGAATGGCGTGCTGGGCGCAAAGGAAAGCGCCGGTGAGATTGACATTGACGACGGCGCTCCATTGGGCGAAGGAGAGATCCTCCATGGGTACGGCGGGGGCGCCCATGCCGGCATTGTTGAAGAGGACGTCCAGGCGGCCGAAGGAAGCGACGGTTGTGGCGAACAGCGCGCGTACGGAGTCTTCGCTGCTGACATCGGCGGCGACGGGGAGCATTGGTCCTTCCGCGCCGCCGGCCATTTCGACGGTACGCTCCAATTCCGCGGCGCGGCGTCCGGCAAGCACTACGGCGTAACCCGCCTTGTGCAGTGCGAGCGCCGACGCACGTCCGATCCCGCTGCCTGCGCCCGTGACCAGTGCCACTCTTCGATGCATCGCCATCGTTCGCCTCCCTTTCAAAACTCTCTATTGTAATGGGGAAGGCGGGGCCACTGCGGAAGACGGCGGTTTAGACGATGTCGTAGAAGACGAAATCCCCGGTTTCGCCCTTGTCCAGTTTCTTGTGAACGTCGAAATGATCGGTGCGTCCGGGGTCGAGTAATTCGCCGAGATGAACGAAGAGGCCGTCGAGATCCCAGAGCGGGTTACCGAGGTCGATGTCTGCTTCCGCATAGGCCCGCGAGTGCGGAAAGAGGGGGAGAGCGATCACCAGTTGGAGGCAGTTCCGGCCACCCTGGCGCCAGCTTTCGAGACGAAAGTCCTTTTCCGTTTTGCCGGCGAGGTCTGTGGGGAAACGGGCGATGGCGTCGCTGATGACCTTCTTATGCACGGCAGCCTTGGGGCGTCCCTCGAAGACCCAGCCTTCCTTTTCGACGAAGCCGTTGAGATCTTCCTTGAGGGCGGGGTCGACGATGCCGTAGACGCGATCGACATCGGCGAAATGAAAGGACTGAAAGCGGTGGGCGAGACCCTTCTTCACCTTGGGCATGGGCGGCGCCGCCAGCTTTGTGAGGATGTTGAGCAGACATGCCTTGCGAACGGCGCGCGGATTCTTGCTGGTGAGCCACTGCGCCAGAGGCTGGCCGTCAACGGCCGAGGCTTGTACGATTTTGTCCGTAACCTTGTCGAAATTGCCGCGCAAAGCGATATCGCGGGTGTCCACCTCAGCATCGAAAACGACGTTTGCCTGCTTGCCATCGCGGAGGATGACGCGCGGGGATGGATCGCGGAAACGATAGCTTTCCACTTCGACCGTGAGATCGTAGGGGCCTGCGGGTAAACCGTCCGGGTCGCCCTTGAACCCCGATAGCAGAAGTCCGCCATCTTCGAGGACGACGTCGAGTTTGAATTCGTTATTGCGCCAATCGTGCCGCTTGCGCACGGCGTCGAGACGCACGGGTTGCAGCGATTGGACGCCGATGGCGACGTTCAAGGGCGAAGCATCCTTGGGCGTATCGAAAGCGATCCCAGTGTTGGCGTGAAACGACACGGCCTGCATGGGCCGGCCGCCATGTTGAAAGCGCAGCAGAATGCGTTCCTTCATATGTTCTGTGAAGCTAACACACGGCTGTGCCGTCCGCACCCGTGCCGGAAGGCAACGAGCAAAACGTCAGAATTCGAAGCGCAGTCCCAGTTGCAGATTGCGGTTGCTGCGGACGCGGCTGATTGTGCCTCCGCTGATGATATCCACACGGTTCTCCGGCAGGTTGAAGTTCGGGTGGTTGGGCGTGTTGAATGTCTCGAAGCGAAATTGAATGAGCCGTTCTTCATCGATACGGAAGCGCCGCGAGAGGGAAGCATTCACATTGAAGGTGCCGGGGCCGTCGAGAATATTGCGGCCCGAGGTTCCGAAGCGGAAGGACCCAACGGGGACGACGGGAAACATGGTGCGGTCAAACCACTGATCGACGGTAGGAGTGTCGAGTGAGCCCTTGCCGATGCGATCGGGGCGGCTGGCCTCGCCGTTGAGGAAGTTGAAATTCGCCACTTTGGGGGTGAAGGGCGGGCCGGTATAGATGGTGCTGGTGCCCGCCAATTGCCAGTTTCGAGCAACGACGTTGCGCGAGAAGCTGGGCTGGAGGATAAAGCTGGCGGCGAAAGTGTGGCCGATGTCGAAGTCGGAGCGGCCGCGTTCGCCTTTGAGGTTTTTCGAGTCCTGGGCCGTGGGGAAGTTGTATTGAATCGTGCCGCCGGTGTTGGAGCTTTCGTCGATGGATTTGGCGAAGGTATAGGTGCCGCGGACAAAGAACTGCTTATTGAAGCGGCGGCGCACGGTGAGAGCTCCGGAATTGTAGATGGAGTTCGACCCGTCGTTGATGATATTGATGCTGCCGAAGACGGGATAGGGGCGCGGGAAAGCGCCGGTGGCGGCGCGCACATCGAGGTCGCGGATCTGCTGGTTCATGTCGAAGCGGCGAGGCAGATGCGTGCCCTTGGAGCCGGCGTAGGCCACTTCGAGCACGGCGCCGCGTCCGAATTCCTTTTCGAGCGTGAGATTCCAGGATTGCAGATACTGACTCTGCAGCGAAGCTTCCTGCCCGTTCGTACTGGTGACGCCGCCGACGCTGCGCCGGGCCACGGGATAGGGATCGGACATGGTAAGAATGAGCGGGTTGTTTGTGACGGCGTTGTAGGTTTCGTTAATGGAGAACGGATAGGTGTCGCTGTACTCATCCATGCGGTAGAGCGAACTGCTGCCGTAGAAGAGGCCGTAGCCGCCGCGGAGGACGGTGGTCTTGCGGCCGAAGGGGCGCCAGGCGAACCCGAAACGGGGGGCGAAGTCCGTGTAATCCGGCTTGCGGATGGTGGCAGGCAAGCCGGCGCCGGCGGCCATCGTGATGTATTGCGACAGGCCGGTGGATTGGATGCGCTGATCGAAATCGGGGACGTTGCCGCGGCCGGCGATGACGATCTTCCCGAGTGAGGGAACGAACATCGACCACTGTCCGAATTTCTCTTTGGGCGGCTTCATCAGCTCATAGCGAACTCCGAAGTTCAGCGTAAGGCTGGAGGAGATTTTGTAATCGTCTTGAATGAACCCGGAATAGTTGGAAATGAGGTGGTAGGGGCCGGCGGCGTCCAATTGGCGGCGGGTGGATTGGGGCCAGCCGAGCACGAGGTCCGCCATCGGGTCGCCGCTGAAGCGGCCGAGGAACGAGACACGTCCGCGTGTATCCCCGTATTGGCGGGAGAAATATTGCATGCGGAGGAAGTCGCCGCCGAATTTGAACGCGTGCTTGCCTCGCAACCAGGTATTGGTGGCGGCGTACTGAAAGTTATTGAAGGCCCAGATTTTCGGGTAGTCGTAAGCGGGGCCGAGCGGGATGTAGCCGCTGGCATCGACCTGCGGCAACCCGCGGGCGATGGGGTTCTGCGTGCCGCCAAGGAAGCCCACTTCGGCGGCCCAATCTTTGTCGTCGCCATAGGGCCACAGTTGATTGTTGGTCTTGCGCGAGAACGATGCGCTCAATTCGAGGAACATGGACGGAGTGAGACTGCGCAGGTAGCGAGCGTAGGAAAGCAAATCGAGCGTGTTGTTCTTGAGTCCGAAGATGGGCAGCGGAGAGCGGCTGTTGACCACCGGATCGAAGTTGGAATTCGGACGCCAGAAAGTGCTGAAGGTGAGGCGGTCGCGCTCGCTCAGGTTGTGGTCCACTTTGATGCCGATGTTGTTAAAACTCTGGGTGAGGTTGCCCTGGGAAATGAAGTTGTTGGCGCCGATGGTGAGGTTGGGGGCGGGATAGTAGGCGGCGATCTTCTGCGAGACGGGATTGAGGCGGCTGGCCGGGATGCGGTTGTCGGGGAAGGGTGCGCGGGCGGCGAGCGGATCGACGATGCGCAAGGGGCGGCCGAAGGCATCGGTGACGCGCGAGAAATCGCCCTGCAGCATCTCCGGTCTGGGTACGATGCCACGCTGCGTCTTGCCGTCGGTGAGCCGCAGCGATTCCCAAGTGACCATGAAGAACGTGCGGTCACGTCCGTTGTAAAGTTTGGGCAGCCAGACGGGCCCCATGAGCGTGGCGCCGAACTGATTGCGGCGAAGCTTGGCTTTTTCGACATCGAAGTAGCCGGTGGCGTCCATGGCGTCGTTGCGGAAAAATTCATAGAGCGAGCCACGGAAGCGGTTGCTGCCACTCTTGGTCACGACGGTAAGGACGCCTCCCGCGTAGCGGCCGTATTCGGCGGAAAAACCGGACGTAATCATCTTGAATTCCTGCACCCCTTCGAGGGGCGGGTTGATGACGGCGCCCGTGTTGCGACGCTGCGTATTGTTCATGCCATCGATGAGGAATCCGGTGTTATCTGCGCGGCCCCCGTTGACGGCGTAGGAACCGTCGCCGCCGTCACCCTTGGGGATGACGCCGCCGGTGAGCAAGGCCAGGTCACTGAAGCTGCGGCTGTCGAGAGGAATGTCAGCGATCTCCTCTTTCGTGATCACCTGTCCGCGCGTGCCGTTCTCGGTATTGAGCACCGGAGGCGTATCGGTCACGGTCACGCTTTCGGCAGTGGAGCCAATCTCCATGTTGATGTCGAGACGCAGGGCTTGATCGACGGCGAGTTGAAACTCCGCCTGCTTGAACGTACGGAAGCCGGTGACGGTGGCTTCGAGCGTATACCGGCCGGGGTTGAGATAGGGCACGGTGTAGTCGCCCACTTCGTTCGAGGCCGCTTTGAACGCGATGTTGGTATCGACGTTTTTCACGACAATAGCGACCCCGGGCATGACCGCTCCGCTCGAGTCGGACACGCGGCCTGTAACGCTGGCGGACGGGGTTTGCGAATGGAGTAGAACCGCAGAAAGGAAAAAGACCGGTAAGGTTCGCATAAACAACCTCCCACTGAGCATGATTCTGATTTGAGCTTAACGCATCGGCAGGGAAGCGCTGCGGTAGGAATAAACACTTGGCCATCGGGTATAGTGCAAGAGTGAGGTTACTTCTTCCCGCCGCGGCATTACTCGCGATCGTTTGCAACGGGCAAGCACCCGCGTTCGATCCCGGCCCCAAGCCGGGCACGAAGTTTCCGGCTTTTTCCTTGCAGGATCAGAATGGCAAGGCACAATCCATGGAGTCGCTGCGCGGACCGAAGGGACTGATGCTGTTGTTCCACCGCTCGGCGGACTGGTGACCGTTCTGCAAAACCCAACTGGTCGAGTTGGATCAGAACATCGAGACACTGCGGGCGCAGGGATTGGGACTGGCAGCAATCAGCTACGACCCGGTGGCGATCCTGAAGAATTTCAGCGACCGTCGCAGTATTCGCTTTCCCTTGCTCTCCGACGCCAGTTCGCAGCTCATCCGAACGTTAGGAATCCTGAATCCGGCGGGCAAGGAAGGGACTCCGTTTTACGGCATCCCTCATCCGGTCACGTTTGTACTGGACGAGAACGGTGTGATTCGCCACAAATATTTCGAGGAAGACTACCGCGAGCGCCCCACGCTGGCAGGGATCTTGTCGAAGGACCTGGGCGTGAATCCGACGGCGGCGGCTGGAGCGGCCAAGGCAAAGCACGTGGCGATTGCCACCAGCGCCAGCACGGCCGTAGTGAGCGGTGGCCAGCGAATCCTGTTGTCGGTGGAAATCGACATTCCGCGGGGCTACCACCTGTACGCGCCCGGCGTCGAGGGGTACCATGCTGTGGATTGGCAGATGAACGCTGCGGGATTGGCCAAGCCGCACGCTGTGGAGTTTCCCAAATCGCGGATTCTGTATCTGCAGGCGATCGATGAGAAGGTGCCGGTGTATGAGGGAAAGATCCGTCTGTTGCGCGACGTAACCTTGGCACAGAGCAGAACACTCGCCGCGGCGGCGGGGGCCGGCAAGCAGGTCACGCTGGAGGCATCTCTCAAATACCAGGCTTGCAGCGACCGTCTTTGCTTTCCACCGGAGACCGTTCCGCTGCGTTGGACATTGAAGTTCGACGCGCACGATGTGGTGAGGGCGCCGCGGGAATTGCAGAAGAAGTAGATCGTCCGAACCGCGAGCCCTCGTAACTGCTACGCTGACCCCATGCAAACGGTTCATCTGGAGGGCGGCGCAGTCGAGGTTCGGGAAGCGCCCATTCCACACCGTCCGAAAGGACACGCCCTCATCCGCATGCGGCATGCTGGCATCTGCAGCACCGATCTTCACTTGCAGCGCGGTTATTACGGCTTCAGCGGCACGCCGGGTCATGAATTTGTGGGCGAGGTAGTAGAGGCGGATTCTCAAGAGTGGGCGGGGCAAACGGTGACGGGGGAGATCAACCTCGCATGCGGCGCCTGCGCGGTCTGCCGAAAAGCATTGGGGCGGCATTGTCCCAACCGTAAGGTGCTCGGTATTGTCCGGCACCCGGGCGCGTTCGCGGAATATCTGACGCTGCCCGAGGAAAACCTGCACCGGATTCCGGAGAATGTTCCGGCGCATCTAGGGGTATTCGTCGAACCCATTGCGGCGGCATGTGAGATTCTGGATCAGGTTTCTAT
>JAEUQG010000173.1 GCA_016789755.1 Bryobacterales bacterium
CACCGCTTCCTTCACCCGCCGCCCATGATTCGCATAAATTAACGCCACGGCCCGATTCCCCTTCTGCCCGCTCGCCGCTTCCATCTTCGCCTGCAAGTCCACCAACTCCAGTTGCCGCTCCGCCTCATCCGCCCGCCCCAAAGCCACATACAAATCCGCCAGCAGCCCGCTGTACTCCACCAGCGGAGCCATCGCCTGCGCCTTCTTCGCGCACTCCACTGCTTCATTCAATCTCCCCCGCGCAGCCGCCACTTGCGCCAATCCCCACAATGCTCCATGCATCCGTCCAAACGCCGCCAGCGAAGCCCGATACGCCTGCTCCGCCTCATTCTGCTTCCCCACTCGCCAGTACAAATGCCCCAACTCCATCAGCACCCAGGCCGTATGCTCGGTCCGGGGCCGTCCATTGCGCACCGCGCGATGCATCATTTCCAGTGCGCCCTCCGCATCTCCCGTCACATAACGGAACCAGGCAATGCGGTTGTAGCTCATCAGCCCGCCCTGCAAATTCACCATCTTCTGATACGCAACTTCGGCTGCCGCATAATCCCCCATCTCCATCAACGCATCGCCCAGCATCGCCCAATTCCCGGCATCCTTCGCGTCCGCCGCCGCCAGCATCCGCGCCCGCGTCACCACCTTCGGAAATGCGTGCCGGAACAAATCAATCTCGTTTTGTACTCGCAGCGCTTCATAATTTTCCGGCATCCGCCGCAGCGCCTGATCCACCAGCTTCTGCGCACGGTCGGCATAGCCGTAATCCGTCGTCTCGCGCATCTTCTGCAAATACTCGCGCGCCTGCTTCACCATTGCCAGATCCGCGGCGTCCGTACTTACCCGCGGCATCAAAGCCTGGCCAAACAAGCTCCCCGCCACAGCCCAAAGCAAACAGATCATTCGCCCACCTCCGCAACAGCTTTCTTCGCCGCCAGCGAATCCGGAGCCATCCGCAGCGATTCCGCTGCCACCACTTTCGCCCGCGCCGGATGCGTCTTCTTCATCAACTGCGCCACCCGCGCCAGCACATACGCGCGATCGAGCACCAGCGTCTGCGCCGTGCGGCGGTACAGATCGTTCCACATCATCAATGCGCCTTCCGCGTCTCCCAACTGCTCCCGCAACTCCGCCACCGCGCGCAACGTCGCCGGATTCTCCGCCCTCAGCCGCAACATCCAATTCGCCTGTTCCTCGGCCTGCTCCAATTTTCCCAACGCCAAGTACGCATCCACCAGGTACCCGTACACCTCAACATCGTCCGGCATCTTCCGGTTCAAAGCCAGCGAAGCCTGCAAGGCCTGCTCTGCACGTCCGCTCAACAGCCAGGCCCAGGCTTGCATCTTCTTCGCCTCGAAATGCGAACCGTCCTGGTGCAGCGCCGCAGCCACATGCCGCTCCGCACGAACAAGCAGAGCCGGTTCCCCGGTGTGCCGGTACTGTCCCAGCAACGCTCGAATCAAGTCGCATCGACGCACCAGGCTCGCCGGCTCTTTACTGAGGGAACTTTCGAGTAATGCAATTCGCGAATCGGAGGGCTGCGCTTCCGCACGCGCATCACCCGCGATCAGCGCGGCTGTCATCAGAACCAACACTGTGAGCCGGTTCATCGCAACCCTCCTTTTCTTATTCCTACGAATCAAACACCGCTTCGGATGTTGAAAGCTCGAAACTACTTCACCGGCCCGCCGCCCGGTTCACCCGGATCGATGTGCCGCCGGTCACGCCCGCTCGGGCAGTAGCCCACGTAGGGGAACTCTGGAGTGTATGCAGTATCATCCACATTCACTCCATCCCCCAGCCGGTTATTCGGGAACTTGTTGAAGCCTTCCACCAGCACTCCGCCGGCGACCACACGCAAGGCGATGTCCGTCACGTCATCCTGCAAACGCCGGCCATTGGGGAAACCCGCCGCATCGCCCGCAATCAAACCAAGCCGGTTGATCTGATCCGGTGGCGTCGCCGGAACACCCGTATTCAACCGCAGCAGATCGGCCACCGGGCCCGCCGGCGTCCCGCGAGCCGCAATCGGCGGAGCATACGTCACCAGCGGCAACAGATCCGTGCGAGGCGGAGGAGGAATCTGCAACACACCACCTGTTGCCGCGTTCAGCAACCGGGCAATCAGCGGATCCAGCGCGAAGTTGGCAAACTGCGAGTCATTCTTCGGTTGATCCATGCTGAACCGATCCTTCGATCCTGTTCCGATGACCACTTCGTTGAACAGCGGATTGCCCATCCTCTGCACCTGCCGCAGTTCACCCGAAGTCTCCAGCGGATCCGGCGAACGCCGCACCGTCGTCATCGGACGGCTGGTAGTCGCCCACACGCCGATCGTCGCCGCCGGAGACGTCGCCGCTTCCCGCCGCCCCGTGCTGGTCAGCAACTCAATCGGCACTTCCACGGCAATCGTGTTCACCGCGTATCCCGACACCGTGTCCGACGCGAAGTTTCGCTTTGCGCGATCCTCTTCATCCGTCAACACGCCCGGCACTCCGCTCCCCAGCGTGCGCAGATTCAATGTGTCGAACGTCGCCCCCAGATCGATCCAGAACGCATCGTCCGTCGTCCCCGCAAACACTTTCACGCCTTCGGCAGTCGTGTAGATGCCCTGTTTGTACAGCGCTTCATAGTCCATCGTCCGCGGCCCCGCATTCGCGGGCACGGCGTAGAACTCACGCCCGTCGGCGCTCTGCAACCGCTTCCCCGCGCTGTTCTGCACCATCGTCACCATGTACCGCTGCCGCTGCCCAAGGCCCGGCGAATCGAACGACGTGATACGCGGCGGAATCAGCGGTGTCCCCGGGGCCACCGGCGCAGGTGAGTTCGCCGGAGCAGTGACTCCATCTCCCGCCCCCGCATACACCGTAAACACGCCCGGCAGCCGCTGATCGTTGTGAAACTGGAATTGGAACGAAATATTCTCCACCCCATCGTGGTCGTTGTCGATCTTGATCTCGTAGGCAATCCCATCATCGAAAGGGAAGTAATTCGGCCCGTTGGCCGGTTCCAGCAGCGGATCCACCGCCATAATCAATGTCACTTTCTCCGGCGTCTGGTTCGGCCGTTGATTCGGCCCATAGGAAACAAACGCGTAAACATCGGTGATATCAGCCTTGTGATCCAAAGCCGTCACCGGAGCTTCACGATGGTTCGCTGCCGGCAGCGGCGGCGGCATACTCATTACCAGCGCCATGCCCGCGGCGACAACAGATTGCACTGTTCGCATAGGTATTGTCCTCTCACTTGTTGGAATTGGTTGGAACCAAAATAAGAGGTACGTACCGGCCATCAAATTGGATGAGCCCCCGCCGGAGCAATCCCCGATCCAAACGAAAATCGCCTTTCTGCATCCAAACGCCAACCGGCTCCGTACCAGTGAGTGCGAGCTTCTTGAACTCAACAGACATTCTCAACCCGGCCACAGCCGGAGTCTCAGGACGGCCGCATCATTGAACAAATGGAGTGTATATGAAACGAGTGTATTCACCGCTCGCCGCGGTGATTTTGTGTGCCGCGGCGGCAAACTCGGCCTACGGATCAAGCCACCGCGAAGCACTGACGGTCCTCAATGAACCCTGCGCGGATAACACTGACACCTACGCCTGGGTCTCCAACGGAGCCCACAGCAAGCTCTACCTTGTGATGAACTTCAACCCGCTGCATGAGCCCGGACAAGGCAACCAGGGTCTCCGCGCCTGCAACGGCTATCGCTACGAATTCCACATCGCCAAAGGATCCAGCCTCAAAGACCAAATCGTCTACCGCGTCCAGTTCACCAACATCCTCAATTCTGAGCCCGCTCCCAGCGCGACTGACCCGCTCGGCGGCGGCAATGAACTCCTCTGGCAGCTCACCGGCGGACGCGAAACCATGACCGTCACCCGCCACACCGACTTCGACATCGATGGCGACGGGCCACAGGAGAAAGGCGTCACCGTCACTCTCGGCAAAGATCTGAAAGTGCTCCCCAACAATCACGGCCCGCAAACCGACCGCCTCGTCTATGGCCTCGGACCCTTCCGCGGCTACGATTCCGGCGACGCTTCCAGCCGCGAAGTTGGCCTCTACAACCAGGCCTTCGTCGACACCTTCATTCACACGCTTTCCAACGGTGGACGCATCATCGCCGGACAGTTCGATGACCCCTATCAGTTGGACGAAAAGGGAATCTTCGACCTCGTCAATCTCAATCGCGGCGACCTCGGCAACATCCCCGGCGCGCGCCGCCCACCGGGAACCGACGTCTTCACCGGCTTCAACGTCTTCTCCATTGCTCTCGAGATCCCCATTAACGAAATCTTCCCCGACGGCATTCCGCACAACTCCATCCTCGACGTAGCCTCCACCGACAGCCTCATTCGAGTTCACACCACCATCAGCCGCCAGGCGGTGCAGACCGTTGATGCCACCAATATCATCACCGGCGTCAAAGGCTCCGGCGATTGGGTCCAGGTGGGCCGCAACGGGCTGCCGCTGTTCAATGCCGGCCTGGTGGGCACGCAGCGTCATTCCCTCTACCTCCACAGCAGCGTAATGAAGGATGTCTCCAACTTCGGCGCGGACATCCTCTTTCCCGTCCTCGTTCGCGATCTCGAAGCTCTCGGTGTCTACAAGGCCCTCGGCGTTCCCGATGCCGCGGTCCAGTCCTTGAAGGGACCTCGCCTCGATATCATCAGAGCGATCAACCTCGGCCGTCCCATTCCCGTCGAAGACGGCTTTACCGGCGATGTCATCACCATTGATTGCGCCGTCGATTCGCAATTCCCCAACGGACGCCGTCTCGGCGGCGGTACCGCGCCCAATCGCAATCAGGTCAACGTCAACAGCGTCCTGCTCAGCCTCATCGCCGCGGGTGATCCGGCGGCAGGCCTGGCCAAGGGCGTCGAGGTGAACGACAAGAACTACCTCGATCGCTTCCCCTTCCTCGCTCCTGCTCATCAGGGATTGCTCCAGGGACACGGCGGCGTGAACACGCCCACCGTTCCCGATATCCCGATCCTCTAACCGGTTCGTAGCGCAGGGCTGCAAGCCCTGCCGCGCCTGCATTCGTGCAGCCGTGCTTCGGCAAATTGGGGCGGCCTGAATTCCGCCCCATAACCTGATTCAGAAAGAGACTCCCCATGCAGTCCCTTCTCATTGCACTTGCCCTCACCACCCCGCTCATCGCCCACGACATGTGGATTGAGCCCTCCACCTTTACTCCGCAAACCGCGCAAATCGTCGGCCTGCGCCACTTCGTCGGCCAGGATCTCATCGGCGACCCGCTCCCTCGCAATCCCGCCTTGATTAATCAATTCATCGTTCACGATGCCACCGGCCGCAAACCCGTCATCGGCCGAGCCGGAGCAGATCCCGCCGGCCTCATCCGCATTGCCGCTCCCGGCCTCGCCATCGTCGGATACCGCAGCCTTTCCAGTACCGTCGAACTCCCCGCCGCTCAATTCAACAGCTATCTCAAGGAAGAAGGCTTGATTGCCGTCGCCGCC
>JAEUQG010000208.1 GCA_016789755.1 Bryobacterales bacterium
GGAAAAAGTAATCATGGGTTATTCGTTGCGGCGCCGCAGCACGACGCCGGGCAGCACATCCTGAAATTGGCCGTCGGCAATCACGGGCACGCCGTTCACCAGCACCCAATCGAAGCCAACGGTGTACTGATGCGGATTGGCGAACGTTGCCTTGTCCTCGACGCGCTCCGGATCGAACAGCAGAATGTCGGCGGCAAATCCTTCGCGCAACAGCCCGCGGTCTTTCAAGGCGAAGGTCCGCGCCGGCAGCGAAGTCATCCGCCGGATGGCGTCTTCAAGCGTCAGCACCTTGCGCCGCCGCACAAACTCCGCCAGCACACGGGCGTTGGTGCCATAGGAGCGGGGATGCGGCATTCCCTGCCCAAACTCGCGCACGCCGCCGTCGCTTGCCACCGCGGTGTGGGGATACTTCATGATCCGTTCCACGTCTTCCATGCCCATGGAGTGGTAGACCATCTGGGCGCCGCCGGCCAGTTGCATTTCGAGGATGGTTTCGATCTCGGCGGCCACCGTGCGCGGCCGGCCTTTCAAAACATTAATCTCGGAAATTGTTTTTCCCTCGTAAGAGGGTTCCGGTTTGAACGTAGCCACCGCCGCATAGGAATAATCTTCATGGCCCAACTCGCGCAGCTTCGCTTCCATTTCCGCCATCACGCGTTTGCGCGTCTCCGGGCTGGTCAGCCGTTCTTTCACAGCGTCGCGCCCGTCGGCCAGCGCCCAGGAAGGCAGCGTGATGCCGAGGTTGGTCGAAGACCGGTCGTAGGGATACTGGTCGATCACGACATCGACGCCCTCGGTGCGGTATTTTTCCACCAGCGCAAGCGAACGCGTGGAACTGCCCCACAACTTGCGGTTGTCGATTTTGAAGTGGGACAACTGCACGCGCGCCCCGGCTTCGCGCCCCGCGCGCACGGCTTCTTCGATGGCCTCCAACACCTTGGCGCCTTCATCGCGCATGTGCGAGGCGTAGACGCCGCCGTACTTGCCCGCCACTTTCGCCAGCGCCACCACTTCATCGCTGTTTGAATAGGTGCCGGGAATGTAGATGAGGCCGGTGGACATGCCTACTGCCCCTTCGCCCATGGAGCGTGCGATGAGAGCCTGCATGGCGCTAAGTTCCCCGGCGGTCGGCGCGCGGTTGGCCGTGCCCATCACTTCGCGCCGTACTGTGTTGTGGCCGATCAGGGCCGCCACGTTCAATCCAACGCCGCCCGCTTCCAGTTCGCCGAACCATTCCCAGAGGGGAAACGCCGAGCCGCCGCAGTTGCCGGTCACCACCGACGTGACTCCATCGGCGATGTAATTATCGCCGCGGCGCACGCGTTCCACCCCGCCTTCAATGTGCGTGTGCACATCGATGAAGCCGGGCGAGGCCACTCTTCCCGCCGCATCGATGACGCGATGGGCCGTGCGTCCCGTCAGATTCCCGGTTGCCGCAATGGATCCGTTCCGTACGCCGATGTCGCCGCGGTACCACGGATTGCCCGTGCCGTCGATAATCCGCGCATTGCGGATGAGAACGTCGAAATCCGCCGCCGGCGCCGCCGCGCCCACCATCGCCGCCAGGAACAGCCGGGCAATCATGCGGCCGGCCCGCAGAAGAAGTGCAGCGATTTGGCGATGTAGTCCTTCATCTCAGAGCGCTTCACCACGGCATCCAGAAAGCCATGCTGCAGCAGGAACTCGGAGCGTTGAAAGCCTTCCGGCAACTTTTGGCGGATGGTCTGTTCGATGACGCGCGGTCCGGCAAAGCCGATCAGCGCGCCGGGTTCGCCAATGTTGAGATCGCCCAGCATGGCGAAACTGGCCGTCACGCCGCCCGTCGTCGGATCGGTGAGCACGCTGATGTAGGGCACCTTGGCTTCGTCCAGACGCATCAGCGCGGCCGAAATCTTCGCCAGTTGCATCAGGCTGATCGCGCCCTCCTGCATGCGCGCGCCGCCCGATGCGCTGACAATCACCAGCGGCGTGCGGTTGGCCAGGCAGCGCTCGATCGCGCGCGTGATCTTTTCCCCCATCACGGTGCCCATGCTGCCACCGATAAACTTCAGTTCGCACACGCACACCATCACCTTGCGCCCATGAATGGTCCCTTCGGCGGAGAGCAGCGAATCCTTTTGCCGCAATGCGCTCTGCATGTCGGAAAGCCGCTTCTTATAGGGTTTGGAATCGACGAACTCGAGCGGATCGGTGGAGGTGAGCGTGGTATCGAACTCAGTGTAGGCGCCATCGAAGAGCAGCTTGAGCCGCGAGGTGGCGTCGATCTTGAAATGATGCCCGCACTTCGGGCAGCATTGCATGGTCTCCTCCAGCGCCTTGCGCCAGATGATCTGGCTGCATGAATCGCACTTCTGCCACAACCCTTCCGTCTTGACGGAGCGGTCGCCTTCCGGCTGCGGAGCGACACCGGGATTTTTTCGGGTAAACCAAGCCATGTGTGGAGAGGCCTAAAAATCGGCCATTTCTCACGGTAGCGCGTGGATGGATGCCCCCGCAACGTGCCTGCCGGCCTAGCGCGGATAAGGATGCCCGCGCAAGGTGGCGAAGGCGCGGTAGATTTGCTCGGCCAGCATGGCCCGCGCCAGTTCGTGGGGGAACGTCATCGCCGACAGCGAAAGCAGCAGATCGGCCCGCGGCTTCCATTCCGACGGCAGCCCGTCGTGCCCGCCCAGCAGGAAGACCACCTCCCGCCCTTCATCCTCCGCCTTGCGCATCGCCTCGGCGAACCGCGCCGAATCCATCGCCTTGCCCGCGGGATCGAGAAATATTTTGAGCGCCGGCGAATGCCGCGCAAACAGATCGAAGCGCCGCGGATCGATCTCGCGCATTTCGCACGAGGCCCAGCGCGAAGTCCGCTTCAGAAACTCCGCCGCCATGGCGTTGGCATGCTCGTCGCGCGCCTTCCCGATGTAATAGAGGTACAGCTTCATGCCCACAGTTACCGTAGCCGAAGCAGCGGCGTTACCGCAAATCGCCGCCGCCTGTGCTCTGATGAAATGTGCGTTCCCCGAAACTCGATCCGAACGTCCGGGCGCTGCTCGATCAGATTGCCGCGCTCGGGCTGCCGCCCATGGAGACGTTGACTCCCGCCGAGGCGCGCCTTGCCGCCTCCAATCGCGATCCCGCCATCATGGGGCCGCCCCAGCAGGTGGAGCACGTGCAAGACATCTCCATCCCAGGCCCGGCCGGCGGCATTCCGGCGCGCCTCTACCGCGGCAGCGCTCAACCGGGCCGCCCGGGAATGGTGTTCTTCCATGGCGGCGGATGGGTCGTCTGCGGGTTGCACACTCACGATGTCATCTGCCGGGCCATCGCGCGCCAGGCTGAAGCGGCGGTTGTCTCCGTCGACTATCGCCTCGCCCCCGAGCACCAGTTTCCCGCGGCAGTCGACGATGCCTACGCGGCCGTGACCTGGGTGGCAGACCATGCCGCGGATCTGGGCATAGACCCCGCCAGACTCACCGTCGGCGGCGATAGCGCAGGAGGCAATCTGGCCACCGTCGTTTCTATTCTCAGCCGCGACCGCCACGGTCCGCCCATCGCCTGCCAAGCCCTTGTCTATCCCGTCACGGACCTCAGTTCGCTCGACACCCCCTCTTACATCGAGTTCGCCGAAGGCTGCAATCTCACGCGCGCCATGATGCTCTGGTTCCGCGGCCATTACCTGGCAAAAGAAGAGGATGCGCTTCATCCGCATGCCTCCCCGTTGCGCGCGCCCGATCTGGGCGGTCTGCCTCCCGCCCTCATCGTCACCGCCGAATGCGACCCGCTGCGCGACGAAGCCGAGGCCTATGCCGTAAGGCTCGAACAGGCCGGCGTGCCGGTTCTCTTGCGCCGCTTCGATGGGATGATCCACCCGTTCTTTTCGATGTCCGGCGCGATTCCACAAGGAGCCCAGGCTTTGCGGATGGTGGCGATGACCGTCGCCGCCGCGCACCCCACTGACTGTTGAGGATGCGTTACGGCAGCAAATAGGCGAACGAACTGCCCCGCACGATCGCTTCCGGATCGAGCAACGTAAGGATGTTTCGCAGCGCCGCCTGCTTGTCAACGGAGCGCGCAAGGTAATCGCGGCAGATCTCCTCGCCGATCCAGTAACCAAGGTCGGCTTCATCTTTCGCCGTCGCGTAGTTGTAGAGCCAGCCGTCCGTGCTGTTGGGCGTGGCGATGAGATCCTTACGAAACCGCTCGAAAAGATCATCGCGGTTGGCTTGCCCGAAATCGGCGCGGGCTTTGGCCCCAGTGCGCCCCGTTACCAGATTGGCGATGAAGTCCGCGGCACCTTCGAGGAGCGTGATGGTCATGAGGTTCGGGATGCGTGGTTGAACACGCAACTCCACCTGCGCGTGCACCAGTTCGTGGATTACGATTTGGGGAAGCTGGTGGCTGCTTCCCATCGCGCGAAAGAACGTTGGACTCTGCTCCTGGATCTCGCTGGCGTCCACATCGGGACCGAGTGAGAATACTTCGGTGCCGATCAGCAATCCGCTATCGCCAACCGTGCCCCCCGACGACAGACGCCCGATCAGGAAATAGACGGTCGGGAACTTGGCCTCAGGGTGAAGTCCGCGAAAGCGCTCGGCATAGAGATTGAGCACCTTGCGATGGTTCTCGATCGACTCAGTGGCTTTGCGGATGCTCCTGTAAAAGCGCGGAAAGCGGTCTACGGTGGCGGCCAGTTGCGCCGCAGAACCGATTCGCAGCCGGATGAAATCGCGCAGCCCAGGGGAGGCCTGATCGAAGTAGATGCGCTGAAATGCTTCCGTGCGGGCTCCCGGCTCGCTTGTATCGTAGGCGCGCCAGAAATTCTCGATGTCGCGAGTAACAATCTCGACCTCCTGGCAGGAGGCCGCCAGCACGGTGGCGAGGAACCCAGTGAGCAGACGAGTCCGCATGTTACCCACAGTATAAACCGGTCAGCGGGCGACTACTTTCGCCCCACCCGGATCCGTCCCATGGCAAGCCCGGCCAGTCCGGCAAGCAGCAGGGCGCAAGTCCCGGGTTCCGGAACCGCACTGTCGTTTTGCTGGCTCACCAGATCCGTATCGGCGTGGAAACGGAAGGTGCGCGAGCCGAGGATGTTGGCCCGGAAGCCCGACGCGAAGTTCAGCGTGAGCGCTCCGTAGAGATCGCCCACCGCCGGATTCGCCCCAAGCGCAGTGAGCACCGAGTAGGTTGCCGACGCAGAAAGCCCGCTCAGGTCCAGATATCCCGCCGCGCTGTAGCCGACGTTCGATCCCGCCGTGCCTTCCGCCGGCGATCCGGGAAAATTGATCTCCGGAGCGCACAGCAATCCCAATGTTGCGTTACTGTCCTGAGCCGCAATGCCGCCGCTGCCGGTGTGGATAAAGCAGCGGTCGAATACCGTGTTCCCGGCCAGCGCGTCAATCTTCAACGACGTCAGATCGGTGCGGCGGTGATTGATTACTTCCCAGTGCCCAAACACATCGGCGGCCGGATGGGTATTGTCGGTCGGGTCGACATAGCGGAACGTCAACAGATTCCCGATGCTGCAACTCGCGCTGGCCGAATTGTAGACGCAACTCTGTACATCCGAGCCCCAACTGGCGGTGATCACCATCGCCCCCATCGTCGTCCCGAGGGCTGTGTCTGAAACCGCGCCAACGCTGGCCGCCGTGCTGTTGTTGACCGAGACGCTGCTGATGGCCGATGCCAGAACCGTGCCGGCACACAACACGCATCCAAGAAGAGCTTTCAACATAAGCATCCTCGCAAAGCCTGGAAACATCCCCGAGGGATTACTCTCCGAACGTGCCATAACCAACACAGGAATTGAATGCATCGAACCCGATTTCGTACTGGACTGGCAATGCGAACCGGCACAGTACGAATTCCTAGTACTTTTTCGATATTCGCGGCCTATTTCGTGCCGCGGACTCTCTCCGCTCTTCCGAAAATGCCCTTCGTCGCCGCCCGCAGCAGGCGGCGGAACGTCGGGCATTCCAAGTGGTGCTCGGCGCGGCAGGCAGCAGCGTGGCGCAACCCGTTGCGCATGGCCGTCAATTCCCGGATTTTCGCATCCAGTTCCTCGGCCTTCGCCGCCAGCGCCTGCCGGTCGATGCGGACTTGCCCCCCGGCCCCGAACATCCCGGCCATTTCCTCCAGGGAGAACCCCGCCGCCTGCCCTAATGCAATGAGCGCCAGCCGCTCGATCACCTGCGGGGCATAAAGGCGTCGCAGCCCGCGCCGGCCGGTGGATACGATCAGCCCCTTCTCTTCGTAGTAGCGTAGCGTCGAGGCCGGTAGCCCGGTAATCCTGGAAACTTCTCCGATGTCCATATTTCCTCTTGACTTCAAGTTGACTTGAAGTTGCATACTACAATTTCCCCACATGGAAAGCAACAGAAAGGAACCAGCGAAGATGACTCAGGAACAGGACCAGGCGCAGCTTTGGAACGGGCCGGCGGCCATAGGATGGGTGGAATTGCAGGAGGAAATGGACCGTATCCTGGGGCCGTGCGGCGACCGCGTGCTGGAAGCGGTTCCGGCGGACGCCGGACGCCGCGTTCTCGATGTCGGCTGCGGAACCGGAGGCATGACCGTTGCCGCCGCCCAGCGCATGCAAGGTCTGGGGCACGTCACGGGCGTCGACATCTCTCAGCCCATGATCGCCGCGGCTCAGGCCCGCGCCGCGCGGTCTAACGCGCCAGTGGAGTTCCTCTGCGCCGACGCGGCGCACTATGACTTCCCCGCCGTCGCCTTCGATTTGATCCTGTCGCGATTCGGAGTGATGTTCTTCGATGATCCCGTGGCGGCATTCGCCAACCTCCTTCGCTCCGCTTCGCCATCGGCAACGTTGCGATTCGTCGCCTGGCGCGGCATGGACGACAATCCTTTCATGACCACGGCCGAGCGCGCGGCCGCCGGACTCCTCCCCAACCTGGCCCCGCGACGCACCTGCGCCCCCGGCCAGTTTGCCTTCGCCGGCCAGGATTTCGTCCGCCGCATCCTGATCGAAAGCGGCTGGCGAAAGATCGGCATTCAGGCCGTGGACGTACCGTGCGCGTTCCCCGAAAGCAGTCTGGAGAGATACTTCACCACCGTGGGTCCCGTGGCGATGGCACTGAAGGAGGCCGATGAAACCACGCGCCGGAACGCGATACCGGAGCTCCGCGCGGCGTTCCATCCCTTCGTCGATGGCGAACTCGTGCGCTTCACTGCTGCCTGCTGGCTGGTGACCGCCGCCGCTGACTAGCTGCGCGGTTGCCGTCCGCGCATCAGTTCCAGCATCTCGCGCACATCCCGTTGGATGGCCGCCAGCAATTCGGCCTCGCTCGACTTGGCGGCCGTTCGTTCTTTGGCTTTGAGACGGTCGCGCGCTTCCAGAATACGGTTGCGAAACTCCTGCGCGTCGATGATGCCGACCAATTTCATTTCATTGGCCTGCCCAGCCGCGTTCCCGGCAGTTTCGAATTTCAGAATGGCGAGGTGGAAATAGCGCAGCAACGGCCCTTCGATGAACGTGACATCCTGGATGTTCTCGAGGGGAATTGTCTTCTCTACCGTCACCAGAATGCCCTTCCGGTAGCGCAGGTTCCGATCGCTGAGCTCGCACAGCAGGCGTTTGAAGTAGTGCCGCGCCCACCACTGCCCCAGCCCCAGCAACCAGAACGGGAGCGCCACAATCCCAACGATCGACACCGTCAAAAGGAAGGCGATGTTGAGCACGAGATAGGGACGGATGAGCGGGTTGAAGGACGCGCGCTCAATGATGTGCGCTTCGTGCGCTGATTCCTGCGCCGGCAAGGCAATCCTCCTATGGTTCGCGGTTCATTCCGGAAAGCTTACCAAGATCCAGCCGGCCGGTGTAAATCGCCATGCCCAAGGCCGCGTGGATGCCGAGCTTCTGTAACTCCCGCACATCGTCATAGGTCGTGATGCCGCCGGCGGCTGTAATTTCGTGCTCCGTCGCCGCGCGCAGCCGCCGGAACCAATCGAGATCGGTGCCCTGCATCATTCCTTCCTTATCGACGTAGGTGCAGAGAAAGCCGCCGCAGTAAGGCTCCAGATCGCGCACCACGCTCTCGGCCGTCAGGTCCGTAGCCTCGCGCCAACCCTTCACGACAATGCGCCCGTCTTTCGAATCGAGGGCGATCAGAATCCGCTCTTTGCCGATCTCCGTGCCGATCCGCTCCAGCAAATCCCGGTGGATGCCGTCCTTCTGAAAGGCAGCCGTGCCCACAATCACCTTGCTTGCGCCCTGGGCCACCAGTTTCGCCGCACGCTCCGGGGAACGCACTCCGCCTCCCACCCGCGTAACCGCGCGAGCCGCCAGAAACTCCACCAGACCATCGTTCTCCCCGCGCCCGATGGCGGCATCGAGATCGATCACCTGGATCACGGGAAACGCTGCGAAGGTTTCCAGCATCTGTTCGGGCGTGCCGCCTTCCAACGCCTTATCGCGCCCCTGGACAAGCTGCACTACCTTGCCATCCATTAAATCGATACAGGGAATAATCAAGCCATTTTCCTTACTGGGATTCCGTTCTTTTCCAGGTATTCTTTCAAATCGTTGACGGTGTAGGCGCCATAGTGAAAGATGGATGCCGCCAGCGCCGCATCGGCCTCGCCTTCCGTCAGGACTTTCAGGAAATGCTCCGGCGTGCCCGCCCCCCCGCTGGCGATGATCGGAATATGCGTCGCGCGCGAGACAGCCTGCGTCAGTTCGCAATCGAAACCCGTCTGCACGCCGTCGGTGTCCATTGAAGTGAGCAGGATTTCGCCCGCGCCCAATTCCTCGCCCCGTTGCGCCCACTCCACCGCATCCATGCCTTCGTCCGTCCGCCCGCCGTGCGTGTAGACGTTCCACCCGCCTCCCGGGCGGCGCTTGGCGTCGATGGCCAACACCACGGCTTGCGCCCCGAACTCCTCGCTCAATTCCGAAATCAATTCCGCGCGCCGCACCGCCGCCGTGTTGACGCTCACTTTGTCGGCGCCCGCCAGCAGAATGCGGCGTCCGTCCAACACCGTGCGGATGCCGCCGCCCACCGTCAGTGGAATAAACACCTTGCGAGCCGTGCGCGCCACCACATCCACCATCGTCTCGCGGTGGTCGCTCGATGCCGTGATATCCAGGAACACCAGTTCGTCCGCGGATTGCTCATTGTAGCGTTCCGCCAGTTCCACCGGATCGCCCGCGTCGCGGAGGTTCACGAAATGGACCCCCTTCACGACTCGGCCGGCCGTTACGTCCAGACAGGGAATGATGCGTTTGGCGAGCATGGCATTAGAAATCCACGAAATTCTTCACAATGCGAAGGCCGAGCGGGCCGGATTTTTCCGGATGGAACTGCACGCCGAAAAGGTTGCGGCTTTCCACCACCGCCGTGTACGGAACTCCGTACTCGCAGGTCGCCGCGGTGGCCGGTCCCACTGGGGCGTAGAAGCTGTGGGCGAAATACAGGTGCGGCTTCGGCCCCAGGTTGTGCAGCAGCGTCGAGCCTTCCTTCGGCACAATCTCGTTCCAGCCCATGTGCGGAATCCGTAGCTCGTGTGTGAACCGCTTCACCACGCCCGGCAGCAGGTTCAGCCCTTCCAGCTCCGGAGCCTCTTCGCTGCGTTCGTACAGCGCCTGCAATCCCAAACAAATTCCGAGAAACGGCACGCCCAGCGAAATAACCTTCTTGATGGGCTCCTGCATTTCCATCATCTCCAGCGCCCGCATCATCTGCCCGAAGTGCCCCACTCCAGGCAGGATGACTTTCGACGCCGCCCGCAACTGCTCCGGCGTGTGGATCAGCCGGTAGGGCGCGCCGATCTCCGCCAGCGTGTTCTGCACGCTGCGCAAGTTCCCCGCGCCGTAGTCGATGATGCCGATCATAACAGCCCCTTCGTCGAAGGCAGTTGATCCTTCAGCCGCCGATCTTTCGAGCAGGCGTATTTCATCGCCCGGGCGAAACACTTGAAAATGGCTTCAATTTTGTGATGGCTGCTGCGGCCGTACATCACCTTTACATGAACGTTCGCCCCGGCGTGGTTGACGAACCCGTCGAAGAAATCGTGCACCAGTTCCACCTGCAAATCGCCCACCAGCCGCACTTTCACCAGATCCGCATACACCAGCGCCGGACGCCCGCCCAGATCGAGCGCCGTCACCGCCAGCGTCTCATCCATCGTCTGCACGAAGTATCCCGCGCGGTTAATGCCTTTGCGGTCGCCCAGCGCTTTGGCAAACAACTGCCCCAGCGCGATGCCGCAATCCTCCACCGTGTGATGCTGATCCACGTCCAGGTCGCCTGTTGCCTGCAACGCGAGGTCGAAGCCGCCGTGCTTGGTGAACAACTCCAGCATGTGATCGAAAAACCGGATACCGGTGCGGATATCGTAGCGGCCTTTCCCTTCGATCTTCAGCGATCCGGCGATCTGCGTTTCCTTCGTGATGCGTTCGAGCTTAGCGGTTCGCAAGAAATGGCTCCAGTTGATTGATGTCTTCGAGCACCGTCACGGCCTGTTCGGCCGCAAACAGCTCCAGCAGTTCCCGGCGGCGTCCATGCGACTGGCTCGCCACGCCGATGAAGGGAACCCCGGCCCGCAGCGCGCAACGCGCATCGTCGACGGTGTCGCCAACATACCAGAGCGAACGCCCCGGATGCTCGCGCTGCACGATGTGCAATCCCTCCGGATCGGGCTTGCCCTTACTCACATCGTCGGCCGTGAGCACCGGCGCAAAGCGCAAACCCGCCGCCCAGCGGTCCAAGGTCAGCATTGCTTCATAGCGCGGCCGCCCCGTGTACACGCCCAGATCGCAGCGGGCGCTCAGCGATTCCAGCACGCCTTCGCGGGCAATCCATTTCTCCCGCCGGATCAGGCCATTCCCATCGGCGCCGAGAAAAATACTCTGGAAATAGTCGATGACCGTCCGATACTCCACGTCCACGCCCAAGTCCGCGGCCATGCGCTGCGAGAGCTTCCAGTCGTTGTTCCACCCGCCGGCGTTTTTGTAGACCTGGATCATGTCGTAGGTGACCGGCTTCCCCGTGAAGTGTTCCACGGTTTGACGGATGGATTCGCGGTAGGATTCCGTCACCTCCACCAGCACGCCGTCCATATCGAACACGATCAGATCACGCATTGCGCCACACCTTGCCGAGAGCATCGAGAAAACGTTGCGCGTGCTCGCGGGTACCCGTTGTCACGCGCACGCATCCGTCGATTTCATAACTGCGGTCGCGCACCAGCACACCCATTTCGCGCAAACGGTCGCGCACTTCCACCGCGCGGCTGCCGGCGCGGAAAAGAACGAAATTGGCCTGGCTCGGATAGTGCGCAATACCCAGCCTGTCCAGTCCCTCGTAGATCATGCGCCGCGCCTGGAGCGCCTCGGCCACATATTGCGCAACGTACTCGGTGTCCGCCACGGCGGCCCGCGCCGCTATGGCAGCCAGCGTATTTACGCTGTACGGCGATTGCGCCTTGCGCATGTGCGCTGCATTTGCGGCTTGCGTCAGAATCACCCCGATGCGCATTGCCGCCATCCCGTACACCTTCGAAAACGTGCGGCTCACGAAAAGATTCGGATACTCGGCAATCAGTCCCAGCGCCGTGATGCCGGAAAACTCGTAGTACGCTTCGTCGATCAGCACCGCCGCCCGCGGATTCGCCTCGATAATCCGCCGTACCGCCGCCAGATCGATGCAAGTCCCCGTCGGATTGTTCGGATTGGCAATCAGAATCGCCCGCGCGTCCCGCGCCCGTTCAAGAAACCGCTCCAGTGGAAACGCCAGACTCTCCGGCTCGTAGGAGATCTCTTCCACCTCCGCGCCGGCCACTTCCGAATAGAAACGGTACATGGCGTAGGAAGGGTGGGTCAGCAGCACGCGGTCCCCATCGTCGACATAGGTGTTCACCAGCACCTGGATCGCTTCGTCGGTGCCGTTGGTGAGCACAATCTGCGGCTCCGCTACATGGAAAAAACCGGCCAGCGCGGCGCGCGTCTCTTCGTACTCCGGGTACACCGAAAACATATTGCGGTCCAAATGTTCCCGCAAGTAGTCGAGCACCTTCGCCGAGCAACCTACCGTATTTTCGTTAAAATCCAGCCGCAGCTTGCCGGCCCGGCCGGAGGACGGCGGCGAATAGGGCCGCATCTTTTCCACGGCCCTGCGAGGTTGGGGAATATCACTTGCCAAGGCGAACCTCGACCGAGCGGGCATGCGCCTCCAGCCCTTCGGCGCGAGCCAGTGTCGTGATCGCCGGGCCTAAACGCCGCAACGCCTCGCCATTCAACTCCTGCACCGAGATCACCTTCACGAAGTCCGCCGAAGACAACCCGCCGCGCAACCGCGCAGCGCCGCTGGTCGGCAGCACGTGGCTCGGCCCCGCGGCATAATCTCCCGCGGCCTCCGGGCTGTTCGGACCGACAAACACCGCGCCCGCGTGCTTCACCAGATCGAGCAGCCGCATCTCGGGAATGCTCAGATGCTCCGGAGCGAACTGGTTCGACAACTCCACCGCATGCTCGAGCGAAGAAGTAATCAGGATCGCGCTGTTCTTGTCGATCGCCTTGCGCGCGGTCTTCGCCGTCGATAGATCCTTCAACTGGCGGTCCACTTCCTGCTGCACCGCGGTCGCCAGCCGCCGCGAGGGCGTCAGCAGGATGGCCGCCGCGTCGTCGTCATGCTCCGCCTGCGCCAGCATGTCGGCCGCGAGCCATCGCGGATCCCCTTCGGCGGAAACAATCAGGATCTCCGTCGGTCCCGCCACAAAATCGATGCCAACCTCTCCGGCCAACAGCTTCTTGGCCGCCGTGACGTAGATGTTGCCCGGACCCACGATGCGGTCGGCCTTCGGCACGCTCTTCGTCCCGTAGGCAAACGCCGCGATGGCGTGCGCGCCGCCGATCTGGAAAACCTGGTTCACTTCGAGCAGCGCCGACGTGCCGTAAATTTCCCGGTTCGGTTTGGGCGACGCCACCATGATGTTCGGTACGCCCGCCACCTGCGCCGGAACCACGGTCATCAGAATCGTGCTCGGCAGCGGGTAGCGGCCCGAAGGAACATAGGCAGCCACACTGTCCAGCGGACGCAGAATCTGTCCAAGCCGTATTCCCGGCGCCAGCGCCTTGCGGAATGGCTTCGGCAATTGCAGCCGCGAATAGCCGCGAATATTGTTCGCCGCTGTCCGCACGGCCGCGCTGAACTCGGGGTCCAACTCCGCTGCGGCCCGTTGCAACTCTTCCTGTGGCACCGTCACCGAAGACCCTTTCAGGCCGTCGAACTTGCGCGCGTATTCGAGCAGCGCCTTGTCCCCGCGCTTGCGGACCGCTTCCAGAATCGGCTTCACCACCGCTTCGGCTTCGTCCAGCCGCGCCGTGCGCCGTTCGAGGATCTTGTTCGCCTGGTTGGCTTCGAGAATCCGGATCATAGCTACATCACAATCTTGTTCAACGGATATTCCACAATCCCTTGCGCCCCGGCTTCCTTCAGCCGCGGGATAATATTGCGGACCGTCGATTCATCCAAAATCGTATTCACCGCCAGCCACTCTTCATCGCTCAAATGCGAGATGGTGGGGTTTTTCAGCGCCGGCAGCACCGAAAGCACAGCGTCCAGATCCGCCTTGCGCACGTTCAGCATCAACCCCACTTTTCCCAGCGCGTTGATCGCGCCTTCCAGCAGCATGCGGATATCCGCCAGCTTGCGCTGCTTCCATTCGTCGTTCCACGATTCCTTGTTGGCCACCAGTTGCGTGTTCGATTCCATCACCACATCCAGAATGCGGAGTTTGTTCGCACGCAGCGAAGAGCCGGTTTCCGTTACTTCCACGATGGCATCGGCAAGCTCGGGAGGCTTCACCTCCGTCGCGCCCCAACTGAATTCCACTTTCGCCGTCACGCCATTCCTCGCCAGATAGCGCTTGGTCGCTCCCACCAGTTCCGTGGCGATGATCTTGCCTTGCAGATCCGTCACCGTCTTGTAGGGCGAAGCTTCCGGCGCCGCCAGCACCCAGCGCACTTTGCCGAAGCTCTGCTTGGCGTATATCAGATCCGCCACGGTCACCACATCGGCTTCGTTTTCTTCCACCCAATCGCGCCCGGTCAGTCCGGCGTCCAGCACGCCGTCCTCGACATATCGCGCCATTTCCTGCGCGCGGATCAGCATGCACTCAATCTCCGGGTCGTCGATGGCAGGAAAATAGGAGCGGCTGGAAGTGGTGATATTGAATCCCGCGCGGCGGAACAGATCCACTGTGGCGTTTTCCAGACTGCCCTTCGGGATCCCTAGTTTCAGTTTCACGGCGCTCATCCTCCGTAGACCTTGTTCGGGTCAAATGTTTGTTCAGCCGTAACCACCCATTGGCCGTTTTCCAACCGGCGGTAGAAGCAGCTCTCATAGCCGTTGTGGCAAACGCCGGGGCCCAGGGCCTCCACTTTCACCACCACGCAATCGATATCGCAATCCGTACGAATCTCTTTCACCACCAGACGGTGGCCGGAACTCTCGCCCTTCAGCCAGAGTTTCTTGCGGGACCGGCTATAAAAGGTGGCGAAACCGCTTTCCACGGTCTTCTTCCAGGCTTCCTCGTTCATGAAGCCCACCATCAGGATTTCGCCCGTCTTGTGGTCCTGAATGACCGCGGGAAGCAGGCCGTCAAATTTCGTAAAATCGAGATCCATTGCAGCTCTATAAAAGGAAAAACCCGCCGGAACCGCGGCGGGCTGGCAACCTTTGAAGGTATTACGGTTCGTTCTAGAACCCTGCCCGGCGCAGCAATCGCCCGCTCAAATGATGGGGATGATGATGCAAGGCAGCGGCTGTGAACATGAATTATCACTATACCATGATCTGAGGCAGGAAGGGGTTTGCACCGGCCCCTCTCCCTTTCAAGCGAGGAACGAAACGGCGGCCGGTTCGCGCCCAGCGGCATAGGCGGAAGCAACACGCCTCTGGGCGATCTCAGCCTGCGCCGCGGCCGCCATTTGCGCCGCCTGCCCCGCCACCGCCCGGTCCGCGGAAGAAGGCTCCGCCGGCGCCAGAGCCGCGGCCCGCACGGTGTTCGCCTTGCGCAAGGTGGCCTCCGGATCCCCCGCCACCGGAGAGGTATCGATCGACACCTCTCCACCCACCGCGTACAGCCGCCCGTCCGGACCGCGCTGATACGTATACGTCGGCCCGCCCCGGGTGTAGGCCCCGCCCGCCGCCATGTGGGCCTGCTCATGCGCCCGCACCTCGCGGTCCGTCTTGGCCAGCTTCAGCAGCAGCGCTTGCGCCTCAAGGTCCGGAGCACGATTGTTGCGCACCGGCCGCACGGCGGAAACCGCCGCCCCCGCACCCGCGGATGTGATCGCGCCGATCATGATTTCCCTCTACCCTCATCGACACCGGCGGCGAAAATTCGAGCAGAATAGAGAACATGACTCCGGCGCGCTGGCAAAGAGTAGAACAACTCTTCCACGACGCCCTCGGACTGCCCGTCAACCAGCGCGAAGCCTTCATCGTCCGCTCCTGCGAAGGCGATCCCGAAACCGCCGCCATGGTCCGCGAAATGGTTCAGGCCGACGAGGACTCCGCCGGCAACCTCGGCCGCATCGACGTCGCCGTCCAGCACGCCGCCAACCTCGCCATTCACGGCGCCAAAAGCGATGTCCCGGCGCGCCTCGGCCCCTACCGCATCGAGTGCGAAATCGGGTCCGGAGGCATGGGCACCGTCTACCTCGCCACCCGCGACGACGACCAGTACCGTAAACAAGTCGCCGTCAAATTGATTCACCGCGGCCTGGCCTTCTCGGGCAACGTCGAACGTTTCCTCCAGGAGCGCCAGATCCTCGCCAACCTCGATCATCCCTACGTCGCGCGCCTGCTCGACGGCGGCACAGCCCCCGACGGACGCCCTTATCTCATCCTCGATTACGTCGAGGGAGAAACCGTCGCTGCCTACTGCCGCGCGCGAAACCTCGGCATCGCCGAGCGCTGCCGCCTCTTTCTCAAGATCTGCGAGGCCGTCGCCTACGCCCACCAGAACCTCATCGTTCATCGCGACCTGAAGCCCGCCAATATCCTCGTCAACGCCGATGGCGTACCCAAGTTGCTCGATTTCGGCATTGCCAAACTGCTGGGAGAAGCCGCCAGCGAGGCGCTCACCCGCACCGCCATGGGCATGATGACTCCCGAGTACGCCAGCCCGGAGCAGGTTAAAGGCCTCCCGGTCAGCACCTCCGTCGATGTCTACGCCCTTGGCGCCATCTTCTTTGAATTGCTCGCCGGCCGCCCCGCCCATAAATTCGCTAATTACTCGGCCACCGAACTCGTCCGCGTCATCTGCGAACAGGACACGCCCAATCTGCAAAAAGTCGCCGCCGAGCGCATCCCCGCCGATCTCGAAAAGATCGTCCAAAAGGCGATGGCCAAGGACCCTCGCGAGCGCTATCAATCCGCCGAACAACTCGCCGACGATATCAGCCGCCATCTTCATCGCCTGCCGGTGCTCGCCCGCGGCAACTCGGCCGCTTACCGCGCCCGCAAATTCCTTGTGCGCAATTGGGTCCCCGTCGCCGCCGTCGCCCTCACCATCGCCTCGCTCGCCGCCGGCATTATTCTCGCCCTGCGCCAGGCGGAGATCGCCGAACGCATGCGCCGGCAAGCCGAGTCCGAACGCGCCCGCGCCCTGCGCGCCATGGAGGAAGCAACGGGCCAGCGCGCTGCCGCGCAGCGAAGCGCCGCCGAAGCGCTCCAGCAAAAGCAACGCGCCGATGAGCGCTTCCATCAGGTCAGAACTCTCATCCAGCGCTTCCTCTTCGATATCGACCGCGCCGTCGCCGATGTCCCCGGAACCGTCGCCGCCCGCCGTGTCGTAGCCAACACCGCGCTCGAATATCTCGATGCCATGACCAAAGACGGCCTGCCCGACCGTAGTATTCTGCGCGATCTGGCCGTCGCCTATGAGCGCGTCGCCGAGTTGCAGGGCAGCCCGGCCCGCCCCAGTCTCAACGATTTTCCCGCCGCGCTCGATTCCTACCGCAAGGCCTTGCGCATTCGCAAGGAAATCCCGCTCGATTCCCCCGTCGCCCGCGCGGAGTTGATGACCCTGTTCGCAAGCATCGGCATCATCCACCGCACCATGGACCGCCGCCCCGATTGCGCCGCCGCTTTCGAGGACGGCCTGCGCCTCTACACCGGCCCTCACACCTCGCACGCCAGCGTGCGCATCGCCGCCGCCAACCTGTATCACCAGCGCGCCGAATTGCTCAACACGCAATCGCGCATCGCCGATTCCATCGCCGACTACGAAAGCGCCGAGCAGTTGCTCTCCCCCGTCAGCAAACAGCATCCGGACAACATCGAAGTCGCCCGGTCACTGGGCCTTGTCCGCATGCACCTCGGCAATCATCTGTGCAGCGCCGGCAAGCACGCCCGCGGGCTGCCCTTCCTGCAAGGCAGCATTGAAACCCTGCAAGCTCTCGCCCGGCGCGAGCCCAACAACATGGGCCATCTGCGCTCTCTCGCACAGGCTCTGCGCTCGCTTTCCAGCGTTTACCTCGACCGCGCCGCCGGCGAATACCGCAACACCGACGAAGCCTTGCGCCTGGCTTCCCAGCAGGTGGAAGTCAGCCGCCGCATCGCCGAACAGGACAAAGGGAACCACACCGTCCAACGCGACTACGTTCGCTCCATCGCCGCCCTCGGCCGGGCCCACGCCGCCCGCGACGAATGGCAGCCCACCATCCGCTACTACGGCCAGGCCCTCTCCATGATTGAGGCTTCCTCGCACGCAGCCGATGCCACCTCGCAACTCGACATCGCCTACTTCTGCGCCGAACTTGCCACCGCCGAGTTCTACCTCAAGAATTTCCAGCGCGCCATGGATTACGCCAAACGGTCCGTCTCGCTCTACGAAGCCTCCATCGCCCGTGGCTCGAAAAACAGGTTCCACCAATTCGCCATCGGCCTTATGGTGCGCCGCTTCGGCGATATCGCCCTCGCCACCGGCGATGCCGCCCACGCCCGCAAGGAATACCAGCGCGCGTTGGAAATCTTCGGTTCCCTGCAAAAGCAGGACCCGTCGTTTCAAATGTTCGGCTATCAGGTCAAGATGACGGAAACGGCCATATCGCAACTGCCGTAGCCGCTCATGTCACGGCGAACATCGTGAGCCGGATTCCCGTCGCCGCATCGGTGATCTCGATGTCCCCGTTGCGCGTCCGCTCCGTCGCCGTAAACCGCACCGTGCGCACGCGCCCCGGCACTTCCGTCCGCTGCCAGCCCTTGCCCAATCCCTCTTCGTAGGTCTTCACAAACTGATCGAAGTCCCGCTTCGGCTTCGCGCTCCACTCGCACACATAGCGCAGTTGCGGATGCTCATACACCCGGCAGGACTGCGCTTCCGGCAGAATGTACTTCGCCTCATACCAGGAATTGCCGCGCGGACGCATGTCCACGCGATATGTCATCACCGGGCGAAACCGTTCCCGGCTCGCCGACACCAGTTGCTCCAACAACACCGTGAACGTCACGGGGCCGTGCTCGTGATCGTCTTTCTGCCCGCAGAGCAGCGGAGCAAGACAGAGCATTACAGATGCCCATTTCATGGCTGCTTCGATGATGTCATGCCCTCGATGCGCGGGCCAAGCCACCCCAGGAGCGCTGCCGCAATCAGCAACCCCGCTCCCAGGCTTCCGTATAAGGCCATCAGCGTCCCCGGCTCATCGGCCACGAAGAATCCCGAAATGTAGCCGGCCAGCTTGTTCCCCAGCGAAGTCGCAAAGAACCACGCTCCCATCATCACGCCCACCACTTGCGGCGGCGACAGCTTTGTCACCATGCTCAGCCCGACGGGGCTTAAACAAAGCTCTCCGATGACATCGAACAAATACACCGCCGCCAGCCACAGCGGGCTGATCTTGCCCTCTCCCGTCATCGCCGAAGCGGGCACCAGCAGGCACATCGCGAAGCCGATGGAAAGCAGCCCCAGGGCAAACTTCCGCGGCCCGCCCGGTTGACGCTCCCCCAGCCGGATCCACAATCGCGCAAACACGGGAGCGAGCAAGATGACGTAGAACGGCGTCAGCGATTGCAGCCAGCTCGCGGGAAAACTGAAGCCCGCCACTTCCGTGCTCACCAGTTGCTTGGCGAACAGGTTGAGACTGGCGCCTTTCTGTTCGTACGCCGCCCAAAACAGGATCGTGAAGGCAAACAGGATGCCGATCGCCATCACCCGCCGCGTGTCCGATGCCGTCCACTCGGGATGCGCCTGCTCCCGCTTGCCTGCCCCTTTCTTCCGATGCCCGGAATCGGGCAGCGTCCCCCAGCGCATCAAGTACACGCCCAGCCCGAGCAGCATCCCCACGCCCGCCGACGCGAATCCCCAATGCCAGCTCGCCGCCGGATCCATGCCGCGATCGCTGAGAAACTGCTGAAACGTCTTGCTCTCCGCCAGCCATCCGCACACCAGCGGCGCCAGCACCGCGCCGACATTGATTCCCATATAGAAAATCGAGAACCCGCTGTCGCGCCGTGGATCGTCCTTCCCATACAGCGCCCCCACCATCGTGCTGATGTTCGGCTTCAGCAGCCCTGTGCCGATGGCGATCAGCGCCAGCCCCGTATAGAAAAACGGCAGCGCATGCACGGCCAGCAGAAACTGCCCCAAGGCAATAATGACGCCTCCCGTCAACACCGCCCGCGACGCGCCTAAATAGCGGTCGGCGATGAATCCCCCCGGAACCGCCAGCAGGTACACCATCATCGTATACGTGCCGTAGAGCGAAGCAGCCTGCTTCGTATCGAACCCCATCCCTCCGCTTCCCGCCGGCGCCACCATGAACAGCACGAGGATGGCGCGCATCCCGTAATAGCTGAAACGCTCCCACATCTCGGTGAAGAAGAGCGTGGTTAATCCCGGTGGATGGCTGGTTTGCGGCATCGGTTGAAGATAGCATCATACACGCCCGGCCGAGCCCAAGGATACAATGAGAGTTTCCCTTTTCCCATGCACGACCTTTCTTTCTTTCGCAACAACCTGGATGCCGTGGCCGCCCGACTGGCCACCCGCGGAATGGCCCTCGACGTAGCGCAATTCCGTGAGTTGGACGCCCGCCGCCGCGCCGCGCTCACCGAAACCGAAACGCTGCGCGCGCAGCGCAATTCCGAAAGCCAGGAGATCGCCAAGCTCAAGAAGGCCGGCCAGGATACCGCCGATCAACAGGCCAAGGTGCGAGCCATCGGCGACCGCATCGCCTCGCTCGAAGAATCCGTCAAGACCGTCGACGAAGAGTTCCAGAACCTGATGAAGACGATCCCCAACACTCCGCACGAGTCCGTGCCCGAGGGTAAAGGATCGGAAGACAACGTCGAAGTCCGCCGCTTCGGCACACCGCCCTCGCTCGACTTCCCGCCCAAAGCCCACTGGGACCTCGGCCCTGAACTGGGCATCCTCGATTTCGAGCGCGCCGCAAAAATCACCGGCGCCCGTTTCGCCGTCTACTGGGGCATCGGCGCCAGGCTCGAACGCGCCCTCATCAACTTCATGCTCGATGTCCACACGCGCGAGCACGGCTACAAGGAAGTGCTGCCGCCGTTCCTCATCAACTCCGCCAGCCTCTACGGCACCGGCCAGCTCCCCAAATTCGCCGCCGACCTTTTTAAGTGCGAGAACTTCGATTTCTGGCTCGCCCCCACCGCCGAAGTTCCTGTCACCAATCTCTTCCGCGACGAAACCCTGGACGCCGACAAGCTTCCCATCAGCCTTTGCGCCTACACACCGTGCTTCCGCAGCGAAGCCGGATCTTATGGCAAGGATGTCCGCGGCATCATCCGCCAGCATCAGTTTCAGAAAGTCGAACTGGTCAAGTTCACCCGTCCCGAACAAAGCTACGACGATCTGGAAAAACTCACCCGCGACGCCGAAGATATCCTGCAACGCCTGGGCCTCGCCTACCGCACCGTCGTTCTCTGCACCGGCGACATGGGCTTTTCCTCGGCGAAAACCTACGACATCGAAGTCTGGCTCCCGGGCCAGAACGATTTCCGCGAAATTTCCAGTTGCTCCAACTTCGAAGCCTTCCAGGCGAGGCGCGCCGCCATCCGTTGCCGCACCGGCAAGAAGTCTGAGCCACTGCATACGCTCAACGGCAGCGGCCTTGCCGTCGGCCGCACCTGGGTCGCCATTGTCGAAAATTACCAGCAGAAAGATGGCAGCGTCGTCATTCCCGGCGCGCTCCGCCCCTATCTGCAAGGTGAGCGCATCACACCCTCCGGCGAATTGGTGTAGCGCACCGCGCCCACCCGGCGTCCGATCCTCTGCAAGCGATAATAGGAAAACCTCCGATGAAGCTGAACGATCGGTATACCGTCGAGTCGGGCTCGGTATATCTCACCGGCATCCAGGCCTTGGTCCGCCTCCCGATGGACCAGATGCGCCTCGACCGCCGCGCCGGACTCAAGACCGGCACATTCATCTCCGGCTATGAGGGTTCGCCTCTGGGCGGATACGATCTCGCTTTGCAGCGCACCGGCGCCTTGCTGCGCGAACTCGATATTCACTTCTGGCCCGGCGTCAACGAAGACATGGCAGCCACGGCCATCTTCGGCAGCCAGATCTACCAGGTGCTCGGCCAGTCCTCCTACGACGGCCTCCTCGGCATCTGGTACGGCAAAGGACCTGGCGTCGACCGTTCCGGCGATGTTTTCCGCCATGCCAACCTCGCGGGCTCGCCCGGCAACTGCGCTGCGCTCGTTCTCGCCGGCGACGACCACGCCTGCAAAAGCTCCTCCATCCCCCACCAGAGCGACTTCAGCCTCATGAACGCCGCCATCCCCGTGCTCTTCCCCGGCAACACGCAGGAGATTCTCGACCTCGGTCTTCTCGGCATCGCGCTCTCGCGCTACACCGGAGCATGGTGCGGCTTGAAGCTCCTCACCCAAGTCTGCGACGGCGGCGGACGCGTCGACGTCGATCTCCAGCGCACGCCTCCTGCGCTCCCCGCCGGCTACCAAAAGCGCACCGATCCCCGGCTGCTCATCCCTTACACCAGCGCTATCGAACCCGAAGCCAACCGCCATCGCCTGCAAGCAGCCAAGGCTTTTGCCCGCGCCAATCGCCTCAACCGCTGGTTTGGCGCCGAACACGACGCGCGCCTCGGCATCGCCACCGCCGGCAAGTATTACTACGATCTGATGCAGGCACTCGGCGATCTCGGCATCGCCCGCGAAGACCTCCAATCCATGGGCATTCGCATTGCCAAGTTCGGCATGACGTTCCCCATCGAACCTGAATTCGCCCGCGATTTCGCCTCCGGTCTGGAAACCATCTTCGTCATCGAAGAGAAGCGCAGCTTCCTGGAAATGCAGCTCCGCGACGCGCTCTACAACCACTCGCCTCATCCCACGATCATCGGCAAAGAGGACGAGCACGGAGCGCCGCTGCTGCCCGCCGCGCACGAACTCGATCCCGACATCGTCGCCCGCGCCATCGCCTCGCGCCTCTCCGCCCAGCCTGGCAAGGACAGCGTTCACCGCCGTCTGCAAAGCCTGGAGGCCGTCACGCTCCGCCCCAGGCAACTCGCGCCCCATCGCCCGCCGAACTTCTGTTCCGGCTGCCCGCACAATCGCGGCACGCTGCTTCTCGATCATCAGGTGGCCGGCGGAGGCATCGGCTGTCACGGCATGTCCGCCATGCTCTCCGATGCCAATCGCGGCTACCTCTTCTGCACGCACATGGGCGCCGAAGGCGTTCCCTTCATCGGCATGAACCCCTTCGTCGAACGCAAGCACATGGTGCAGAACATGGGCGACGGCACGTACTTTCACTCCGGCGCGATCGCCATTCAAAGCTGCATCGCCGCCGGCGTGAACATTACTTTCAAGATTCTCTACAACGGCCACGTCGCCATGACCGGCGGCCAGAAGGCCACCGGCATGCTCGCCATCCCGGAGCTTACCCGCAAGCTGGAGGCCGAAGGCGTGAAGCGCACCGTCGTCCTCACCGACGATCTCACCCGTTACCTCGACGGCGTGCAACTGGCCTCCAACGCCCGCGCCCTCGACCGCGCGCGGATCCACGACGTTCTCGCCGAACTCGAAAGAATCCAGGGCGTCACCGTCATCGTTTACGATCAGCAATGCGCCGCCGAAAAGCGCCGCATGCGCTCCCGCGGTTCGCTTCCCGAACCCACACGCCGCCTCCATATTCATCCCGAAGTCTGCGAAGGCTGCGGCGATTGCGTCAAGCAATCCAACTGCATGAGCCTCCATCCGGTGGAAACGCCGCTCGGGCAGAAGATCCGGATTCACCAATCGTCGTGCAACAAGGATTATTCCTGCGCCCTCGGCGATTGCCCCTCCTTCGTCTCCATCGATATTGCACCCGGCACGGGCCTCAAAAAGCGCACGCTGCAGCCGCTACCCGCCACCGAAGTTCCCCCGCCGCGAGACGTCGTCGAACCGGGCGCGGGCTATCGCATCCTCATGCCCGGCATCGGGGGCACGGGCGTCGTCACCATCAATGCTCTGCTCGCCACCGCGGCCATGCTGGACGGCCTCCACGTCGCGACCCTCGATCAGACCGGCCTCGCGCAAAAAGGCGGCGCTGTGATGAGCCATCTGATCCTTGCGCAACAACCCATCGAAGCCGCCGTGCGCACCAACACCGGCAACGCCCACCTCATCCTCGGGTTCGATCTTCTCGGCTCCGCCGGCAACGAAGCATTGAAGTGCGCCACGCCCGGAAAAACCGTCGCCGTCGTCAACACCAGCCATGTCCCCACCGGCGAGGAGATCCGCAAACGCAAAGTGCTCGCGGGGCCACAACACCTGGTCGAGACCATCGACGCCCAAACTACGCGCGGACGCAATCTCTACGTCGACGCCACACGCATCGCCGAATCCCTCTTCGGCAGCCACCTCGCCGTGAACACGTTTCTTATGGGCGCCGCCTTCCAGGCCGGATTGCTCCCCGTCTCGCAGCAGTCTCTCGAACAGGCCATCCGCCTCAACGGAGTGGAAATCGAGCGCAATCTTCAGGTCTTCCTTTGGGGCCGCAAATACTATCACGACGCAGCGGCCGTCGAAGCGCTGGCATCGCCCCCCGCATCCGCCGCGCCCAAGCCTCTCGATCGCGCCACCGAACTCCGCGCCTATGACAACGCCGGCTACGCCCGCCAATATTCCGAATTTGTCGGCAAGGTCTCCCGCCGCTCAGCGCCGGTCGGCGAAGCTGTGGCCAAGTATCTCTTCAAGTTGATGGCCATCAAAGACGAGTATGAAGTGGCGCGCCTTCTCACCCGGCCGGGCTTCGAGCAAGACGCAATGTCGATGTGGGAACGCCCGCTCGCCCTCTCCTATCACCTTCATCCTCCGCTGCTGCGACGCTTCGGCTTCAGCCGCAAGCTGCATCTCGGCCCGTGGTTCCGCACGCCGCTGCGCATCCTCGCCGCGCTGCGTTTCCTCCGCGGCACTCCCCTCGATGTCTTCGGTCTCACCGCGCACCGCCGCCTGGAACGCTCCCTCATCCCCTGGTATTGCGGCGTTGTCGAAGAGGCGCTCGCCAGGCTCACTCCGGACAATCTGCCGGTCGCCCTCGAGATCGCCTCCCTGCCGGATCAGATCCGCGGCTACGAAGCAATTAAGGAAGAGAGCATTGCCCGAGTGCGTGCGTCCGCCGAAGAGAAACTGCGGCTGATGCAAACAACAGCGGCCTCGCCGACCCTGTGACCGATGGGCCACCCCTGTGTGCGTTCCTTCACATCCCGAGGTCCTCTTAACCGCAGCGCTGTCAACCGCGCGCCGCAGTGGGCTCTCAATTGCACCATTCCCCATTGGGGTCTGCCCCCCTTGCCCATACGCCCCTTTTCCTGGAGGATAATAAGAGTTTATGCCTAGGCTGTACTTGCTCCCGCTTTCCCTGTGCGCGCTCTCCGCCGTTGCCGCCGATATCACCACGGTCGAAGAGATCATCGCCAAGGTGAACGGCGACATCGTCACTCGCACCGAACTCGCCCGCACCCGCAAACAAGCGGAAGAGGACTTGCGCCGTCAAGGCGTCACCGGCCCCAAACTCACCGCCGCCATGCAGGAACGCGAAGGCACCGTGCTGCGCGACCGCATCGATCAACTCCTGCTGGTGCAAAAGGCCAAAGACCTCAGCATCAGCGTCGAAGCGGAAATCTCCAAGCAACTCGCCGAAATCCAGAAGCAGTTGAAGATCGCCGACCCCGACAAATTCCAATCCGCCGTGCGCGAACAACTCGGCATCCCGTTCGAGGATTACAAGAACGAGATGCGCAACAGCATGCTGACGGAGCGCGTCATCCGTCAGGAAGTCGGCGGCACCATCAACATCCCCAAAGCGGATGTCCTCAAATACTACGAAGATCACAAGACGGAGTTCGTGCGCGAAGAGCGAGTCTTCCTCGGCGAGATCTTCCTCTCCACCGCCGGCAAGGATGCAGCAGCAGCCGCCGCCATCGAAAAGAAAGCCAAGGATCTCGTCGCCCGCGCCCGCAAAGGCGAGCGCTTCCCCGAACTGGCCCGCGACAACTCCGATTCGCAAACCGCGCAGAATGGCGGCGATCTCGGCGGATGGAAACGCGGCGACCTCAGCGCCGACGTCGCCAACCTCGTCTTCGACAAAGATCGCAACTACGTCACCGATCCCATCCAGCGCCCCGAAGGTTTCCTCATCCTCAAGGTGATGGAAAAACACACCGCCGGCCAGGCCGCCCTCGAAGATGTCGAAAGCGAAATCATGAACCGCCTCTACGGCCCGCGCTTCCAGCCGAAGATCCGCGAATACCTCACCAAGCTTCGCGAACAGGCGTTCCTCGAAATCAAACCCGGTTTCGTCGATTCCGGCGCCGCCCCCGGCAAAGACACCTCCTGGAAAGATCCGGCCCAACTCAAGCCGGAAACCGTCACCAAGGAAGAGGTGGCCAACATCAAGCGCCGCAAGCGCATGCTCTGGGCCATCCCCATGCCTGGCACCAACGCCAATGAGGCAGCCCAGGAAGCCGTCTCCAGCTCGAAAACAGTCCGAAAGTAATCGAAAAGGAAAACCGGGCTTTGCTTCTTACTTAGAGCGGCCCTCACTTGTCCATGAAGTCTCCCTACGTCGCTGAGCTCCAGCCTAATCAGGTAATCACGGCTACTTTTCTCGTTCAGCAAAAAGACATCCGGCAAAAGAAAACCGGCGAACCTTACCTGTCCCTCATGCTCGGCGACCGCACCGGCGAAATCGACGCCAAGATGTGGGACAACGTCGAAGAGGTGATGGCCACCTTTGAGCGCGACGACTTCGTCCGCATCCGCGGCCTCGCCCAGATTCATCTCAACCGCCTCCAGCTCACCGTCCAGAAGCTGCAGAAAGTGGAAGAGTCCGCCATCGACCTCGCCGACTACTTCCCCGCCTCCAAACGTAATCCCGAGGAGATGTTTTCGGAGCTTCGCCGGATCCTTGCCGATCTGAAGAACCCGCACCTCCACGCGCTCTGCCAGGCCTTGCTCGACGACGAAGAGATCGCCCGCCTGTACAAGATCGCCCCCGCCGCCAAATCCATGCATCATGCTTACCTCGGCGGCCTGCTCGAACATGTCCTCTCCATGGCGAACATCGCCCGCATGACCGGCCCGCACTACGAAGCGGATCTCGATCTGTTGCTCACCGGCGTGCTGCTCCACGATATCGGCAAGATCTACGAACTCACCTACGACCGCAGCTTCGGCTACTCCGTCGAAGGCCACCTGGTCGGCCACATGTTCATCGGCCTCCGCATGATGGACGCCAAGCTGCGCGCCATCCCCGATTTCCCCCCCAACCTCCGCCTCCTCCTGGAGCACATGATTCTCAGCCATCACGGCCAGCTCGAATTCGGATCGCCCAAGCAGCCGGCCTTCCTCGAAGCGCTGCTGCTGCACCACATCGACAATCTCGATTCGAAGATGGCCTCGCTGCGCACTTCGCTCGAAAAGGACCGCGGCATCGACGGCTTCTTCACCGGCTTCAACGCCGCGCTCGAACGCCAGATTCTTAAGAAGGAGAAATTCCTCAACCCCGCCGAGCCCGGCGGCAAGGACGCCTCTAAAGCCGAGCCGCCTCGCCCTCCCAACGCAAAGCCCGCCGAATCCAACGGGCCGCGCCGCGCTCCTTCTGTCTCGCCCTTCGCCGAACGGTTGCAACAGGCGCTCCGGCACGATAAAACAGACTGAAATGCGAACCGCACGGCCGCCCAAGGAAATCCCACCGCCGCTCGAACTCGAGTGCCTCAAGGCCCTCTGGGATATCGGCGAAGGAAACGTGCGTTCGGTGCAACTCCAAATGGAGCCCCGCAAGCGCCTCGCCTATACCACCGTCATGACGCTCCTGGAACGGCTGGCGAAAAAAGGCGGCGTCGCCCGCCGCAAAGTCGGCCGCGCTTTCCTCTATACGCCCACGGTCGGACGCGAAGAGATGCGCCGCAAAGCAGTGCTCGAACTCGCCGACTCGCTCTTCGATGGCTCCACCGACCTGCTCCGTTCCTACGCCGCGCACCAGCCCGTTGCCCCCGCTGTAGCCGCCGAAGAGGCCACCGACGGCCGGCTCGACGCTTCCCTTCTCTAAGCCGCCGGCCTGGTTTAATCCACCCGCAGCGCCAGCGGCGCGGAACGCGCCTCGCCCAGCCCCACCACCAGGTCATACCGGCCTCGTGGAAAGCCGTCCGGCACGCGCGCATTGATCTGCCGCAGCGAAGCATCCCTCGCATCGGCGGCGCAGCCTTCCACGCTCAGCCGCTTGCCCCCCAGCGTCACCCGCAGATTTCCACGGTCCGCATTCACCGGCAGCCCCTGCGCCCAAATCGACAGGAACCGGTCTTTGCCCGATGCTACCTCGCCCGGCCGCCACGTCTCGCTGTCGCAGGCCCCTTCCAACCGGATCGCCTCCGCCACCGCCGGCACATCCACCGCAATCCGCACCGGCTCGCTATAGCCGCTACGCGCCGTGCGCAGCCGCACATCCTGCCACCCCGCATCGAGCCCCGGCGGTATCCGGAAACTCGCCTGCCAGCCGTCGCCGCCTGTGTGTTGCACGCCCACCGGATACACGCCGAACCCGCCCACTTCCGGTAAAACAGCATCGCACGATAATGTTTCTTCCCCGCTCTTGAAGAACGCCGTGATGTAGTCGTCCTTGCCCCGGCTCACATTGATTCCGTAGTTGCTCGAATGCGTGCATGCCAGCAGCTTCGGAGCCTCCGCCCGCGGCTCTTCCGGCGCCGGCGCCCAATGCCGGTAGCAGGCGATCAACGCCCGCTGGCCTGCAATCCGGATCAGTTCCTGCCGCGCGAACCCGGCCACCCGGCAAAACGCCAGCAGGCACTCCGGGTTCGGCCCGCACCAGTTGTCGAACTGCCCCAACAGCTCATTGGTCTCGTAGAATTCCAGCGCCGGCAGAGCCCCTGTCACCTGTTCCGCCGTCACGAACGACTCGACAATCGCCATGTCCCGAGTCACCGAGCACACCCGTTCCAGACCCAATAGAGGATGCTTCAAGTGATACAACACACCCATGAACAGCACCACGTCGAACATCCCGTTGCGCTCCGGCGACAACTCATAGACGTCCTGCACCAGGTATTCCGCGCGCGAGCCCAACAATTCCCGCGCCACGCGGAACGTCTCCTGCTCCGTGTTGTCGATCGCCACCACCTCCGCCCCTCGCCGCTCCATCGCGAAGGCGAAGTATCCATCCCACGTCCCGATGTCCAGGCCGCGCTTCCCGGCGAGGCTCTCCGGCAACGGAAACTCCCGTTCCCGCGCCTCCAGCGCCGCCAGCGG
>JAEUQG010000587.1 GCA_016789755.1 Bryobacterales bacterium
GGTCGCTGCTGCGCACAGAGGAGGAGGGCGGAGAGAAACAGGAGCGCGATTCGCATAGGGGAGCAGCATATCGCAAATCGCGCCCTGCTGTTGAAAGACGGGAGAGGGGCGGCGGCGGCGATGCAGGGGAAATGCGGGGCAAGTAGAATAGACGGACATGAACGGGCTACGTGGATTGCTTCTGGCGTGTGCGCCGGCGGTGGCGATGTGGGCGGCGGACTGGCCGCAGTGGAGAGGTCCGGGGCGGGACGGTGTGTCGCAGGAGACGGGGCTGGCGCGGCAATGGCCGAAGGAAGGTCCGAAGCTGCTGTGGCAGGTGAAGGATCTGGGGGAAGGCTATGCGACTCCGGCGGTGGCGGGCGGGCGCTTGTATGTGGTGGCGAACCGGGGCATGGAAAACGAGTATGTGCAGGCGATGGAGGCGGCGACGGGGAAGATGCTGTGGCGGACGCGGATCGGGAACGTGGGGGATCCGAATCAGCAGCCGTCGTATCCGATGGCGCGGTCGACGCCGACGGTGGATGGGGATGTGCTGTATGCGCTGAGTTCGGATGGGGACCTGGCGTGTTTGCGGCTGCGGGACGGGTCGGTTGTGTGGAACAAGAGTTTACGGTCCGATTTTGGCGGGAAGCCGGGTAAATGGGCGTATGCCGAATCGCCGCTGGTGGATGGCAATACGCTGGTGGCGACGCCGGGCGGGGCGGAGGCGACCCTGGTGGCGCTGGAGAAGAAGACCGGGGCGCTGATCTGGAAATCGTCGGCGCCGGGGGGAGATGCGGCGGCGTATTCCTCGGCGATCGCGGTGGAGGCGGCGGGGCGGCGGCAGTATGTACAGTTTCTGGACAAAGGGGTGGTAGGGGTGGATGCGAAAACGGGGCGTTTTTTGTGGCGTTATGCGAAAACGAGTACGGGTCCGGCGAATATTCCGACACCGGTGGCCGCGGATGGGTATGTGTACAGCTCCAATGCGCGGCGATTTGGCGGGGGATTGGTGCAACTGCATGCGAGCGGGGACGGAGTAACGGCGGAGGAAGTGTATTTCGAGCGCGATGTGCCGAATACGCTGGGCGGGCAGGTGCTGGTGAATGGCGTGTTATACGGGACGAATCCGAAGGGATTGGCGGCGGCGGATTATAAGACGGGGAAGATGCTGTGGATGGAGGAGACGCTGGGTCCGGGCTCGGTGCTCTATGCGGCGGGGTTGTTGTTTGTGCATACGGAAAATGGGGAGGTTGTGCTGGCGGAGGCGGCGAAAGAGGGGTATCGGGAAAAGGGGCGGTTTACGCCTCCGGACCGTCCGGCGCACACGCGGAACCGGGAGATGGCATGGTCTTATCCGGTGCTGGCGAACGGGCGGCTGTGGATTCGGGATCAGGACCGGCTGTGGTGTTTCGATGTGGCGGGGAAATAGCGAGCGGGCCGCGGCCCGCCCCGCGCGGGATTCATGAGTGCCGGCGGGGGCGGGCGCGGGGGTGCATCCTCCACATAGGGAAGCGTTGCGGCGCTTAGGTATTCGGTTTTCAAAGAGCGGCGGACGGGTGAATTTCAGGTTTTGCTGAGGTTAGCGAGGTGATTGGCGGGGGCAGCTTTAGTATAGACGGCGGGATTGAAGGGCGGATTCGGCGGATTTTGCGAATTGTGAGGCGCCGGCTTGGGTTCGTTTTGCATATTCTCTTTGGCGCGCGAGAAGCCGGGAGGCGGGGCGTTGGCGATGGCGTGGAGCTGGCGGAGGAGGTACTGATTCCTGGCGCGGGAGGCGGCGTCGAGTTCGGCGAGGCGCAGGCGGCGGGCGGCGAGGAAATCGTTGTGGGCTTTATCGAATTGGCGCTGGAGTTGTTTTTCGTAGCGGAGGAAGAGGGGGACGGCGTTGCCCGATTGGGACATGCGTCCGAAGGCCGTGGCGCGGGCTTCGCAGGGGGAAGGCGCGGAGGCGTCCATATGCTGGGATTCGTAGCTGAGCATGGCGCCGCGAAGGAGGGAGAGGCGCCATTCGGCGTTGACCATTTCGCGGACGTGGCGGTGTTCGAGGATGGATTCGGGGCGGAGTTCTTCGAGGTAGCCTTCGAGCAGTTCGTGGTAGGCGTTTTGTTCGGAATCGTCGAGGAATTGGACGGAAGCGGCGAAGAGGCCGAGTTTGCGGGCATTTTGAGAGGACTTCGCTTTTCCCTCGGGCGTGACAGGTCCGGTGGAATGGGCGGCATTTTCGCGGGCGGCGGCGGAGTGAGCTTCGGAAATCGGCATACTTACTCCTTGGATTATTTCTAACATAATCTTTTTCCTTTTACAATCATTTTTTGTGTTTTTATGCGGGATGTTGGCTTGTAGTAGGATGGAGCGTGCCATGATGTTGCGGTTTTACCGGTATAGATTCCTGTTTGAGGCGGCCGGGGCGTTGTACTTTCCTCCGGGGAAGGCGGGCAATATTGTGAGGGGGGCATTCGGGACGCTGTTCCGGAAGATTGCCTGCGTGCCTGGTTGCGGGGATGCGGGGAGCTGCGAGATTCGCGGGGAGTGCGCGTATGCGCAGGTATTCGAGCCGCAATCGGAGGCGGGGCAAGGGTTGAGCGGGTACCGGGACTGGCCGCGGCCGTTTGTGCTGCGGGCGTCGCATTTGGGGAGCTGGAAACTGGAGCACGGGGACCGGTTTTGGTTCGATCTTCATTTATTCGATGTGAAGCGGCCGGTGTTTCCGTATTTCGTACTGACGTTTACGAGGTTAATGGAGGAGGGACTGGGTCCGGGGCGGGGGCGGGCGCGGCTGGTGGAGGTGCGGCAGATGGATTGGGCGGGGAATGGGGATGTGGTGTTCGATGGGGGGACGTACCGGCTGCGGGAGGCTCGGGGGCCGCTGGAGTTGAGGGTGGATGGCGGGGAGGAGGGGGTGAGGCGGGTGCGGGTGGAGTTTCGCACGCCGACGGAGACGCACGGCACAGGCAGCAGTCGCATCCGTCGGCCAGGAATACGCCGGATGAATTGAGCTGCAGTCGTGGATGAATCGATGCGCTTGATACCGGGACAATCGATCCTGATTAGCGACTGATCACAGTCCACCGCC
This sequence comes from Bryobacterales bacterium, assembly GCA_016789755.1. Classification (GTDB taxonomy): domain Bacteria; phylum Acidobacteriota; class Terriglobia; order Bryobacterales; family Bryobacteraceae; genus CADEFT01. Next base: position 3,056 of record JAEUQG010000587.1, read on the forward strand.
CAAGGGCTGGTGTCGCGGCGGAGTGGCGGAATCGATCAACAGAGCACGGCCAAGTCCGATCCGACCAGGGTGAGAGACTCGAAAAGCAGAGCGGCTTTTGGCTGGCCGAAAGAGAAAAGCGCCCCAGTGTGGGGCGCTCACCAAGAATACTGAAGTTTCAGTAGGGTCTTGCGGACAGCGAAAGTTTCTTTCGTTCCTTACTTGGACACGACCGGACAATCGCCGCTTTGATACACCACACGCATTGTAATCTGAATTCGTTTGGAGGCGCAAGCGACATGCTTTCGGTGAATGGTTACGTGTTGGGACTCGATTTGGGCGTTAAGTCCATTGGACTGGCGCTGATTGATCCGGCGGGGGAGCAGATAATTCACACGGCTGTCCGGGTCTTTCCGGCTGGAGTAGAAGGAGATTTTGAGAGCGGAAAAGACAGTTCAAAAAACGAGAAACGGCGGCAGGCGCGTCAAGCGAGGCGGCAGACGGAACGCCGGGCAAGGAGGAGGAGGAAAACGTATCGCATCCTGCAAGATGCTGGATTGCTGCCGACAGGGCCCGCGGCCGAGGTACTGAAGGAGCTTGATAAGCGGTTGGCGAGTGAGTTCGGACCGCACCCCGGCCATGTCTACACCCTTCGGGCCAAAGCATTGGATGAGCCACTGGATCCGTTCTCGCTTGGACGCATTTTGTACCATCTCGCGCAACGGCGCGGCTTCTTGTCCAATCGGCGCGCTCCGGTGAAGAAAGATGAGGAACTAGCCACTCAAGCGGTCACCATCCAAGGCTTGCGGGAGCGAATTGAGGGTGCAGGCGCACGCACATTGGGTGAGTATTTCGCGCGCACGAACACTAGCGCCTCGGACCCTTCCCGCATACGCGGGCAGTTGACGTTCCGTACCCTTTACAGGGAGGAGTTCGAGGCAATCTGGTCGGCGCAGGCGATGCACCATCCTAAGCTGTTGACGAATGCGCTTGGAGAGCAACTGCGGGAGGCAATATT
>JAEUQG010000223.1 GCA_016789755.1 Bryobacterales bacterium
ATGCCGCCTCACTCGCCCCCGAAGCCATCCTCCATCACATCGCCACCGCCGTCGAACACTTCTCCGCCGGCGCCCCCCAGCACGACGACATGACCATGGTCGTCTTCAAGCTCCACGAGGCCTAATGCGCAACCGAATCCTCTCCACCCGCATCGCCATCGCCATCCTCCTCACCTTCGTCATGGCCGAGTGGTCCATCTACATCTTGCGGGTCCATCGCGAACTCCCGCCTCACCGCCCCGCTGCCTATCCCTTCGATCTCGCCAGTCCCCCCGCCATCGGTCAGATCCGCGACTCCGCCAAACGCGCCGGCCTCCGCCCCGGTGACCGTATCCTCCTCATGAATGGCCGGCCCGTCACCGGCCACGGCACCCTCGACCGCACCATCGCCAACGCGCACGCCGGCGACACCATGACCCTCCTGATCGAATCCCCCACCGGCCCGCGCACCGTCACCCTCACCCTCGATCTCCGCAATCGCCAGGCCGATGCCCAGATCACTCTCGCCTTCCAATACTTCTGCCTCATCGTCTGCATCGTCCCCGCCTTCCTCGTCGCCTTCCTCCGCCCCCTCGATCACCGCGCCTGGATTCTCCTCGCCCTCCTCAACGCCTTCCCCCACATGTTCCGTTTCATCTATATCCCCTTCTTCGACGCCACCCGCTTCCTCAACTACGCCCTTCATCTCCCCGCCCCCGCCGTCTGGTCCATGTGCATGCTCCTCCTCGGCATGCACTTCCCGGAAACCTTCCCCTGGCCGCGATGGCTCACCCGCATCATGTACTCGCTCGCCGCCCTCGTCGGCACGCTAGGCATCCTCACCGCCGTCCTGCAATACGCCGTCCGCGAAAACATGGCCCTCTACCGCGCTCTCCTGCCCTACGTCCGCTTCCTCCAAGGCCCCGCCAATCTCATGGCCTTCCTCTCCGTCACCTGGTACTTCGTCTCCATTAACAGGCACCTCCGCAACACTAAATCCCCCGATACCCGCCGCAAACTCGTCCTCCTCAACGCCGGCTCCACCATCGCCTTCCTCCCCGCCTGCCTCGCCACCATCCGCGCTCTCATCCTGCAAAAGCCCGTCACCCAAGGACTCCCTCCCCTCCTCACCGTCTTCATCATCGGCCTCATGGCCCTCTTCCCCCTCACCCTCGCCTACATCGTCATCGTCCACCGCGCCCTCGATCTCCGCATGGTCCTCCGCACCGGACTCAAGTATGCCCTCGCCCAGCGCGGCGTTCGCATCCTTCAGGCCTTCACCACCATGGGCGCGCTCCTCTACGCCTTCTCCATCGCCGAACATCGCACCACCACCCCTCAGAAACTCATCCTCGTCTCCAGTTCCTTCCTCTTCGCACTCCTCCTCCAGCGGCTCGCGCAGCGCCTCATGGCCTGGGTCGATCGCCGCTTCTTCCGCCAAGCCTACAACAGCGAACAACTCCTCAGCGATCTCAGCGACGAAGTCCGCACCATCCTCGATCGCGACCGCCTCCTCGAAACCGTCTGCCGCCGCATCTCCGAATCCCTCCACGTCCCCCGCATCGCCTTCCTCCTCCGTAACGGCCAAGCTTACGCACCCGCCTTCGCTCTCGGCTACCACCAAACACCCGCCGCCCAGTTCGCCCCCAACGATCCCGTGGCCACTCGCCTCAAACAATCGAAAACCCCGCAAACACTCTATTTCGACGACCCCCAATCCTGGGTCAATCGCGACCTCGACTCCCACCCCGACCGCTCCAGCCTCGCCTCCCTCGACGCCCAGGTGCTGCTCCCCCTCGAACTCCGCGACGACCTCGCCGGCTTCGTCGCCCTCGGCCCCAAGCTCTCCGACGAGCCCTACAGCCGCACCGACCTCAGCCTCCTCCGCGGCGTCGCCGCCCAAGCCGGCCTCGCCCTCGAAAACAGCCGCCTCACCGCCACCGTCGCCGCCGAAGCCGCCCAGCGCGAACGCCTCAATCGCGAACTCGAAATCGCCCGCGACGTCCAACACCGCCTCTTCCCCCAAAAGCGCCCCGAAATCGACGGCATCCAGTACGCCGGCATGTGCCGCCCCGCCCTCAGCGTCGGCGGCGATTACTTCGACTACATGGCTCTCTCCGATGGCCGCCTCTGCCTCGCCGTCGGCGATGTCAGCGGCAAAGGCATCCCCGCCGCCATCCTCATGGCCGTGCTCCAAACCTCCGTCCGCGGCCAGGCCATGGTCCAGAACCCCGACCTCTCCGCCCTCATCGCCAACGTCAATTTCCTCGTCGATGAGTCCAGCGCCAAAGGCCACTTCGCCACCCTCTTCTACGCCCAGTACAACCCCGCCCTCAAACGCCTCCGCTACGTCAACGCCGGCCACAACCCGCCCTTCCTCATCCGCGCCGATGGCTCCCATGAACTCCTCAAATCCACCGGCGTCGCCATCGGCTGGACCAAGCGCGCCGTCTTCCGCGAAGCCCACACCCAACTCCACCCCGGCGACACCGTCATCTTCTACACCGACGGCTTCACCGAAGCCATGAATCACGCCCGCGACGAATTCGGCGAAGACCGCCTCCTCGCCGCCGCGCTCCTTTGCCGCGCCCTCCATCCCGAAGCCATCCTCCCCGCCATCCTCAACACCGTCGACCGCTTCACCGAAGGCGCACCGCAGAACGACGACATGACCATGATCGCCCTGAAGGTGCTGTAGAATAGGCGGTCGATGCGTCTTCTCTCCGTCCTGTTCGCGGCCACTCTCCTCGCGCAGGTCCCATCCCCCAAATACGAACGCCCCGCCCCCGATCAGCCCATCCCTTTTTCCCACAAGACCCACGTCTCCGCCGGACTCGTCTGCAAGCAGTGCCACCCCATGCCCGATCCCGGCGATTTCGCCACCTTCCCCGCCACCTCCCTCTGCATGAACTGCCACCGCGAAATCAAGAAGGATAGCCCCCACATCGCCAAACTCGCCGCCCACCACGCCGAAGGCAAGAAACTCCCCTGGGCTCGCGTCTACCGCATCCCCGACTACGTGTTCTTCAATCACCAGCAACACACCGCCGTCGATGGCGTCACCTGCGAAACCTGCCACGGACCCGTCGCCACCCGCGACGTCCTCCGCCGCGAAAAAGACCTCGCCATGCAAGCCTGCATGGATTGCCACCGCATGAAAAACGCCAAAAACGACTGCAAACTCTGCCATGACCAGCGCTAAGGAGATCCCCATGAACAACACCCGCCGCCAGGCCTTCCACAAGCTGCTTTCCTTCTTCGCCGCCTCCCCGCTCCTCCGCGCGCAAAAGGATCTCGACTACAAACCCGAGCACCTCCCCGGCCTCGACCAACTGGTCAACATCTTCGAGTTCGAACCCCTCTGCCGCTACCGCATCCCCAAGGAAAACTACGACTACATCGCCGGTGGCGTCGACAACGAATGGACCCTTCGCCGCAATCGCGAAGCCTTCGACCGCATCGTCATCCGCCCCCGCATGCTCGTCAACGCCACCAACATCGATCTCTCCACCACCCTGTTCGGAGCCAAAGTCGCTTCCCCCATCCTCTTCTCCCCCACCGCCGGCCATCAACTCGCTCACCCCGACGGCGAACTCGCCACCGCCAAAGCCGCCGCTGCCACCAACTCCATCATCTGCCTCAGCAGCAATTCCAGCTATCCCTTCGAAAAAGTCGCCGCCGCCACCGAAGCTCCCAAATGGTGGCAGCTCTATCCCCGCGAAGACGACCTCGCCACCCGCGAACGTGTCGAACGCGCCGTCGCCTCCGGCTACAAAGTCGTCGTCCTCACCGTCGATGCGCCCTACAACTCCCACCGCGAGCGCCTCCTCCGCAATCGCGTCCGCGCCCAGGTGCCCTCCGGAGACCCCGGTGCAACCGCCTCCAACACCCGCCGCCGCCGTCAGGACCCCGAACGCAAAACGCCCCCCTACCGCCTCGAACCCACACTCGTCGCTCAATGGGATTGGACCTACGTCTCCAAACTCAAGGATTGGGCCAAGACTCCCGTCCTCATCAAAGGCATCCTCACCGGCGAAGACGCAGCCCTCGCCGTCAAACACGGCGCCGACGGCATCATCGTCTCCAATCACGGCGGACGCTACCTGGAATACGCTCCCTCCACCATCGAAGTGCTCCCCGAAATCATCCAGGCCGTCAACGGCAAATTCCCCGTCTTGATCGACAGCGGATTCCGCCGCGGCACCGACATCCTCAAAGCCCTCGCCCTCGGAGCCTCCGCCGTCATGCTCGGCCGCCCCGTCCTCTGGGGCCTCGGCGCCTTCGGCCAGCCCGGCATCGAAAAGGTTCACCAACTCCTCGAAACCGAACTCGCCCTCGCCATGGCCCTCTGCGGCAAGGCAAGCCTCCAGCAACTCGACAAATCGCTCGTCAAAATCGACCGCTACTGACTCACTGGCACCGCCACGACATTTGAATGACCAGCGCGCCCGATATCGCGGTGGGCAGCGTCGACGGCCCGGTCACTCGCATCACCACCATGTCGCCCGCCGCCGCAGCAGCCGTGGAACTGGTGTTCGTGCAACTGCTGTCCCCACTCGCAATGCTGCAAGTAAGCGCCGTGTCCGCCGAATTCACTCGTACCGTGAACGTAGTCGTCGAACCCGCCGCGTTGGCATTCCACTGCACATACAAATCGCGCATCGTGCAGCCCACCGGCATCAACGACTGCGCCTCACTTTCCGTGCTCCGCGCCGCGTTCGTATTCGGGCCGAAATGCCGCGGAAGCGGCAGCAGCGAACCCGCGACGTTGGTAATCATCATCACTGCCCCGCCGCCCGACCCCGCCGCGCCCGTCGGACCGGTAGCCCCCGTCGGACCCACCGCCCCTGCCAGTCCCGTCGCACCCGTTGCCCCAGCCGGCCCCGGAACCGTCGAAGCCGCCCCTGTCGGCCCTGTCGGACCGATCGACCCCGCCGTTCCCATCGCTCCCGTCGGACCCGTCGGCCCCGCAACGGTCGAAGCAGCCCCCGTCGGACCCACCGCTCCCGTTGCGCCTGCCGCCCCTGTCGGACCCACCGCCCCGGTCGGACCAATCGCTCCCACAGCACCCGTAGAACCCACAGGCCCTGTCGGTCCAATCGCTCCCGCCGCACCCGTCGGACCTGCCACCCCTGTCGGACCAATCGCTCCCACGGCGCCCGTAGAACCCACAGGCCCTGTCGGACCAATCACACCCGCCGTACCCGTCGCGCCCACAGGACCCGTCGGACCCGCCGGACCCGGTACGCTCGATGCCGCTCCCGTAGGCCCCATGGCCCCGCTCAAGCCAGTCGGCCCCGTCGGCCCCGTCGGCCCCGCCACCAGCCCTCCCGTTCCCGATCCACCGTCCGAATAGTACCCGTTGATGTCCACAATCACATGCGTCGGATCGGTCACGTAGATCGTGATCGCGCCCCCCGCACCCGCCGGCACAATCGCCGCATTGGCCACAATCCGCCCATCGAACGAATTCAACGTCGAAACATTGGGAATGGTTGCCCCCGTCGGGTACGCCGTCAGGTAGGCCAGCGGCCGCTGCGGCGCCACGGTGATGTTCAACGAATACGCCCGCGCCCCCGCCGGGATCTCACAGCGCCCCGATGGCACCGGGATCACCCGCTGCGTCGACGCCCCCATCGCCGGCGGCCCAAACGCACCCACCAGCCCTTGCGCATACTCCGCCCGCGTGTCCACCACCCGGCACGGAGTCACCCCGACAAAGCTCAGCGGCCCCGTGATCGCTGCCCCGCGGCCCTCCTTCCCACCTTCCACCTGAAAAAATGGAGGAGCATACCAGTTCATCAGCGGGATGGGATCCTGTCCCATTGCACCCGGAATCAGGCTCAGCGCCGCGCAAGCGGGCAGGTAGACGGCCAGACGTCTCTTCATTGGTCCTCCACAAGCCATCACTCTTCATGTGCCTGCCGCCCCGCTTTCTTCTCACCTTCTTTGACTTGCCCCACTTCCCGCACTTCCCCCAATGCTGCGTTGCGGCGCCGGCATCCAGTTGCTATTCTTCCCCAAGGTCCGCCTCAGCAAACCGCATGGCGTCCCAATACCGATGACTCTCCTCTCCCTCCGTTTCGTCCTATTGTCCACCATCGCCGCCCAACCCGCACCGCAATCCATTCTCGACGCCGCCCGCGCCGTCATGCAATCGGCCGAATTCTGCTTCCTCGTCACCGTCGACGACACAACCGAACCCCACGCCCGCCTCATGCAACCCTTTCCCCCCGACGAGCAAATGCGCGTCTTCCTCGGCACAAACCCCAATTCCCGCAAAATCGCCCAACTCCGTAAAAACCCGCGCACCACCCTCGCCTACTACGACAAAGCCGGCCCCAACTACGTCACCCTCACCGGCACATCGCGCATCGTCGATACTCCCTCCGAACGCCGGAAACACTGGCGCAAAGAGTGGCAGTCCTTCTTCCCCGGCGGACCCGGTGGCCCCAACTACACCGTCATCGAGTTCACTCCCCAGCGCATCGAACTCATCAGCACTACCCACAAGATTGCAATCGAGCCCACCTCGCCTCCCGCCATCATTCACCGCACTCCCTCAGGATGGTCCACACGCAAATGAACGCCGGCCTCCGGATGCTCCGGCATCCCGTTCCCATGCTCCTCGCTTATCCCGCCGAAGCGCCGCAATCTTCCGCCACCTTCGGCCCCTACACCATCGGCGCCGCCCACGACGCGCCCATCGCCCCGCCCCACCCCTGCCCGCTCATCCTCATCTCCCACGGCACCGGCAGTTCCCATCTCGTCCACCGCAACCTCGCCCTCCACCTCGCACGCAACGGCTACATCGTTCTCGTCCCCGAACACCCGCGCAACAACCGCAACGACAACTCCCTCGCCAATACCAACGAAAACCTCGCCGATCGCCCGCGCCTGCTCTCCCAACTCATCGATTGGGCCCTCGCCGATCCCACCCTGGCCCCGCACATCGCCCCCCAGCACATCGCCATCGTCGGCCACTCCCTCGGAGGCTACACTGCCCTCGCCACCGCCGGCGGCCGCCCCGCTAACATCGATGTCTCCTCAGATCCCCGCGTCAAAGCCCTCGTCCTCCTCGCCCCCGCCACGCCCTGGTTCCTCCCTCCCGGCTCACTCGCCGATGTCCGCGTCCCCATCCTCATGCTCACCGCCGAAAAAGATCCCCACACCCCCGAAGGCCACGGCATCATCGTCAAACGCGGCTTGCCCCCGCAAACTCCCATCGAACACAACGTAATCCCCAACGCCGGACACTTCTCCTTCCTCAGTCCCTTCCCTCCCGCGATGGCCACACCCGCCTTCGCGCCCGCCCACGATCCGCCCGGTTTCAACCGGGAACATTTTCAACACGAAATGTTCTCAACCATCGACGCCTTCCTTCAGCGCGCCTTCAACCGGTAAACCTCGAACTCCAGCACCGCGCTCGATGCCTCCGGATCGTCTACATACAACGACAGCGTAAAACCGTTCTTCGCCGAAGGCGCTTCCAGCACATGCGCGATCCCCCGCTCCCGCAGCGGCTTCACCGCCCAGCGCCATCCTTCTTCCCGCGGCACAGCCTTCGCAAACGTGGCCTCCACGGCATGAATCCCGTCCCCCGTCAACCGCTCCATTCGGATCTTGTCCCCCTCGATCCGCAAAATATTCCGCGCATCCACCGACCCCTTCCAACGTAAGATCAACTCCGCCTCCGCATTCCCCGCCAGCACCCGCTTGTCCTCCTCGCGAGCCGCCAAAATCCGCTCCCGAATCTGCTCCGGCGTCGGAGCCTCTCGCAGCGCCCGCTCGGCATTCTCCAAACTCTCCACCGCCCGTTCCGACAACACCGTCAATTGCTCCATCCCCTTCAATTCGAAAAACCGGAACCCCGCCCTGTACTCGGCCATCGATGCCTTCATCGCTTGAACATCCCGCACCAGCCGCTCCCTCGCCTCCGCCGTCCTTCGCTCCCGATACCCGAAGTAGCCCAGCACCAGCCGCGTATAATCGCGCATCAGCGACGCCGTCGCATCGTAGTGCCGCAGCCACTCCTCCAGCTTTGCCGCCGGCGCCGCATCCATCCGCGCACGCGACTCCGCAAACAGCGCCCGCATCTTCCCCACAATCTCCTTCCCTCGCCCCGCCTCCGCGTCCATCTCCTCCGCATACGGCTTCATCTTCAGATACATCGTCCGCAGGTATCCATCGTGCTCCCGCCCCGAATCCCAGAACGGATTCCCCCGCAGTACGATCTGATTCACCCGCACATGCTGCTGCGGAGGCCACCCGTCCAACGCCACCGGCTGCCAGTAAAACGTGTGCCGCGCCGCCTCGCTCCCCCAAAACAAAATCCTTGCAACTTGTTTCGCCGCCGCCGGCCCGAACACCGCCGACACCCACTCCTCCGCGATCGCATCCGCATCGTCCTTCGGATTCCAACTCATCCGCGCGAACGTATACAGCACGCCCGGCTGCAGCAGGTTCGCCTGCGGCTGCCCCGTCATCACTCCCGTAATCCCCCGCTCCGCCGCGTACTGCAACGCCGCTCCCGCCCATCGTGCCGGAAAGTCCACCACCGTCCCCAAACCCTGATACTGGCTCGCCAACTCCGCCAGCGCCATCCCCGCATGCCGCGTCTGCCCGAACGTCGGATTGAACGCCGTCCCGTAGTACCACGCATCCTGTTTTGTCAGCTTGATCACCGGATGCAGCTTCTCCACCGCCATCCCGCCGAACGTCCGCCGGTACACGTCCGGCACGCCGCTCAACTCCCAATCGTTCGTCGCCCACGTCCACGGCATCATCAGCTTTCCAAACTCCCCCACCACCACATCGCGCAACGTGCCGTAGAACGCCTTGTAGCGGTCCTCCAACCGGGGCTCCGGCTCGGGCTCCGCCGCATGCACAATGTCCAGCGCACGGAAATCGTAGCTCGGAATAATCTCCCCCACGCACGGAGTCACCCCGTCCAACTCCGGCACCGCCCGCAGCAGCCTTCGATACTTGTCCCCCATCGCCCGTAGAAACCGCTCATCCTTCACCGATGCCTTCGCCCCCACCCGTTCGAGCCACGCCGGCAGATAGATCGCTTCCTCTGCATACGGCACGACGCGGATATGATGCGCATGCGCCTCCGCGATGATCGCCTTCAGATACTTCCGGTACCGCGCCGACCGCGGCCCGTACACCCCATCGTCCGAAGGTACATAGTGCTCCAACCCGCGAAACGTCACCCCGTTGAACCCGAAGCGCAGCACATCGCGCAACGACTCGCGGAACTTCGCCACCTGTTTCGCGATCGCCGCCGCATCGTCCGCCGGCCCGTTCGCCGAATCCTCCACCAGCCGGTGCAGAAACATCAGGCGGTGCCGCATCGCGGGCGATTCCTTCCCATCCGGAGGAGGGAACTTCCGCCCACTTCGCGTCAACCACGCCAGCCGCTCCACACCATACGCCGCGCCCAGCGCCGATGCCGAAACCACTTCCACACGCTCCCCGCGCGTCCGCCATTCGTAGCCTTCCTCAGGCCCCACCCCCGCCGCAATCCGCACCTCCACCGGAGGCTCGCCCGCCTTCCTCCCTATCGACAACAGCGCCGCCTGCAAATCCTCCAGCGCCATCGTCACCGCCCGGTCGGCGGCATGCAACGAAGCCGCCGCCAGCGTTACAACCAGCCATTTCCCAACCATGCGCCCAGCCTAGCACTTCGTGCACAAAAACACTTCCAATTGCCCATGTTCTACCTCGCTATGCTCGAAAGGCACTATCCTCACCTCGAATCCAACGCCCCGCAACACTTCCAGCCACTCCTCCCGCCGGAACATTCCCTCCACATGCCGGTCATGTTCCACCGTCAATTGCCCGTCCTCGCCCCGCAGGGCAAAAACATAATCGGCCGTGTATGTGCAATCCTCCGGATCGGGATCCCACACCCATTCGAGATACCGCATGCCGCGCACGCCTCCGTCGTTCCCCCCGCAATCCGTCCCCCCGCGAAACGTCTCCCGCACGTAGTCCGGAGCAAACAACGCCGCCCCTCCCGCCCGGCAATGCACCCACGCCGTTTCCACCGCCCCGCGCAGATCGTCCACCGACGTCATATAGCAAATCGCGTCATGCACGAACACCCGGTCGAACTCCCGCCCCAGCCGCAGCGTCCGCATGTCGCCCTGCACGTGCTCGCACTCCGGATTCAGCTTCCGGCTCACCTCCAGCATGCCAGGCGAAAGATCCGTCAGCGTCATCGCAAACGCCATCTTCATGTGCGAGGCATTGTTGCCTCCGCCGCTTCCCAGTTCCAACACGCTCCGCGCCGGTTCCTCTCCCGCCTCCCGCAGCAGCTTCGTGTAGAACGCCGCCTCCTCTTCATAATCCTCGGGAGCCGACAACAGCGGCCACCATTCCGCTAATTCCGTATACATCCTCAGATTCATCGGCACTCCTCCATTCGCCTCAGCAGCATCTTTCTCTCCGTCGCGTTCAGAGCAAGTTCCGCGGCTCTCGCAAACTCACTCCGAGCCTCTTCCACTCGCCCCAATTGAAACAACAGGTCCCCCCGCACGCTCGGCAACCGGTGCGATTGCCGCAGCGACTCATCCCCCATCAATCCATCGGCGATCTTCAAACCCTCCGCCGCCCCATACGCCTTCGCGGCAGCCATCGCCCGCCCCATCTCCACCACGGGAGACCGCGTCTTCGCAAAGAGTTCCCCATACAACTCCGCGATCGCTCTCCAATCCGTCTCCTCCGCCTCACGCGCCCGTGCATGACACGCCGCAATACTCGCCTGCAACACGTATACGCCTCGCTCTTCGCTCAACTCCAAGGCGCGGTCCAGCGACGCCAACCCCCGCTCTACCGACTCCCAATCCCATCGCGACCGGTCCTGATCGAGCAACAGCACGGGCTCGCCATCCGCATCCGTCCGCGCCGCCAGCCGCGATGCCTGTATCTCCATCAGCGCCACCAATCCGTGCACCTCGGCTTCCCGCGAAATCAGACCCGCCAGCACGCGCCCTAACCGCAGCGCCTCTTCGCACAACGTCGAGCGTATCCATTCATCCCCCGCCGTTGCCGCGTAGCCCTCGTTGAAAATCAGATACAGGACCTCCAGAACAGAACTCAGCCGCGCCGCCAACTCATACCCCCGCGGCGCCGCGAACGGCACACGATGCTCCGCCAGCGTCCGCTTCGCCCGCACAATGCGTTGCGCCATCGTCGCTTCCGGCGTCAAGAACGCGCGCGCCACCTCCTGCGTCGATAGCCCGCCCAACAGCCGCAGCGTCAACGCCACCCGGGCCTCCGCGCTCAGCACCGGATGACAGGCCGTAAACATCAGCCGCAGCAGATCGTCGCCAATGTCGTCGTCCGCCATCGCAGCGAAATCGGGCACAGTTCTCTCCCGAGCCTCCATCTCCATGCCGATGTGTTCATACCCGCGCTCCGCCACCTTGTTCCGCCGCAGGTGGTC
>JAEUQG010000594.1 GCA_016789755.1 Bryobacterales bacterium
GAAACCAGCAATGGGTGTTATTACTTCGAGTAACGTTGCCAACGCGATTGTGAAGCTTGTGGCTGTCGATGCACTGCCGGCTTTGATGGGGAACCTTGTCATGGGTAACCTGGTGAACCGGGACTTCGAACCGCAGTTGGCGCAGGCGGGCGATACGATCAACGTGCCGATTCCTCCCACGCTTGTGGCGAACAACATTGCCGAAGCGGGCAGCGTTGTTGCGCAAAGTCCGAACCTGGGCAATGCGCAGATCACTTTGAACACGCACGCCGAGGCGACCTTTCAGATCCCGGATGTGACCAAAGTGCTAGCGGTTCCCGATTTGCTGCAGTTGTACATGCGGCCAGCGGTTGTGGCGCTTGCCGAGAAGATCGAAACGGACCTGCTCGGTTTGTACTCGCAGTTCACGTCGAATCTTCCGGTGGGTGCGCCTGGTACGGCGATCACGGAAGCGACGATCGATTCGGCGGAGACCGCGTTGTTCCAGTCGAAGGTTCCGGCGAGCCAGCCGAAGTATTTGGTGACGGATGCGAACACCTATTCGCAGTTGCGCCAGATTCCGCGGTTCAGCGAATTTCAGACGGCGGGCGAGGCGGGGTTACGGGCTTTGGTGGATGGGAGCGTCGGAAAGATCAAAGACTTCTACGTCTTCCGTTCGCAGTTTGTGGCGAAGACGGGGAGCGCCCCGGCGACGACGCACAACGTCGCATTTGCGAAAGACGCAATCGGCCTGGTGGTGCGCCGGCTTCCCCAACCTCTGCCGGGTACGGGGGCGATCGCGGAGTACGCGGAGTTCGGTAACTTCGGAATCCGCGTGGTGATGTCGTATCAGCCGAACACGCTGGCGCAGCAGTTCACGGTGGACGTGCTGTACGGCTGTTCGGTGCTGCGCAACGGCTTCGGCGTGCAGGTGAAGAGCTAATTGTCGCGACGACAGAAGGCGGCCCCAAACGGGGCCGCCACAAGCTTGCAAGGGAGGAAAGGCAATGGATGTGAAGCAGTACTTCCAACGGGTCCGTGAACTGGCGATGCAACTGCCGGGAGAAGAGGTTGTGATCAAGAGCCTGCCGACCCCCAACGGGGGAAAGGCTGGGATCTTGACGGAAGTGAACCGGCAAACGGCGGCCAAACAGATCATCGACGGCAATGCAGTGCTGGCGACGGAGAAGGAGAGCACTGAGTATTACAGCGAGATGGAAGCAAAGCGTCAGATCGCCGAACGGGCACTGGCCTTGAGCCGGCTTCAGATTTCCCTGTCGACCGCGGCCCAGTCGCCGGCGTTCAGCGTGCTTTCGGGAACCGCCGAAGAGAGGGAGTAGTGCCATGGCGCTTCTGGCGGATGAATCTACACCTACCGTGCAGGACATGTTGAATTGCGACGGAGGTCTGTTGGACGTAGCGCAGGCCGAGAGTATCGATCTTGAGGGCAAACTCGCCATTGCACGGGCTGAGGTGGCTACGAAGCTCCAGATCTTTCTGGCGGATTACGGGGAGAATCCGAAGGCCGTGGAATCAGTGGTGGTGACCGAGCCGCTGCGGCGGTGGATCACTCTGACAGCGATCGGCCTGGCGTTTCGAGATGGCCACTTCCGTCACCTTTCTGACCGGTACAAGGAGAAATGGATTCTGTACGAGCGCTTAGCGGAGGGCGCCCGCGAAGATCTCATGCGGATGGGTGTGGGCCGGGTGGCGGTGCCGATTCGAAGGCCTACCTGCGGGACGGTTGCCGTGACGCCTGGAGGATTGTCCGAAGGCAGCTATGCCGTGGCCGTTTCCGCTGTTGGAGCGCAAGGAGACGAGAGCGAGCCGAGCGACGTGGCGACGGTGTATCTCAACGCCGAAGGCGGGATTCGGATTGAGGCGCCAGCGCTGCAAGATTCCTCATTCCGGTGGAATGCATATGCAGGAAGGAGTCCGGAGGAGTTGCAGAGGCAGAACAGCGAGCCGATTGCCGCGGGAGCGGCACTGTCTCTGACATCGTTGCTCGGTTTGGGGAGGCCGGGGGCCGGACAGGAAGTAGCGTCGTACACGCGCGAGACGAGAGTTATTCGAAGAGGGTGAGGTGCTCAAAGCCATGGGAATTGTGACCAACGCGACAGCTTCACTGCAGGCAATTCTGGCCGGTGAGTCGGGACTGGCATGGGCTCTGTCGGAAAACGACCCGGTGATCGGGGGGGGGGCGAAGGCCGGCGACATCCGCCTGGAGAATATCGCGCTCGACGTAGCGGAGAAATCGCCACAGCGGTACCCGTCAGTGTCGATCTACTGCGAGCGGTTTACGAACACGCAGCGCGAGAAGTTCTCGGTTGTATCGGGAACGCTGACCGCCGCGATCGAGATCCGCGCATCGGGCAACTCGGTTGCGGCGGTTTCGGAGCAAACATCCGGGTACGCGGCGGCGATCATGAAAGTGCTCGATTGCCATAAAGGGGAATGGACGGCGGGGATCCAATACTGCGGGGGCTATGACGTCGCGTTCCAACAGATCAAGCGCGGCGGAACTCAACTCATCCAGGTGACAAAAATCACGGTGCCGCTTCAGGTAATTCAGCGCTAGAGCGGATTTTATTTGAGGAAACAAGATGTCTTTATACATGCAATCCAGCGAGAACAGTCATTACCTAGCCAAGGAGACGGCGCCGGGGATCGTGCCGCAAATCGGCGAAGGTCACCGAGTGGCGCTGTCGGGACTTCGGATGTCAACAGTGCATGTTGTGCCGAAGCGAGCGGATAAGTGGGGCTCAAGATCTATCGGCGGCCCCATCCAGGCGTTGCAAAGAGATTCGACGTTTCAGTTCAGCACCTACCACTACGCTAACGAGGCATATCCGAGCGTATCGAGGTACGGAATGTTGTTCGAGGCAGCGATGGGGAACGATCCGCTGGTGTTTTCCGGCGGGACGGTTGAGTCTATTCCCGCATCCAACAGGATTCGGTTTACCTCGGCACACAATCTCTCCAAATCGATGGCCGTGAGCCACGGGGGGGAACTGCGCTTCGTGAGCATGATTGTAGATACGCAGACCATAGAGCTGAACGCCCCGTTCAGTTTTGCTCCGCCGGCCGGGACTGTTCTGCCAACAGCATATACCTACAGCCTCGCGCGGACGCTGAAAAGCTTCAGCATTTTCGACTACTGGGCGCCGGGATCGAGCGTTCAACGGATCGGGAGAGGGGCGGTGGCCGACAAGCTGAAACTGGAGATCAATGGCGACTACCATACGATTTCCGTGTCCGGCCCGATGGTTGACACTGTGGACAGTCTGAGCTTTGAGGCCGGTGCTGGCGGATTGACTGGATTTCCAACGGCGCCGGCGGGACTGGAAATGACACATCCGATGCCAGTGCCCGGGCACCTGGGCCAAGCCCACATCGGAACGAGCCGGTTCTACACGCTGACGGAGGCGGAGATCGCACTCTCAAACGGAGTGGACGGGAAAGGTCGCGAGTTTGGAAGCGTTGTTCCCCGGTGTTTTGTGCCGGGGAGGAGGAGCGTGACCTGCTCGGCATCGCTCTACGTCACCGATGAATTGGCGACGCGGAATCTTTATGAATGGGCAGCCGGGCGGGACACTGTGCCGGTAATGCTGCAGCTTGGAGAGCAACAAGGACAACTGCTGGGGGCCTATATGCCCAACGTGATTCCATCGTTTCCGGAGTTCGATGACCGGGAGAACCGGCTGATCTGGCGGATCGAGCGGTCGGTGGCTCATGGCACCGCTGACGATGAACTGTACATTGGGATGGCTTGAGTCATGGAATACAGCAGCACGGTTGCACACAATTCGCGCGCGTATCCAGGAGTGTCCATTACGTTACGGCGGATCTCGTTTGGGGGAAGAAATGAGTTGATGCGGACGCTCAGTCCGCTGGCTACCCAAATGAAAGCGCTGGCGGCTTCGAAGGATGAGGCGGAGTTGGCCGCGAGCGGCGCGTTACGCCGTGAAATGGCCACGGCCATTGTGGACTGGGGGGTCGTAGATGTGTCGGGGTTGGTTATTGACGGGGTTCCCGCGAGCAAGGAACTGCTGCTTTCGAGCGGTCCCGAGGCCTTGGTGCTCGAGATCGTTGGGGAACTGCAGAAACAACTGTCTCTGAGCGAAGACGAAAGAAAAAACTGATCATCGCATTTCACTTCAAGCTTCAAGATCAGACCGGGTGGGAGTGCGATAGCTGTAGGGGGCAAGGTCTGGAGGTCCGGCGGCGCTGCGGGTTTGCCAAAGTGCAGAACAAGAGACCGCTGGAACCAGTGTGGGCATGCAGATCGGCAGTGAGTTTCACTTGTCCGCGGTCCGCCATCAGCGGTGATTCGGAGAGTTGGTTGCAGCTATTCGAGGCGACGCTTGTCGCCGGGATGCCCAAGGACTGGATCACGATGGAGGCGCGCACAGTCGATGCACTGATGCTTCTGCACAACGAGTTTCGAAAGGAGAAGTAAGCGTGGACAAACTGAGTTTAGAGCAATTCTGGCGATCGCTGATCAACGATGGACTTGCCGGAGGATTCGACAGCCCATTCCACGCTGAACTTACATCCGCCGTAAGTGGTTTACCGCCTGCCGGCAACGGGCCGGTTTCCGCCGGGGCCGCTGTCCGTGGCGTGGCCGGAGCATTGTTGGGGACGGGTGGAGGGACGCGCGGGGTAGGGTCGCAGATCCTGCAAGCGATACCGCTGGCGGGTGGAATTCTGCGTCAATTTCTGGGGCGCGATCCTGTTGCGGCGGCTCCGGAACCGATGCGATACGTTGCGCCTGCGCCGATTGCCGTAAGCGGAAGCCTTATGGCTTCGGCTGATCTGACTGGAACAGGAACTGCACTAGGGAGCCGTGAAAGCGAGAGGAGCACGCCGGCGGTGGTGATCCAGGTCAACGCCATGGACAGCCGATCCATATTGGACAGGAGCGACGACATTGCCAATGCCGTTCGCCAGGCGATGCTGACCTACCAGCCGTTCGACGATTTGTGGCGGTAAGGAGTTAAAAATGGCAGTCATCCCCATTGAGCAAACGAACAGTCCGGCGGAGTATCCGCTACATGCGACGAAACGATTTCACAATTCATCGATACGGTTTTTGGATGGAACGGAGCAGCGTTTTCGAGCGCGCCATCAACCCTCGATGATCTGGCAACTGCAGTACCGGAACCAGAATCCCGGGGAAATGGCTGCGTGGATGCCGTTTCTAGATGGTGCTTTGGGAAGCCAATCTGTATTCGACTTCATCGACCCGGTAGGGATGACCGTTCATTCCGGTTCGAGAATGGCGGCGAACGATGTGGAAGTGGAGCAGGTGGGTGTGCATCGTGCCGACATCGCGATCGCCATTAGAAATGAGGGCAGCTAAATGCGGTATTTTCCGTCAGTTCTGCCTGGCAACGGCGTGCAGTATCCAGTGCGGCGAACACTGTCCCAGCGGGCTGTCGAGAACGTTACGCCCGGGGGGGGGTTGTACCGAAGACTCGATACAGGGTTAGCGTACTGGCGATGGGACCTTGTCTTTCAAGATGTCAGTGGCGCGCAGCGTCAGAGCATCGATAGTTTGTTCAATGAATGCCGCGGAAGCCTGCTGCCGTTCCTGTTTCTGGACCCTTTTCAGAATCTGGTACGTCACAGCGAGGCCTTCGAGGCGGCTGCTTGGGAAAAGGAAGCGAGCATCGTGGCGACGGCTGAACAGGCGGATCCATTTGACATGCCAAGGGCACGACGGCTTTCGAATGCCTCGGGTGCATGGGGGAGCGTTCGCCAACGCCTTCCGGTGCCGGCATGGGTCACCTATAGCGTGTCCTGCTGGTTGAGGGCTAACGTGCCGACAGGCGTTGAGATCCTGGCTGGTCCCGCCGGCGGGACGAACGGAACGAGCGCCATGGTCAACACGGTGTGGATGAGGCACTCCCTGACAGTGACGCACATCAGCAACGAGGAGGAGTTGGACGTTGGTCTGCGGATTCCCGGGAACTCCGAAGTCTATGCATATGGCTTTCAACTAGAGCCGTTCGCGACTGTTTCGGAATACCAGAAGACGACCGAGGAGAGCGGTGTTCACGTCAACTGCCGTTTTGAACAAGATGAGATCCGTTGGGTGACGAAAGGCGTGGATCATCACTCGACTCGAATCTACTTACGGGCGCCAAGAATCTCATGACATTTCTACACCAGATTAAAGAATCCGAGGTCCTCGACACACCGATCCTGCTGTTTGATTTTCAGCCGAGAGACGGTGGAATGCTTCGCTGGAGCACGCACGCGACGGTCTTCAATGGTGCGGCGTACTCAGCGAGGGTACTCAAACACGACGGGTTCGACATGCGATTCGCGGCGGATGGCATTTCCGAGGCCGGAGGACGGGTGCAGGTAACACTTGCCAATGCGGATTCGATGTTCTCGCCTATGCAGGTTGCATCGACCTGGAAGGGCGGAGAACTGACGGTCCGGTTCGTCTTTTTCGACTTGGCGTCAGGGGCGGCCACAACTGATTCCAGGGTTCTGTTCCGCGGCATATGCAACGGGCTCGACTACGCCACTGAGTCATCGATGCAAGTGTCGTTTCATAACCGCCAGGCAATACAGCGAATCACGTTGCCTGCAGTACGGATACAATCCCGCTGTCCCTGGCAGTTCCCCGCGACCAGCGAGGAACGCGAAATGGCGGTTTCGGGCGGTGAGAGGTCGGGCTATTCGCACCTGCACGCTTGCGGCTACTCGCCTGACAAAAGCGGTGGTGTGGGGAGTGTTGGACCCGCCGGACCCTATACGACTTGCGACCGCACTCGGGCCAACTGCGAACAGCGCGGTATGTTCTCAGCCGATTCGTTGAGCCGGCCGACGGGCAGATTCGCTGGTTGCGAAGGGCTGGAAGCACAATTTGGAGATGCTGCGGCCAAAACGGGAGGTAGGCTTGTTCCAGTAGTATATGGAACCTGTTGGGTGAGTCCCCCCGTTGTATTCGCCAAGGATAGCGGTAGTCTGCAGCATTACCAGATCGTGCTCGGGCATGGACCGCTCCAAGGAGTACTGAAAGTTCTCGCCAATCGTTTTGAGATTCCGGAGTATCACCCAAGCCTATCCGCCGAGGCGACGGGTTGGTATCGTGTGGTGAGTCTCGGGGAGCGCAACGGGGCTTTCGATTCAGACCTGCAAGATTCTGAGGGTGTTCTGCCCACGGGTCCATATGGCTCAATCGCCTATCTGCACGTTGCTCTGCCGGCATCCGTTCACAGCGGGAAAATCATGCCTCGATTCGAGGCCCTCGTCGATGGTGGTTTGCTTCCGCGCTACGACATGGATGGCACAAGCCTTGGACGGACGTTTTCGAAGAACCCTGCCTGGGTTCTGCTCGATCTGCTGCACAGAATCGGTTGGCAGTCAACCGACATCGATCTGCCGAGTTTTGCTCAGATGGCAGGGTTTTGCGACGCCTTGGTGGAGACGACAACACCGGACGGGGAGTTGGTGTATGTTCCGCGATACCGCTGCAATCTCGCGCTGCAGGAACAACGCAGCGTTTCGGAAGTCCTGCGCGGAATTCATCTGTCAACTGGCTTATATGTGAGGTATTTGCAGGACGGGCGTCTGTCGTTGGCCTGTGAACATTCATTAGCGGTGCAATCGCCGACCATTCCTGTGGGATCGAACAGCCCATCGCCCATTAACGGGGGGTGGCCGGCCTACGAGTTCGGAGATGGCACGTACGGTTTCTCGGGAATCGCGAGGAGGGATAACGGCGAGCCATCGATTCGAGTATGGTCACGAAGTGGGGCCGATACTCCCAACCGGGCTACGCTGGAGTTCGCGGACGAGTTCAACCGGTATCAACGCGATAGCCTGACGCTCGCCGATGGTGAGGACCTGCTAGCGATCGGCCAGGAGATCCCGGTTGTTTCCAAAGCACTTGGAATCCCGAACTACAGCCAGGCTCACCGAGCGCTCTCTAAGCATCTGTTCAAGTCCACACGCGGCAACTTATACGTCGAGTTCGATACATCCGTGAAGGGCATCTGCCTGTCGCCAGGAGACATTATCACGGTAACCTACCTGCACAATGGGTTCGATCGAACGCCTTTCCGTATTATCCGGATCACGCCAGGGCTGAACTGTGCGGTGATTCATATAGTCGGGCAATTACACGACGATGCCTGGTATGCCGAGCAGGGTGGCGAAATGCGGGTTAGTGCGGCGCAGGCGATGATGATCGCGGCGAGTCCGCGTCCGATCTTGGGCTCGATCGTGGAAAGCACCGGCGAGACCTCCTTCGCGTTGAGCGAATACAGCGCGATGGAACACGACGGCGGGGAAACCGCACTGTTGAAAGTCGAGTATCTGCGTCCTTCAAGGACCGATGCCGCCGGTGCGAGCGTGGCAAAACTGGCGTTGCAACCAGAAGTATTTCCGAGCGGTGGAAGTTTGCCGGCAGGCCAGCAATATTATTACGGCATCACGTGGGTAGACGGGAGCGGGAAGGAATCGAGCGTTTCGGCGCTTTCCAGGGCGTTGCTTGGAACTGGGGCGAGTACATATCGCGTGGTGCTGACTGGACTGACTTTCCCGGCAAATGCGACGGCGTTTCATGTCTATCGCGGAAGAAATCCGTACCAGATGTTGCGGATAGCCGGAAATCTAGCGTTGTCCGGCAGCTTCGAGGACCCTGGATATTCGTGGCAGCCGTTTGTTCCGCCGGATGATCGTTTCGACCATGCCAACTTCTATTGGAGGTTTGAATGGCTACCTCCGACATCGGCCACGATCTACGGCTCGACCACGGTCGGGAGCAGTGGACTGAACCTGAGTGCCGGAGAGTGCGAAGGCAAGGTGGTTCGCATTGTTGCAGGGAAGGGCCAGGGGCAAGAACGGATAATACAATCTAACACTGCGACGACGATCACTGTTGCCTCTCGATTTCTGATCATTCCGGATGCGACCAGTTTGTTCTGCGTTGCTGAGTCCTCGTGGAACTTCGGGGCGTCGACGAGCACCGACATCGTGGATTTCGAAGTGCCGAATCGTCCAGGCGCCTGGATTCAGATCATTGGGCGTGCCGCGTCAGGTTCCGGTGAAGAGAGCGACGCAGGGTTGAGTCCCCTCACGAGGTGGGCGTTAAACGGAGCGGCAGGTCAAGCGATGGATACTGCCCCCCCTCCGATGCCGTACTTTGGCCTCAGCTACAGCGGAAGAGGCAACGCAGATCTGGTGGGGGTCGGATTTGCAGCTCTGGAGAATACTAATTCCATTAATTCCGGAGAATTGCTGCTCCACTACTGGAATGAGCTCGGAAATCCTTGTCCGTACACGCTCTCGGCTGCGCTGGATTCGACGAGCGAAGTCTTGGATTGCGCGCCGGCGATGACGATAGCGGCGGGGACACTGATACAGGTGGATTCCGAGGTCATGGCGGTGACCCAGGTTCTAAACTCGGGAACGAGGCTGGAAGTCCAACGCGCTGCATTCGGCAGCAGCGGAGCGGCGCATTCACTGAACAGCAATGTTTATCCACTGAGCCGGCACACGACGGTGGTTCCCTTTTCGAGCAGTTTTTTTGGGAGCCCGGCGAGTGGCACCTACCATTATTCGATTCATCTTCCCAATGCGAGGATTGCGGCTGCGGAGTTCTCCGTCACCAACAGCCGCGGCGTGAGTCCGACGCGCCAGCAGGCGTTTACCGCATCGACCGGTGGAGGGCTCCGTACACACTCCGGTGGACAGTACACCGTGATGGTCAGTGGGTATTTGTCCTTGCAGACAGCCGCGGCGCCGCCTTTGGTGATCGATGAAAGCCGGTCGGTGCGGGATGTCTACGCTGTGATCGCTGAGGCTCCCAGCGGGGGACCGATTGAAATTCTTCTGCGCCAGAATGGAGCGCCTTATGTTTCACTCACCATCCCGGCGGGATCAACGACTTCGAACGCGGTGAGCGGCGTGAATCTTCCCCCATTGACCGGCCAGTCGATTCTCACGGTGGACATAATCGCCGTGCCGGCGGAGAGCTTGGACACCCCCGGACGGGATCTGACCGTCCTGGTGCGAGTTTAAGTTATGGATGTACACCTTAAGATGCAGCCGAACAGGGACCTGGAAGTGTACTTCGAGCGTCCTTCGGCGATCGCTGCGATCAGCAACGCGAGCGCAAGCGGTTTCGTTGTTTCCGGCACATGGCGTCAGCAGTTCGATTGGGCGGTGGTTGAATGGAATCGAGACAACGTGTTCGATCATCCGAGTTTGCGTTCGGTGCCTGACGGCAACCTGTCGGGGCTTCAATTGACCTACGAAGAAGAGCGAACGAATTGTATTCCGATCGACTCGACACTCTACCCGACCGTCGACTGGCCGCATTTGCGAGTTTGGGCGAGTTCGGGGAGTACCGAGCAGGTATACAAGGTGCCGCTAAAGAACTATGCCATACCGATTGCGGGCAGTTACACATGCGCACAGGCGGTTCTGACACTCGAAGGGACTATTACCGCAGGTGACTACGTTGGAGTTTCTTGGGCCGAGGAGCAGTACAACTATCAAGTATTGTCGACCGACACACTTCAAAGCGCGGTGCAGGCTCTTGCGGCGATCGTAGATACGCTGTCTCCAACAGTAGAGGCGACAAGTTCCGCCGCGGAACTGCGGCTTACCTACGTGGGCACTGGAGAGACAGCGGCTACGAGCAAGGTGGGGGCCAATGCAAATCGCATCGGCGTCTACGGATTTGTAGCCGGGGCAAGAACGGAATCATGGGCACCCGCATCGGTGAGGTTTTCTGGCGGGACTTCTCCCCACAAGTGGCGAATCAGTCTCAATTTTGGTGATCTGCGAGATACGGGGAACGCTCCCGTTCCATCGACCAACGTTCGGAAGGTTCGCTGGACGTACGCTGCCGACTTACAGGCGGGCCAGTACCAGAGATCGGAGTTCGCCGTCTCGATATCGAATTGGCAAGTAACCGGGACGAATATTTCTCACAAGATAGCTGGTCCGGGATCGGTTCGTGTGGATGAGTCTTCGTCGAATGTCACGTATGCCGGAGATTGGTTGACAGGGGTAGGGAACTTCTTCGGCGGCACCATCCGATACTGCACGACTCCGGGGGCGAGTTGTACGTTCGCCTATCATGCAACGAAGGCGCACCATCTGTATCTTGGCTCGCGTTACGCCTTCAATGCTTCGATTATCGCTGTTTCTATCGACGGAGCACCGTCCGTAACGCATCAGTTGGCGCTTGCGGGCGAAGACCGGCTTTGCCGGCTCCCGTTAGGGAACGTTGGCGCCGGTGCGCACACGGTTACGATTACTCATTCAGGGAATCTGGGCGAGTACCTGTATGTGGATTACTTGGATGCTCTTTCGCCATCCAGCAGTCTGCCGGTGTTCTCGGTAGACGATCAGCTTGCGTTGGCAACGGACTGGGATACGGATCATTCCCTAGCGCTGGCTGCCGAGCGGACGGCGTGGCTGATTCAAACGCTTGGATTCCGCGGCCGCGTGAATCACTATATCGGTGCGCTTTGGTTTTATGAATTGGAGAAAGCGGGACACACGTACGCGTCCGGGACAATCACGTTCAGCGGAACGCCCGTATTTAGCCAAACGACCGAGATTCGCATCGGGCGTGTGGGTTTGCCTGCTGAGGCGGCAACAGCCTACCAACACCAGAACCTAATCGGAGATACGGCTGAGACCATTGCCAAGGCGTACGAACTGCTGGTGAACAATGGATCGACCGCGATCTGGGCGAACGCGTCGGGGGCTGTATTGACGATATGGTCTCGCACTATGGGGACGGACGGTAACAATGTCACACTGACAGCTTCACCGGTCTCCGGGACCTTTCAGGCGACGGTCTCGGGGGCCACCTTATCCGGAGGAGTGGACGGGTATTGGAGAACCGACTTGAATGCGGCGCCGAGGTTGAACCGTGCCGCGCGGGACTGGACGTCCGCGTTTCTGGCAGCGGTGGACAATTACGGGATGGAGGCGACGCTTGCCTTCAGTCTGGAACTGCAACACGGAGACCCCTCAGTCGGGGAGGGGATCGCGCAGAGGTATCCGAGCGGAAACCCTGTGCTTTTGAACACGCCGGCGTTGCAGACGAATTTCTCTCCAGCAAGCCTCGCGTTTTGGAAGCAAGTCTACATGGACGCCGCGGACCTAATGGCCGGAGTTGGCATCCGTCCATCTCTCCAGTTTGGCGAAGTGCAGTGGTGGTACTATCCCTACGACGGTTCGGGGCTGCCATTCTGCGATGACTATACAAAATCGCAATTCTTGACTGTTCATGGATTCCCCATTCGAACGATCGCAGACAGTACGGTTGACCCGCAGCTTTATCCGCAGGAGGCGGCGTTCCTGCCTGCCTTGATCGGCAGCTTCACCGAGCAGATCACGGCATTTGTGAGGACGGTGCATCCGCTGGCAGAGTTCGAAGTCCTGTACCCGACCGATGTGAACGCGGGCGCGTTCAACCAACAAGTGAACTTCCCGGCAGGATCCTGGACTCCCACGGCGCTTCGCTGTTTGAAGACAGAGAGCTTCATCTATACGCTTGGCCGCAGTTTGGATCAGAGCTTCGACTCCGTAAGGCTCTCGCGGCTGAAAGGGTTTCCTAAGGAGAAGCGGAGTCATCTCATCGGGATCGGTGACGCGCGAAACGCCTGGGCAAAAGAGGCAGCGTTTGCGGCTGGAGAGGGAATCGAATCCGTTGTTCTGTTCGCGCTTGACCAACTGTGCTTGATCGGGTACCAACTGCCGGTGTGGCCGAACCGATCCGCCGGAAGCTTACAGGGCTGATGTCACTTTGAAAGAGAGTAATAGCGGAAATCCGCCACTAGTGTATGTGGCACGGTGGATACTTTCGCTCTGCTTGGTGTTGCCTATGAGTGCGGCGGACTCAGCCACGGAGGCCTACGCCGCATTGCAGCGCAAGGACTACGAAACGGCGGCTTCCGCTTTTCGCCGGGCTCTTCAACTTGAGCCGGAGCACGTGGAGTTCCGCAAAGAACTTGCCTACACACTTTTGAAAATGGGGGATACGGAAGCCGCCCGAGATGAGTTCGCACAGGTCGTGGCGCGCGATCCGAAGGACTGGCACAGCGCCTTGGAGTACGGTTACCTGTGCCATGAGACCGGTGAGGTAGCCACTGCCCGCGGTGTGTTCCATAGGGTTGGCCAGCAGGGAGATCCCGATTCCCGCCGAGCGGCGGAGCAAGCTTTCCGCAATGTCGATGACCCGCTTGGCGCCTCTATCCAAAGATGGACAAGCGTGCTCGCGAAAGCGCCTGACGATTTCAGCGCCCACCTGGAACTTGCCAAGGCTGCTGAGTATCGCCAGGAAGCTAGACTTTCCGCGCAACACTACATGCGAGCGTGGCAGATCAAGCCATCGGAACGGGGACTCCTTGTTCAGGCTGCCAGAATGATGCGGGCTGCCGGAGACGACGAAGGCGCAACCGCGGCACTCCTGGCAGCCTCGCGAGGATCAAACCCAAGGGCTGCCGATCAAGCGCGGGACTTGCTCCCCTCCCGTCATCCGTACGCCGGTGAGTATCGAAAGGCGCTGGCCATCGAACCCGCAAACATCGAGCTTCGCCGCGAACTGGCCTTCTTGTGGCTCGCCGTGAACAAGCCTGCCGAGGCGGAAATGGAGTTCCAGCAATTGCTCCGCTACGCTCCGGACGATCCGCTTGCGCTGGCCCAGCTTGGATTGATGCTGTTGGCCCGCGATGATGTGCAAGGCGCGACAAAACTTCTGGAAAAGGTGATTGCGGGAAAAGACGAAGCCTTGGCGGCGAAGGTGAAAAAAGCGCTTGATGAAAAGAAATTCAGGCCCCGGACTTCGGTAGCTCCTCCCGGTAACGTCCCACATCGAATCATGGGTGACCGAAGCTACGCCGCCGGGTATCTAAAAGATGCTGAGCGATATTATCAAGCGGCGCGCGAATCGGATCCGCAAGACCCGGAAATCCTCCTCAAGTTGGGCCGAACTTACAACATGCTGCGCCAGGATGATGAGGCCATCCGCTACTTCGATATCGCACGCCGTTCCACGGCGCCCGCCGTAAGGCAGGAAGCGGAGCGATCCTATCGGGCGCTACGCGATGGCCGCTCGAGAATTCAAACAACAACCTGGATATTGCCGATGTTCTCATCCCGCTGGCAGACGGCATTCACCTACGGCCAGATGAAGTCGGAGTGGAGGCTGGGCCGCGTTCCCTTCCTGCCCTATGCGTCGTTGCGGTTTGTCGGAGACTCACATCGCGCGGCCGGCGCATTGACACCGCAATATCTATCCGAAAGCTCGTTCATCTTAGGTTTGGGTATTCGTACGAAGCTCTGGCGCAACGCATTCGCATGGGCAGAGGCAGGCAACGCCATCCGCTACCGCAACCGGCAGGATATCGGACGCGCCGTGCCGGACTACCGTGGCGGCGTCTCATTCTCGAAAGGTTGGGGCAAAGGGGTGGGTGCGGCGACTCGGGGTTGGTTCGCCGAAACCGTTCTCGACGCCGTTACCCTCAGTCGATTTCGATGGAACCTCATCGCCTACTCGCAGAATCGGGTCGGCTATACACTACCCCCACTGGGCCTCCTGCAATGGCAAGCCGTATGGAACGGCAACTTCACCACAGACCGTAAACGCGAAGCATGGGCGAATTTCACAGATTCCGGCCCTGGATTTCGCGCGCGCATGAAATGGATGCCGCCTTCCATGATGTTGAGTCTGGATCTACTGCAGGGGCGATATTGGATCGAAAAGGACAACCCACGCCCTGCGCTCTATCGTGATGTTCGCGCCGGAGTCTGGTATGCGTTCACTCGTTAGCTTGGCTTTCGTGGTGTGCCGCCTCCACGCGGCGGGCGACACCTCGGACGCCTGGCGCACCATTGTCGCGACAGCCCACATGGAGTCTGGAACCGTGCTGCCCGCGGAGGCGGCCGCGTTAGACATGCGGCAATTGGAAGAGCGCCTCAACCAAGGCCGTGTCGTGGTCATTGAGGGTGCGTCTCCATATGCCGAGTCACTCGGTATCCGACCAACAGGCAAGTCGATTCGCGTTTACAGCGCGACTGACGCGCGTGAGCCGAAACTGCCGATTATCTGGGAGCACCCTGCCGATGTCCCCGTCTTCGAACTACCTCCCCAGACGCAAATCTTCGTCAAGGAGAAGCGGGAAGGCGCGCCGCTGCTGGCCGGATTTCGCCACGGAAACGGAGCGGTTCTCTGGGCCGCCACCGGACCTGGGAGCATGGGCCATGAACGGTATCCCTACATTCTTCATGCCTTGACCGACCTTGGTCTGCAGCCCCCTGTCCATAGCCGGAGGCTCTGGGTGTTTCTCGACACTTCGTACCGCATGCGAACCGATCCCATCTATCTGGCCCGGCTTTGGCGGAAGAATGGAGTATCCGCGATTCACATCGCTGCTTGGCACTACTTTGAATCCGACGAAACCCGGGATACATACCTGCGGACACTCATCGGGGCAGCTCACCAGAACGCAATCCACGTCTACGCATGGCTCGAATTGCCCCACGTAAGCGAGCGGTTTTGGGCCGAACACCCGCAGTGGCGAGAAAAGACCGCCAGTGGCGACGATGCACACCTGGACTGGCGCAAGCTGATGAATCTGCGTCATCCCGAGTGCGCGGCGGCCGTTCGCGGCGGCATTCAGGAACTGATTCGCCGTTTCGATTGGGACGGTGTGAATCTGGCTGAACTCTACTTCGAATCGCTGGAAGGCCATGAAAACCCGGCCCGATTCACTCCGCTCAACGCCGATGTGCGCCGCGAGTTCCAACAGTTGTCGGGATTCGATCCGCAACAGCTTTTCGACCAGTCGAATGCGAAGCATTGGTCGCAAAACGCGAGCGGCCTCGTCCAGTTCCTCGAATATAGAGTCGAACTCGCCCGTGCGTTGCAGAGCCATTGGTTGGGATTCATGCAGGAACTGCGAAAGGACCTTCCTCATCTCGACCTTGTGCTGACGCACGTCGATAACTTGCTTCAACCGGAGACTCGCGAGAAGATCGGCGCCGATGCCAGAAAAGTTCTGCCCCTAATGGACCAGTACGATTTCACGTTCCTGGTAGAGGATCCGGCCACGGCGTGGAACCTGGGCGCGGCAAGGTACACCAAGCTGGCGGGGCAATATG
>JAEUQG010000278.1 GCA_016789755.1 Bryobacterales bacterium
CGGCGGCGTACTCTTCCCAGCAGCCGCGGTTGCCGCACAGGCAGTAGCGCCCGCTCGGATGCAGCGTCATGTGCCCGAACTCGCCGGCGCGCCCGAAGGCCCCGTGCAGCACGTGTCCTGAGACGATGATCCCCGTACCGATGCCTTCCCCCAGAGTCACGAAAACGAAGTCCTCCAGAGGCTTGGCCCCATGGGAACGAAACCAGCGCTCGCCCAGCGCCGACAGGTTCGCATTGTTGTCGAAATACAAGGGAACGTCGAAGCCTTTTTCGAGCAGCGGCACCACGGCTACATCTTTCCAACCCAGGTTCACCGCGGTAGTGATGGTCTGGGCCGAGGAATCCCACGTCCCCGGCACCGCCACACCGACGCCGAGAATCCTTCTCCCCGACTTCGCCGTGACGAAATTGCGGATGGCTCCGTGCAGCGCCCGCAGAACGATTTCCGGATCGCGGTTCCATTCCACTTCCTGCAGTTCATGGATGTTCCCGGTCCAATCGGCCAGGGCCACGCGCGAGCCGTGCGGGGAGATGTCCACTCCAATTGCGTAACGCGCCGTGCTGGCCAGTTGCAGAATCGTCGGCGGACGTCCCACCTGCGCGGCCCCATCCACCTTCTCCTCGCGCACCAGCTTCTCTTTCGTCAGGCGCTTCACGATGAATGTGATGGAGCTGGGAGAAAGTCCCGTAATCCGTGAGATCTCCACGCGCGACAACTGCGGGTTCTCGCGGATGGCGTTCAGCACCAGCCGCTCGTTCGCATGCCGCAACGCCGACTTTCTCAGTGCGCCTTGTGTGGTAAAAGTGACCGAGGATACGGATTTCTGCACTTCATCACGCTACCATGAATTGCTATGGCTGAGATTCCAATTGGCGCAAAAGGCGAGCAGAAAGTCCTGGTGACTCCGGACATCGCCATCGACTTTCTCGGGCACGAAGGCGGACGAGTTCTCGCCACGCCCCACATGATCATGCTCATGGAAATGACGTGCCGCAATCTGATCAAGTCCTTCGTCGATGACGGCTTCGATTCAGTGGGCACTGAGGTAAATGTGAAGCACCTCGCCGCCACCCCCATCGGCATGAGCGTCACTTTCACCGCCGAGGTGCTGCAAGCGGCTGACCGCCGCGTGTTGTGCCGCGTCGAAGCGCACGATGAGCGGGAAAAGATCGGCGAAGGAACGCACGAGCGCGCCGTCATCAACGTGGCCCGCTTCGCTTCGCGGCTGGCCGTGAAACTCGCCGCAAAATAACATGCACCTCACCCGCCGCGGTTTTCTGGCGCAGTCCGCGCTGCTGGCGCAACCTGCCGCGCGAACGTTCTTCACGCTGCGGCAGCAGGCGGGCCGCTGGTGGTTTTTCACGCCAGGCGGCGAACGGCAGCTTTCGCTCGGTCTTAATCACATCGATCCGGCTGGCTTGCGCTACGCCGAAAACGGCAGCATCTGGAACGGCAAGTATGCCAACAGCATGCGCCGCTGGCTGGAGGAAAGCGTGCGCCGCAACCTGCTTGCCTGGGGTTTCAATTGCGTCGGCTGGTCGCAGGAGGTGGTCACGCGCGGGCTGACCAACCACCGCCATTCGCGCGCCTGGACCTATGAGGAATACCAGTGGCTCAACATGCCCTACTGCCACTTGCTGCCTTTTGCCGGCTTCCACCAATGGGAGGCCGAGACTCGCAACCCCAGCTTGTTTTCGAGCGAGTTCGCCGATTGGTGCGACCACGTCGCGCGCGAGCACTGCGTGCCGCTGGCAGACGATTCGAAGTTGATTGGTTACTTCTTCATCGATTGCCCCACCTGGGTGCACACCAAGCAATGGAGCGCCTGGAAGGGTCCGATGTTCGACCCCAAGCAGCTTGACACACCGGCAGGGCGCCGCCAACTCCACGACCTCGCCGCTCAATACTACAAGGTGACCTCTGCCGCCATCCGCCGTTACGACAAGCACCATCTCATCTTCGGCGACCGTTACGAGGCGGCCGAACCCATCCCGCCGGAGGTGGTGCAGGCCGCGCTGCCTTATGTCGATGCCCTCTGCTTCCAGCACTTCGCCACCGCGGAACGGATCGCCGCGAATCTGGCCCACTGGCACAAGCAGACCGGCAAACCTGTGTTTGTCGCCGACAGCGCAGGCAACATGCGCGGTGAGAACGGCGCAGTTCTCCACAACCCCAAACACTATCCAGCGGTTCTGGCGGAAATCCGGAAGCTACCCGGCGCGGTGGGCTATCACCTGTGCGGCGCCTACACAACGAACCGCACACGCCGCCGCGGCCTGCTCGATGAACAGGAGCGTCCGAACGAGGCGGTGATTGCGGCGATCACCCAGGCCAATCGGGAAACCGCGG
The DNA here is from genome assembly GCA_016789755.1 of Bryobacterales bacterium. Classification (GTDB taxonomy): domain Bacteria; phylum Acidobacteriota; class Terriglobia; order Bryobacterales; family Bryobacteraceae; genus CADEFT01. The sequence continues at coordinate 2,350 of JAEUQG010000278.1, forward strand.
CCTGGACGCGCTCTCTGTAGCGTTTTACTTGGGGAATCCGGACATTGCCTTCACTTCCTGCAACTGCAGGATGTGACGCTCGGCGTGGCCGGAAATCAGCAACACCCATTGATAGCCATCCAATTGCTTGAAGACCGGGTGTGGCGTCGCATGCCCGCGCAAATCGTCGGCGGTCGTCTGCACATAGGAAATGGTGTTGTCGCGGCTCTTCTTGAACGCGGCGATCAGTTCTTCCTTCGTCTTCCACTTGTTGGTGGGCTTGAGCGGTTCCGGCGCCTGCGCTTTCTTGCTGCGATCCACCAGCGCCTTGAGAACGAATTCATCCTTACCCTTGGCTTCGGCCTTCTGTTCGGCGGTTGCCGCGGGCCCTGCCACGACCTTCTTCACCAAACCCATCAGCATATCCTCGCTGAGCGCGATATGTTCGGCCACTTCCGCCACGGACCATACTTCCGGCGAGGGCTTCCACGCCCACTGCGCCGCGCTGACCCCTTCCAGCGAATCGAGGAACATTTTCCGCGTGACGTGCAGATGGCTCATCGCACGGTCGCGCTCCCCCTGTTGCAGCGTCTCGGCGGGCAGCAGCCCGGCCAAGGCAATCCCCAGCAGCAATGCAGATTTCATAGGCGATACTATAGCGCGCCGGCTAGGGAAGATTCCGTTCCAGCCACTGTAACATCTCACGCTGGCGGTCTTTCTTCCCAAGCGCGCATTCCAGGTTGACATACCTTGCTCGCCGCCGCGCCATCAGCCGCGACAACGATCCGTCGTCCTCCGCCGGACCCTTCGCCTGCAACACCACGTTGTAGGGACCGGTGGCCAGAATGCGGTAATCCGATTCATCGGTGGCAAGGAAAAACTCGTGCGGCGATTCGTTCTCTTTCAACGACACCGCATCGCTGACCGGCGCCTCTTCTTTTACCGAATAGCCGCGCGCATTGTTGTGCACGGCCACCAACAATCCGCCCTCGGGCGGCATCACCGCTTCGATCAGCTTGTTGCGTTCCTTATCCAAGCGCCGCAATTCCGCCGCGATCTGGCCGTCGCTCCACTCCGGATTGACGCGCTTCAGATTCTTCTCCGCCCCTTCGCGCGACCACAGCCGGTTGGGATCCACTTTGCCGCCGGGCACCGGCACCAGACGTTCCTCCGACATCACCAGATGGGCGATGCCTTCCTGCGTCTTCATATGCTCGCGCAGCACCTCCCGCGCCGTCTGCTCATCGCCGTGGATCAATAGATAACGGCGCTTTGACTTGCCGTTGCGGATCACTTCAAACGCAATGCCGGCATATTGTTTGGACGCCCCGCAAAGAGAGGCGCCGGAAGCGAGCGCGGCGAGTACCGCGCGGCGGGAAAGCGTCATCGTCACACCCGCTCCGGAACCACGTAGGGCGCGCGGTACTGGCGCGTGACCAGCCGGTTGGCTTCGGCATCGTTGACGAAACGTTCCTTCGACGGATCGAACTGCAGCTTGCGCCCCACGCGGTAGGAAATGTTCGCCATGTGGCAGAGGGCGGCCGACAAATGGCCTACCTCGATATCCGCGGTGAGATCGGTGTGCCTGCGGCTGCGCACGGCGGCGACAAAGTTGCTCATGTGCGGAGTGGTGTCCCAACGCGCAGGTTCCTGGAACTTCACTTCCTTCACCTTCTCGCGCTTGTCGCCGCGCCACACGGTGAATCCATTCAAATCGACGCTCATATAGCCGTCGCTGCCGAAGAAGGTGTTACCGATGGTGTGCTCGCCGTCAGGCTCCAATCCGCCTTCGCCATGCGTCAACAGGCCGCGCACCTCGAACGCCAGTTGGCAATCGCCATAATCGAAAACGGCCCGTTGCGTATTGGGCGTTTCCTGATCGTCGTCGTAGGCGAACTTGCCGCCAGTGCTCACCACCGATGTAGGGAGCGTTGTCTTGCCCAAACCCCACCGCGCGATGTCGAGCTCATGCACGCCTTGATTGCCGATGTCGCCATTGCCCGTGTCCCAAAACCAGTGCCAGTTGTAATGAAAGCGCACGGCATTGAAGGGACGCATCGGCGCGGGTCCCAGCCACAGATCGTAGTCCACGCCGGGGGGCACGGGGCCGCTCTGCCCGCTGCCGATCGACTTGCGCCGCTTGTAGCACAGGCCTTTGGCCATGTACACCTTGCCGATGATGCCCTGGCGCAGCAGTTCCATCGCCTGCTGCTTGTGGGCGGTGGTGCGGCTTTGCATTCCCACTTGCACAATGCGGTTGTACTTGCGCGCGGCCTCCACCATCTTGCGGCCTTCCCAAATATTGTGGCTGGCCGGCTTTTCGATGTAGACATCCTTGCCAGCCTGGCAGGCCCAGATGGTGGACAGCGCATGCCAGTGGTTGCAATTGGCGATGGAGACCGCGTCGATAGACTTGTCCTCGAACATCTTGCGCATGTCGGAGAACACCTTCGGCTTGTGGCCTTGCGCCTTTTCCACCAGCGCCACGGCGCGCTCGCTCTGCGATTGGTCGATGTCGCATACGGCGGCAATATGGGCGCCGGGGATCTTCGAATAGAACTGGATATGGTCTCGCCCGCGGCCGCGCACGCCCACCACGCCCAGCGAAATGCGATCGTTGCTGGAAGTCTGCATCCCTTACAATCTACCGCGGGCCGCGGCGGCAACGGGAACGGGCTCGGGAACCGGCGGAGGAACAACCTTCTTCGGCCGCGCATCCAATCGCGCCGCGATCTTCTCCGCTTTCCGCGCCTTGAATTTCGGCGTGCCCGGCTTGAGGCCCTCCGCCTCGATGTCTTTGTCCGTCACTTCCAACGCTGCCAGCAGGTACTTCTGCAAGTAATTGCGAATGCGGTCCTGCACAATGCGTTGCTGCGACCGCATCAACAGCAGCAGCATCGTATCGCCGGGTTCGGCGGCAAGCACGTTGTAGACCTGCGACGGTTTCTGCAGCTTCGCCGATTTCAGCACCGCCTCGAGCTTCTTGCCGCGCGCTTCGAGCTTCGACACGCAATCCGATTCCGCCTTTGTCGCCTCGATCGCCTTCATCATCGCCGAGCGCTCTTTGGGCGCCAGTTTCTCCGTGATCAATTGCAGGAAGAGAGCGAAATTGTCCACCGCGAACTCAATCCCGAAGGGGATGTTAACCCGGACTTTCTGCAGCTTGGCAAAGCCCTGCAGATTCAATTTCGGTCCGGCCAGTGCCGGCGAGACCGCGTCCAGCAGCTTCTCATCTTCGAGCGCCTTCAGCACATCGACCGGGTTGAGTTCGTTGGCAATGGCGCGCAACTGGGTGAACAGCGCCCGCGGCGCGATGTGCCGCTCCACCTCCGCCTCGCGCGCGTTGCGGTACTGATTCATGGTGCGCTCTTCGATCTCAAAGCCGAGCCGCACCTTCAGCCGGATCAGCCGCCACAGCCGTACCGGGTCATCGTACAGCGCGTAGTTGCTCACCGTACGCAACTCCCGCCGCTCCAGGTCGCCGAGCCCGTTGGTTGGATCGAGCAGCAGCCCCTTCGAAGCCTTGCCGAGCGAGAGGGCAATGGAATTCACGGTGAAATCGCGGCAACGCAGATCCTCGTGGATCGACGCCGCGGCGATGTGCGCCTTGCCGCCCGATTTGAGATATTTCTCCTGCCTCGCCATGGCGATTTGAAACGTGTGTCCACCGGGCAAAACGAGTTCCGCTGACTTGCGGGCCTC
>JAEUQG010000294.1 GCA_016789755.1 Bryobacterales bacterium
AAGGATGGGCGATGCCTGCTATGATGGGAAATTGTCAGGCTCCGGGCTCCGTGCAATGGGCGGCTGCAAACCCCGCCAGGTCCGGAAGGAAGCAACGGTAGTGGTTTAGCTTGTGTGCCGCGGATCACCCGGGGTCTGGCAAAGCGCTCCCCCACACATGTATCAGGTCATCGCCCGGAAATACAGACCCAAATCCTTTGCCGAATTGATCGGGCAGGAGCATGTGCGGACGACGCTCGAGAATGCGCTGTCGCAAAGCAGGATTGCGCATGGATACATTTTTTCCGGGCAGCGCGGGACGGGGAAGACGACGGTGGCGCGGATTGTGGCGCGGTGTCTGAATTGCGAGCAGGGGCCGACGATCAGCCCGTGCGGGGTGTGCGCCAGTTGCCGGGACATATCGGGCGGCAATCCGATCGACGTCATTGAAATCGACGCGGCGTCGAACCGGGGCATCAATGAGATGCGCGAGTTGCGGGAAAGCGTGCGGTTCCGGCCGGCGCGCGACCGGTACAAGATTTTCATTATCGACGAAGCGCACCAGATCACGAACGAGGCGTTCAATGCGCTGTTGAAGACGTTGGAAGAGCCGCCGGAGTGGGTGGTGTTCATGATGTGCACGACGGAGTCGCACAAGATACCGAACACGATCGCATCGCGGTGCCAGCAGTTCAGCTTCCGGTCAGTGGATTACGGGCAGTTGCTGGAGCACATCCGCGGCATTTGCGGGAAAGAGAACATTGCGGCGGAAGAGGAAGCGCTGTCGGTGATCACGCTGGCGGGGGAAGGCAGCGTGCGCGATTCGTTGTCGGCGCTGGATCAGGCGATTGCCTGCTGCGGGGACCGGCTGGAGGCGGCGGAAGTGCGCCGGTTGCTGGGGCGCTTTTCGATGCAGACGCTGGAGCAGGTGACGGCGGCGCTGCTGGAGGGGAATGCGAACCGGATGCTGGAGATTGTGCAGGAACTGGAGCATTCGGGGCAGAACTTGCAACATTTCTGCCGGGAGTTGTGCCGGTTCTTCCGGAATCTGCTGGTGACGCGGGTCGGGGGGGCGGAGACGCGGCTGGTGGCGGCATCGTCGAATGAGCGGGCGCGTTTGGGGGAGATGGCGGCGAAGTTTTCGGAAGAGGATTTGACGCGGTACTTACATTTGATCCTGGAATTGTTTCAGGGTTTGCAGGTGTCGTTGCAGCCGCGGATGCATTTGGAGTTGGGGCTGGTGAGGCTGGTACATGCGGGTCGATTGCAGGGGGTGGAAGAACTGATCGCGCAGATGCGTAGCGGGAATGCGCCGGCGGCTCCGCCGACGCCTCCGTCGAGCGCATCGACGCCGATGACATCGACGACGTCGCGGCTTACGGCTCCGGCTCCGGCGGCGAAGGCGGCGGTTGCGCCTGCGGCCTCGGTTGGGGCAGCGCCTGCGGCTGCGGCGGCTCCGGTGGGGGCCAGTACGGGGGATCTGCGGGGGCGGTTGCTCGAATGGTTGAACGAGCGGGGGCAAACGTTCATTGCCGACGCGGTGGAGCATTCCATTGTGAAGGAAGGCGCGGGCGAAGTGGAGTTCGTGACCTCGAAGGAATTCAAGATGGCCGTGCAGAACAAGGACATGCAGAAGGCCGTCGATGCGCTGATGAAGCGCGCCACGAAGATCAAGCTGACGATTTCGGACCAGGCGCCGGCGGTGGCGCCATCGCAAGGGGTGGACCGGCGCGCGCAGGAAGACGAGGCGACGACGCGCGCATTGAGCAATCCCGAAGTGCAGCGATACCGCGACCTGTTTCCGGGGAGCGAAGTACGCGCTGTGCGCAATCTAAAGGAGACCCAATGAAGCTACCGGGCGGAATGAACATGCAGGCCGCGATGAAACAGGCGCAGGCGATGCAGCAGAAGATGCAGGAAGAGATCGCGAAGATCCGCGTCGAGGCGACGACGGGCGGGGGCATGGTGGCGATCGGCATGGACGGGCAGAAGAACGTGGTGAGCGTGAAGATCGACAAAGAAGTGGCGGGCGACGTGGAGATGCTGCAGGATCTGGTGATGGCGGCATGTAACGAGGCGGTGCGGATGGTGGATCAACAGGTGCAGTCGAAGATGGGCGGGATGCTGGGGGGCATGGGTCTGCCTCCGGGCCTGTTTTAGGGGCGAATCATGCCCGATTTCGCCGAACCGCTTGCGCGACTGATACAGGAAGTGCGCCGTCTGCCCGGGGTGGGGCAGAAATCGGCGCAACGGATCGCGTTTCATTTGCTGCGCGCCTCGCGCGAGGATGCCGAGCGGCTGGCGAAGGCGGTGTTGGATGTGAAGGACAAGCTGCGGCTGTGCACGGTGTGCAACAACATCAGCGACAGCGAGCAGTGTCTGTATTGCCGGGACGAGTCGCGCGATCATGGGGTGATTTGCGTGGTGGAGGAACCGCCGAACATTCTGCCGATCGAAGTGACGCGGCAGTTCAACGGTGTGTATCACGTGCTGCATGGGGCGATTAGTCCGTTGCGCGGGGTGGGTCCGGAGCAGTTGCGGATCAAGAGTCTGCTAGTGCGAATGCAGACGGGGGAAGTGGGGGAAGTGATTCTGGCGACGAATCCGACGGTGGAAGGGGAAGCGACGGCGGTGTATCTGTCGCGGCTGTTGAAGCCGCTGGGAGTGAAGACGACGCGCATCGCGATGGGGCTGCCGGTGGGCAGCGACCTGGAATTCGCCGATGAAGTGACGATGACCAAGTCGCTAGAGAACCGGCGGGAGATGTAGGCGCGGCGATTTTCAGAAATTCAGTTTGAGGGCCATCTGGCCGACGCGGGGAAGGCCGGCGGTGGCGGTGATTCTGCCGAATTGTCCGCTGCCGAAGGCGGTGTTGGGCAGATCGAGATTGGCGCGGTTGAAGATGTTGAAGTATTCGAGGCGGAACTGAAGAGAGACGCCTTCCTTGATCGGGGTGTTCTTGATGAGAGACAAGTCGGTGTTGAGCATTTCCGGGCCGCGCACGTCGGGGAGGGAACGGCCGACGTTGCCGAGCGAGAAGGAAGCGGGGAGGGTGAATTGAGAGATATCGAACCAGCGGTCGATTTGCTGGCCGCGGGTGCGTGAGGCATCGATGCGGGCGGAGAGGCCGGTGGAGTTGGGGCGGTTGCCGCCGCCGGGGATGGGGGCGGAGAGGGTGAGCGGGGTGCCGCCGACGTAACTGGAGACGCCGTTGATCTGCCAGCCGCCGTAACGCTTGCCGCGCCAGAAGGGGAGTTCGGCGACGAAGCTGACGGTGAGGGATTGGGCGACGTCCATGTCGGAGAGGCCGCGTTCGGCGCGGAGGTCATACCAGTTCTGAACGGTGCCGAGGCTGGTGGGTCCGATGGGGGAAACCTGGCTGGCGGAGTCCGCGATGACCTTGCCGGCGGTGTAGGCCATGAGGACGCTGAAGCCTTGGGCGAAGCGGCGTTCGAGTTTCGCCTGGAGCGAGTGATAGATGGAATTGGCCATCGCCATGTTGATGATGTTGACCCCGGTGAATTGGGGGTAAGGCAAGAGCAGTTGGCGGCGGGCGACGCGGGGCTGGCTGAGGGCGCCGACGTTGATGCGGCCGGCGAAGGGGTTGTCGGTGAGGGTGTTGAGGCCGGTTCCGAGGGAGAGATATTGCGGATCGAGGGCGTTGATCTCGCGGTTGCGGAAGCCGAGGTGAATGCCGCGGCTGCCGGCGTAGCTGACGTCGGCGACCATATTCCCGGGGAGTTGGCGCTGGATGTCGAAATTCCACTGGTAGTTTTCTCCGAGGACGGGATGGGAATCCCAAACGGCGGGGGCCTGGCCGAGGAAGGTGGAGGCGCCGAGGGAGTTGCGGGTGGGGGCGACGAGGCCGTCGGGATAAGGATCGGCGAGGGTGCGGAAGGGGGTGACGCCGTTGTCGAGGGAGGCGACGAGCGGGGTGGTGGCGCTATATCCGTCGGAGGGGGAAAATCCGACGGCATTATTGGAAATATCCAAAGGAGAGAAGAATAATCCGGCTCCCCAGCGGAGGACGGTTTTGCCGTTGAGGGCGTAGGCGAAGCCGATGCGGGGGGCGAAGTTGCTCTTATCCCAATCGTGGACGGTGCGGCGGGCGGGGGTGGCGAACTCGAGTCCGCCGGTGAGGTTGGGGAAGGCGGGGTTGCGCACGGGGGATGGGAGATCGACGTTGAAGCTGTTCATCTGGTTGTAGCGCTCGGTGTAGGGGGATTCGGTTTCATAGCGCAGCCCGAGGTTGACGGTGAGTTTGCCGGTGAGGCGGATGTCGTCCTGGAGGTAGAAGCCCATGTAGTAGTTCTGCATGGCGACGCCGACGGTGGTGGGGACGTTGCCGGAGGCGGGGACTCCGAGCAGCATGCTGGCGACGCCATTGCCGGTGTTGGTGAAGACGTTGGGATTGGGGCCGCGGGTGAAGACGCGATTGAAGGTGTAGACGCCGCCTCCGGAGCCGAGGTTGAAGTAGTTGATGCGTTTGAGGCGAAGATCGCTGCCGAACTTGAGATTGTGGCGGCCGCGGGTCTTGGTTACCGAGGCGAGGAGGCTGTGGGTGTCGTTGCCGTTGTCGAGATAGCTTTGGCCGCCGAGGGCGGCGTACTGTTCGACGTTGGCGGTGGGGAAGACGGGGATTTGAAACTGGCTGACGAGGGAAGAGGGGATGCCGAGTTCGCGTTGATCGAAGCCGTAACTGCGGGTTTGGCGCAACTGATACCAGCGGGCGAAGCCGTAGCGGACGCTGAGCACGGTGGTGGCGTTGAGGATGACGGTGTTGTCGAGGGCGGCGGTGTGCTGGGTGAAGGGGGTAGTGCCGACGGCTCCGTTGCCGGAGGTGGCGACGTTGCCGAAGTAGTCGGGTTGGGAGAGGGAGGTTTTATTGCGGGCGATGCGGGCGAAGGTGCGCCACTTGTCGTTGAGCTGGTGATCGACTTTGACAGAGAACTGGCCGGAGTCGATTTTGCGGGGGGCGTTGGAGATGAAGTTGTTGAAGTTGGTGAAGGGATCGCCCTGGACGTTGGGCTGAGGGTAGAAGGCGATCATTTTTTGGGCGATGGGGCTGATGCGGGAGGCGGGCAGGCGGTTGGCGGCGAAGGGCGTGCGGGCGGTGGGGGAAGAGAGCGGGTCGTAGATGGTGGCGAGAGCGCCGGTGGGGCCGAGGGTCAGGCTGAAATCGCCGGTACGCTCAGCGGGGGTGGGGAGGGAGGAGCGGAAGACGTCGCCGCGGCGCCACCTGGTTGCCTGATAGTCGCCGAAGAAGAAGGTGCGGTTGCGGAGGATGGGGCCGCCGATGGCGCCGCCGAACTGATTCATGCGGAAGGGGGGCTTGGCGCGGCCGGAAGTTTTGTTGAAGAGCTCATTGGAGTCGAAGGCGCTGTTGCGGAGGAATTCGAACACGGAGCCGTGGAATTCATTAGTGCCGGAGCGCGTGCTGACGTTGAGGACGCCGCCGCCGAAGCGGCCCCATTCAGCGGAGAGGTTGTTGCTTTGGACCTTGAATTCCTGGGTGGATTCGATGGAGGGGATGGTGGTGATCTGGTTGAAGAAGCCGGCGGTGGCGGGGACGCCGTCGATTTGGATTTCGTTGCTTTGGGCGCGTCCTCCATTGATGGAGAAGTTGGTGTCCCAGGTGGTGTTGACGGGGATGTCGCCGAACTGTCCGGCGGCGGCGCGGGTGCTGAGGATGCCGGGGGTGAGTTGAACGAGGCGGAAGGCGCTGCGTCCGTTCAAGGGGATGTTCTGGATTTTGGCGTTGTCGATCAATTGGCCGAGGGAGGAGGTTTGTTCATCGAGGAGAGCGGCCTGGGCGTTGACTTCGATCTTCTCGGTGACGGCGCCGATTTGGAGGATGAAGTCCATGGTGGCGGTCTGGTCGACGATCAGTTGGAGGTTGGTGCGGGCTTCGGTGCGGAAACCGTCTTTGGAGACGCTGAGCTGGTAGACGCCTGGCGGGAGGGTCGGGATGGTGTAGAGGCCGCGCTCATTGGTGACGGTGCGGCGGACGACCTGGGTGGCGACGTTGGTGGCGGAGACTTCGGCGCCGGCGATGACGGCCTCCTGGGAATCGCTGACGCGGCCGGTGATCTGCGCGTTCTGGGCGTGGAGGAGGGAGGATGCGAAGAATAGGATAGTGGTCAGTAG
>JAEUQG010000318.1 GCA_016789755.1 Bryobacterales bacterium
AGGTTGGCCGGGCGGTGATTCATCAGAAAGCTGATGTCGGTAAGCTTGATGCCCGCGCCTTGGGCGAACGTCGCATAGGAGTGACGCAGGGCGTGTGGCGAGAAGTCCTTGAGGAACTCGTGGCGCTTCTCAGCCGGTTCCTCGATATGCCCACTGTCGCTATCGCCAGCCGGAAACACCCAAGGCGATTCGCCAAAGATAGCCTTGGTCGCATTACACGCCCGGCGCTTCTTCAGAAGGTCCACCAGGAAGTCCGACAACGGGATGTAGAAGGCTTTGGCCTTGCCGCCTTTGGGTGTCGGGATGAAGACCGAGGGCACGCCGTTCGCCGCGCCCGTCAGGTCCACATGCTCCCATTGCATCTCGCACGTGGCGGCACTCCGGTTGCCCGTAAACAGCGCGAACAGGTTGAAGTCGCGCCTGACGGGGTTGGGCAGCTTCATGACGGCTGCGTACCAAGCGGGCAGTTGATCGAGGGTGAGGGCCGATTCCTTGGCGTGTTCAGGGTTCATGTCGAACGGTTGGAACTCCGGCAGCTTCAGGTGGGCCTTCTTGACGCGGGCGTAGTTGTAGACGGCGCGGAATGCCCGCACCATGCCGTTGGCTGCATACGGCGCGGGCTTGCGGTTCTTCCATCCTCGAATCTTCTTGGCACCCGTATCCCAACCGTGCTTGGTGATCTTGTCGTGAAGTTCCTCGATCATGAACTGGTTGGTGCCGAGCCACGTGAGCGGTTTATCCATGAGGTGCTTGAGGTGGGTGTCGAATATCTTCTTGTACTCGGTGATGGTCTTCTCGCTGCGTTCCTTCTTGCGTTCGTACAGGTGAAGCTGGACGGCATCGGCCAGCGTGAATCCGTCCGTCTCGGCATCGACAATCGCCTGAAGCTTGCGGTCCTTCTTTTCGTCGTTCGGGTTGATGCCGTTCTTCATCTGGACAATCGCGGCCATCGCCAACTTGCGGGCTTCCTTGATCGGAAGGGTATCGACGCGCCCGAGGTTGACCATGACCGAGGTGCCCGCGATATCGTGCTGAACGTAGAAGCTGCGCGATGTCCGGTGACAGAGGACAAAGAAGCCCTTCACCTCGGTGTCGTAGTAGATGGCCGGCAACTTCTCTTCCGGCCCGAAGGCATGGGCGCGTTGTTCGCGCCGGGCCGCTGCGCCGTCATCCGCGCCCTGAAACGGGAAGGTCTTGACGTTCGCATCCGTGAGTTTCAATCGCGCCTTGCGCCGGTTCGGAATGACGGGCGCGGGCATCGCGATTACGTTGGTGGCCAATTGTGACATGGTGGCGTGTACTCCCTTTTGGCAACGCCATCGAGGTTATATCGAGGGTTTTTCGACGCCCGTAAACTTCCCGAGGCTCAACGGCCTAGCGCTACCATCGCCTATAAGTATACTGCAAATCAACAGTTTGCGTAAACTAGCGGAAAATAGCGGAAACCAAGGAAGTACTGGCCGGAAAGATTCGTAATCAGCAGGTCGCCGGTTCAATCCCGGCGGGTGGCTCCAGAATATCTGAAGCGGTATCAGTAAGATACGCACGAATAGCAGGCGGCCAGAGATGGCCGCCTTTACCTTTTACGGGCCATCTCTAAAAGGTTTCCGGTCCGGTTTCGGCCTGAGACAGGGTTTGGTGGTGTCGCGGTGTGCGCCGCCGTGGTGCGTGCTCGTGCTTCGTCGTGCGCGGCAAGTCGTCAGCGTGGGTGGGGCAGAGCAGCCCTAAACGCTGGGGCCACCACTCCGTATCGCGCCCTCGCGAACAGCTATGATTGGGATTGTCCCCGAAAGCCCAATTGCCATGGATTCCGTTACTGTTGAAGTCCAAAACGATCACATCGACCGTTTGGCCAGCGCCAAGAAGCCAATTCTCGGTGTGGCCGAACTCATCTGGAACGGCTTTGACGCGGATGCGCGCAATGTGTCCGTAACCCTGGTGCGGCGTGAACTCAATTCAATCGACAGCATCGAGGTTGTAGATGACGGAACGGGCATGTCGTATTCCGAAGCTAAGACTGGCTTCGGTAAACTCGGCGGATCGTGGAAAGAACATGAAGCACTAACAAAGTTCGAGCACCGGCTATTGCACGGCAAACTCGGGCAAGGTCGCTTTCGGGCCTTCGCAGTGGCAGACAACGTCAAATGGCAATCAGTCTACGACGAGGATGGCCTGAAGGAATATACGATCAGGGCAGCAGCCGGGAACAAACGAACTTTCAATTTTGATCCGCCAGTAGCAAGCAAGCGCGTTGCCACCGGAACGGTCGTCACGTTGAGCAATGTGGTGTCTCACCAAGCCAGCCTTGATGAGGACAAAGCCGTCGCGGAATTAACCCGCCTCTTTGCTTTGTACCTTCGCCAGTACCCTTCAGTCACGCTGGCCTACGGCGGGACGCGTGTTGATCCGGTCGCTCTGGAAGACAACGTCGCCGAGTACAACCTCGATGACTTCCAAACGGAGGACGGTCGCACCCACAAGGTTTCGCTGGCCATTGTCGAATGGCGAGTTCCGTTGGAACGGGCGCTGTACCTGTGCGACGCCAACGGGTTCACGCTCCGGGAACTGCCTGCCGGTATCAAGGCACCAGGGTTCGACTTTACAGCGTATGTGCGGAGCGCCCTTCTGTCGGAGATGGCCGAGAACGGCACAATCGACGTTGAGTTGGGCGACCTGGGTAAACTCCTGGAGATCATCCGCGAAAGGCTTCGGCAACACTTCCTCGAACGAGAGGCAGAGAAGTCCGCCTCAGTGGTGGAGCAATGGAAGCAGGATGAGATCTATCCGTATGAGGGCGAGCCCATTACCTTTATCGAACAGACGGAACGCCAGGTGTTCGATGTCGTCGCCGCGAATGTCGATGCGTACTTGCCGGAGTTCAAGGTCGCCAAGCCCAAGAACCGGAAGCTAATCTTCAGCCTGCTTAAAGTGGCTGTCGAGTCCAATCCATCTCTGGCCAGGCGGGTGATACAAGACCTCATTGGTCTACCACGAGAACGGCAGGAAGAACTGGCCGAGTTGTTGGAGCGCACTTCGCTGTCGGCGATGATTAACGCTTCGCGGATCGTTGCAAACCGGCTGGAAGTTCTCGCCGGACTCGACTACTTGCTCTACAACAAGCCAGCCAAGCAGGTGTTCAAGGAGAGAACCCAATTACACCGGCTGGTGGCAGAACACACGTGGATCTTCGGCGAAGAGTTTAGCTTGGTCAATGATGACGAGAACCTGACCAACGTCCTACGAAGTCATTTGAAGCACGTCTCGCCGAGCGAAGATGTCACGGACCCGGTCTTCTGTGGCAATGAGAGCGATGAGGACGGAGTTGTAGACATTGTCCTGGGGAAGGAATTGCCCCGTGGTTCCGGGGAGCCGCGCCATAAGCTGGTCATCGAGCTCAAGCGCCCAACGCAGAAGATTGACTCGGATGTTTTGACGCAGGTTCGCAAGTATGCCGTCGCAATCGAGAAGGATGCTCGCTTCGCCACAGTTCCAACGCACTGGACATTTTGGGCGGTCTCAAATGACATGGCCGAGGACGCCAAGATGGAAGCCAATCAGGACGATCGACCAATGGGTTTGGTCATCGCCAGGTCATCGAAGATGGGAACAGTAAGTATATGGGCAAAGACCTGGGCGCAAATAATTGAACAGTCTCGGGATCGCCTTCGGTTCTTTGAGCAGAAGTTAGAATACACAGCAACTCACGACTCGGGGTTCAAGACGCTCCGGGCTGCTCACGCCAAGTTCGTTCCGAACGTCCCTCCCAAATAGGTGGTGTCTACTCGCCACCCAACGCCGACGGCCCCCAAAGGAATAGAAATAGGGCCGCAGGCGTTGAGCAGCGTCCCAGGTGCTCAGCGGGCGGGAAGGTACGCCGGGCACCCAGGGAACTTATGCGGCGGTCGGCTCACCGAACTGAGTCAGCCACCGTTCGAGGACGCCGGGGTTCCCGGACTTGGCCGCCAGTTTGACAGCCAATCGGCCGGTTTCAATCACGTGCTGATACGCAGCGCTGCGCAGCACGGTCAGCCCCCATCGCTGCATTCCATCCGGGGGATGGTTAATGTCGGGTGCTTTTCCCGCAAGCCAAGCGGCGATGTCGCCAATTTCCGCGGTGAGACAGTAGATGTGGGATTCCTGCCAATCCGCGTCAAAGCGAGTCCACGTGATCCGCGTGAGGTGCGGCGGACCGTCCTCCACCGCACACGCTGAATTGGCGGAACCGTCGGCACCGAACCAAACGACGGTGTCGGCACCGCCACGTGCCAATCGACCATTGGCCTTCAGAGCTTTGAGCAAGGTCTGATTGAATTGTTTGAGCATTGTTTTGCCTTTCCCAGGGCTTCGTTGTTGTGGTCTACTTCTTCGTCATCTGCCGCAGCTTGACGCCAACGGTGTCCAATCGTTCGTTGTTGTCCGGCTGCTTGAAGACAATCGAACCGTCTTCCTCTAAGTTGTAGTCGGATTGCGCCACGCGCAGGCCAAGCGCGATGCGGTTCAACGCCACCTGACCGGTGCCCTTCATGAAACCGGCGAAGATGATGCCGCCTCGTTTGGCCGTCGTGACCGTTTCTTCGAGGATCGCTTTGGCCGTTTTATATTCCGTCCAATTGTCGCCGAAGAGCTCCAAAACGCCAGGGGACAGGAAGGCTCTCTCGTCTCTTTTCCTTGAGTCATTGGCGCGGAGCGCGGCGTCCATGAGTACAGGGTCGGTGTCATCGATGGCTTGTTGTGCCCAATTGGCCAGTTCCGCTGGACCGGCGTATTGAAGGACCTGAGCGTAGTGGGCGCGCAACGCCATGCCCTGGACTACGTCACCGGCACCAGGGGTAATGCTGAGGGGGCGGGCACGCCGAAGCATGGCGCGGATTGACCAGTGGCGGGAACTGAACTCTTCCGCCATGGCGGCCTTGGCTCTCCACTTCTTGTTTGACAGCGTCGATGCCTTTGGTGTGCTGATAGCGGTGTTGGACGGGGGCTTTGGGGGCGGAATGGGTGGGCGCAGTCCCTTTACCAGCGGGACCGGCAACCAATCGCCGAATTTCTTCAATCCGACGTTCCGCGTCCTTGACGATATTCTCAAGGCGCGTCACGCCCTGACGGACCGGCGTCAGCAAATTGTCTTTGAGTAATTCGGTGGTGTCCAGCCGGATGAGTTGCGGCTTAAGGGTGATCGGCACTCTGTAAACTCCTCTTCGTTTCGTGAGGAGCCTTGGCCGACTCTTGCGCTGCACCAGCCATCGGTGAGCGCCTTGCTACCGCCTTGGCAGCTTCCGGGGTCGGCCATCGACTCCGGGGTTTTCAACCTGAGTCGAATCGTCGTGCGGATTGGTGGCCCGAGCACATAGGCGATTGTTGGGAATCGCCCGTCGCCCACCTTCCTGCACCGCTTTTCCCTATCGCTGCACGCAACCCGACAGGAACAATAGAGCTCGTATGCAGGCAGAGAATGACAAGCCACAGAAGAACCCAACCGCCGCGCGCTGCGCCGGGAAAGCCGGGGAGCGCTATGATTGTGTACACAGCGAACGGACGTCTGAGACGATGCCGCGAACCTAATTCGGAATCCGCGAGTTCCGGGCGAACCTGGCCAGTATTCTGGACTCGAAGACGCCCGTAATGGTAACCCGCCACGGCGAAACGCTCGGCGTGTTCGTGCCAGTCGGTGCGCGCCCGAAGCCGGCCAATCTGCCGCGCTCTAAGAAGCCAACCAGAGCAGACATCGAGGCGGTCCGGCAGGCAGGCGCGAAGATGGATGCAATGATCGCTGCGATGGGGATCGCTGCGGAAGAGCTGATCGCCGACTTCGAGAAGGCCCGCCGCGAAAAGCGGGCTGCGCGGACGCGCTCATGAAGGTCTACCTGGACGCCTGCTGTCTTAGCCGCCTAACCGATGATCAGTCGCAAGCCAGAATCCGGGAGGAAGCCGAGGCGGTCGAGCAGGTCTTGGCAGGTGTCCGTCGCGGGGTGGTGGAACTCCTTTCCAGCGAGGCTCTCGAGGACGAGGTTCGGCGGAACCCCTCCCAAGAAAGACGGAGGGAAGCACAAACAACCCTCCCTTTAGCTGTGACGAGCATTGAGACTGACGAGGTCATTGCCTTGCGCGCGCAGGGTCTGGTCGGGCTCGGCTACGGTCCCTTCGATGCACTCCACCTGGCTGCCGCCGAATCGGCTGGCGCAGACGTGCTGCTGACCACCGATGACCGGTTTCTGAAACGGACCGCTCGGAAATTGGGCAATCCTCGAATTCCCGTGCGAAATCCGCTATCTTGGATCAAGGAGCAAGGACTATGATCGCCATCGACCAATTGACGGACGAGCAGTTTGAACGGCACGCCCTTGAGCTCCTCCAACGCGAGTTGGGCCCCGATGGACTGGCCCGGTTCTTGCGTTTGAATCGGTCCGGGACCGGTGACTACACTCGCGATCGCGAGCAGTGGCAGAAGGATTTGACCCTCGATCAAATCCTCGAATCCATTCGGAAGCACCGCCCGCACTAGCATGGTTGCATTCTCCCCGAACTTCTCTTCATGGCGATACTTCACTACTGGCGAAGCAACCGGGAGATTGTCCTCGGATAGACAATCCAGCAGGTTGTATCGAATGCGGGCGACGGGAACTTGCGCGATGGTAGCCCGGCGTCCGTTGAGTTTCGCGAGTTCCTCACCCTGGTTCCCATAGATTCGCTGTTCTCCTGCGTTCGCCAGTGCCTTGAAGCGCCATTTCAGAAGAGCGGGTCGGTCTTGCAGGATTTGGTGAATGAACTTGGGTGCCGACTCGACTTCGAAGTAGAGAATGGCCTCTACCAAGGCCGCAAGAATGCGATTGGGTTCGATGGCATCTGGCGGTTCTCTGGGGAGTCTGAGCTTGTTGTTGAAGTGAAAACCACGGATGCGTATACCTTCCCGCTGGAACCACAAACGAATATCGAGAAGGGCTGATCGCGCAGACTCAGAATCCGATCAGCCGCAATTCTTCGATCTTGATCGTGGTGGGGAGGGAGGATAGCCCACACGACCGGATCGCGAAAGCGTTCGACCGTCGGATGGAGCAGCACTGCCGAACCAGACCCTGGGTTTGCAGTCCAAAGAGTGCGGCGAATCAACCGGCGCAAGTAGGCGTTCCGATCGTCATGGGTTGGTCGGCGCCCTCAGTTGGAGGATGCCTTCTTCTCGCATCAGCTTTTCGATGTCATCCGGCTTGCCCGGCAGAAAGTCCGTGAAGTTCTCGATTCCTGTCTCGGTCACTACAATCACATCCTCCATGCGGACATACAGATTCTCTTCCGGGATCCAGAGCATCGGATCGACGGAGAAAACAAGCCCCGGCACGAACTCCTTCCGCCGGTAGCTGCCTACGTCGTGGACCGTCATCCCGACACTATGCTGCAGGTGGCCGGCGAATTGCAGCGCATTCTCCGCCGCCTTGCGGTAGCTATCCTTGGTGAAGGCAAGAGTCTTCAGGTACCCCGCCATCTCCGCCCGCGCCTCCGCCAGCACCTGTTCCGGTGTGACCCCCGGCTTGATACGTTTCAGAAACGCCTGGCGATAGGCGAAGACGAAGTTGCAAAGCGCCCGCTGGTCCGCGGTGAACTTTCCATTGACGGGCCCGTGCCGCGTCACATCCTCGGCGCCTACCACCGGGCCCACCTGGCGCTCCCAGGCGGGACTGCGGTGTTGCTGATACACCGTGGTCCGGCGGGTCCGCCCGTCAAGCAGCAAATACGAGTTCGCCGATTCGATGCCGCTGAGATAGTAGAACTCGTTCGACTGCCGGAAAATAGGCGGTGCGTCGATGGCCGAAGCGCCCGGAACAATCGCGATGGAATTGCGGCCGATCGCATCGAATACCTTCGCGCGGCGATCCCGAAACTCCGCAGGTGGGAAATCCGTCTGTTCGATGCCATGTGGCTGGCCCGTCGCCATCGCCGCCGGCAGTAGCAACCAGAGTAAGTATTTAACGATTCGTACACCGCTCAGCGGCGCTGCCAGCCGGTCGCCGTCGCGCTGCGGCGCCCCTTCCACGATGCTGACCGTGACATAGCTGTTGAAGTCGGTGGAGGAGAAAAGCATCGGCGGCGGCGTGCTATGCGCAAGATGCGCGATGGCTGCCGTAACGATGTCGCCTCCCCACGTATCCTCGATGGTCATCGCGATCCCGAGTGAAACGCATAGATCGCGGATCTGGCGTGCCTTCGTCAAACCACCCACCTTGGAGATTTTCAGGTTGATGACATCCATCGCGCGGTCCTGATAACCGCGCAGGACGGCCCCGATGTCTTCGATCGCTTCATCGAGAATAAACGGCCGGCTGGTATGTTCCCGAACCGCCAGACATTCCTCGTATCGCAGGCAAGGCTGTTCGAGATAGACGTCCATCGCGCGGACGGCATCGGCAACGCGGACCGCCTGGTGCTGCGTCCAGCCCGTGTTGGCATCGGCCACCAGCACATCGCCTCGCCCGAGTTGCGCCGAGGCAAGTCGGATTCGCTCGATGTCCGTGTCCGGATCGCCGCCCACCTTCAGTTGAAACTTGGTGTAGCCCTGGGTCCGGTAGACACCAACCATCTCAGACATCTTCTCGGGAGACTCCTGCGAGATGGCCCGATACAAGGCGAAAGTCTCGCCAAACCGGCCGCCCAACAGCGAGACCACGGGCCGGCCGCATACCTTCCCAAGGATGTCCCAGCAAGCCATGTCGAGCGCTGACTTTACGTACGGGTGCCCCCGCATGGCGCCGTCCATCGCCTGATTGACCAGGGCTGCGTCGGGTCGAGACCGATCAGTCGCGGCGCGAGTGCGGCGATTCCGGCCCGCGCACCGGCGGGGTAGGCCGCTAGATAGGCCGCCCCTAACGGGCAGATCTCGCCATAGCCCGTGACCCCTTCATCCGTCTGGACCTCAACCACCGTGGAGTCGAACACTTCGACGGAATTGCCGCCGGACCATTTATAGCTGCCTTCATGAAGGGGCAGCTCAACTCGGTAGCACTTGATTTTCGTGATGAGCATTCGTTCTCCAGGGTAACGCTTACCAAGCAAACCTCGACGCTACCTGAATCTGGCGTTGCGCGCGCCATGGCGCCTCACTGAGCCGGCGCGTCATCGGGCCCCAGGACCGGTCGGCGCACTCCTGCAGCCTATTGACTCACCCGCTGTAGAATGCTCACCACCTCGCTCCCACCCATCGCCGTTTTCCCCACTACCATCCCCAGCAGCCGGAACCCAGTCGCGCCGGCTTGCTGCAATTCCTTCTGCATGGTCGAAGTCCGCGTCGTCGCCAACAGCAGGTACTCGAACCGCTGCGCCGGGCCGTCGGCATTCTTTTCCAGAATGACCGCCACCTCGCGCCCGCCAAACGCCGATTGGAACACCGTCTGCCCGCAATAGCCAAAGCCTTCCGCGCCCGCTTCCTGCAGTTCCTTCTGCATCGTGCCGGTGCGGGAGGTCGCCAGCAGTTTGTAGCGCTTGCGGCCCGCCTCGCCACCCTTCACCATCACGGTCACCACTTCCTTGCCGCCCCCGCCGGTTTCGCCTCCCATCACCGCGCTGAATACAAAGCCTGCCTCGCCCGCCTCATTCATCTCCTTCTCCATCGTCGAGGTTTTCGATGTCGCCAGAACACGGTAGTCCAGCGTTTCCCCTAACAGCGTGGCGGAGCACAACCACAGCGAGACGACGACGCAAACAAGAACGCGAGCATGGATCATATACCGTGAGCTTACCGCAACTGCACGCCGCGCCTGCGCAGGATGAGACCATCGAACCTGCTATGTTCAAAGCGGTATGTTCCGCACTGTCGTCATCAGCCTGCTGATCACGATCTCCACAGCGGCGCAGATCCGCATCCAATCCTTCGATCCTGCGGCAAAAACCTGGATCCATCGGGGACACACACTCTCAAACGGCGATATCCTCATCGGCGGACAAACGGAGGCCGGACTTTTCCCTTTGGTCAACGCCTTCCAACCCAAACACGCCAGCAGCGGTTTGCGGCGCACGCGCGATGGCGGACGCACCTGGGAAGACGCGCAACGCCCGGTCCCTACTCCCCTCCGCCTCATTGCCGATTCCACCGACCCCGCCGTCCTCTACGCTCTTGATGCCAACGCTCTCTACCGCACTACGGACTCCGCCGAAACCTGGACGCGCATCCTCTCCGAACAACCGCTCGACGTGCAGACCGGCACCCTCGAACCCACCTCCCTCTTCGTCCTCACCGCCGGCGAGTTGCTGTCGAGCCCCGACCGCGGGGATACCTGGACCCGGCGGCCATTGCCCGAACTTCCCAACCCCCGCTTCTCACGCATAGCCCTCGATCCCTTCACCCGGTCCACGCTGTATGCCTGCGGCTTGAGTGGCCTCTATCGCACCACCGGCGCCGCCTGGTCCCCGGTCCCCATCGTTGCCCCTGCCTTCGCCTGCTACAGCATCTACTTCGATCCTGGCAAAGCCGGCGTGTCTTATGTGGCGGCCATTCCTCCCTCCAACGGCGCATTCTTCCGCAGCACCGACGGCATGGCCACATGGACCCGATTGAACGGCGTCCGGGCTTCGACGCTCGGCCTCGACCCTTTGCATAGCGGCGTACTCTACGGCTTTTCCCCGGGATTCCCCGCCGTCATGAGCACCGACTATGGAGACACCTGGAAGGACATTCCCGCCAATCCTGTCTCTGGCTCCATCGCCATCATTCCGGGCGAGCCTTCCACCATCGTCTATCCCGGTGCGTTGTCCTACGATGGCGGCTTGACCTGGAGCCTCGGCACACTCAGCAACGTCACCGCCTGCCGCGCGGCGCCCGGCGCGGCCTACATGCTCATCGCTCCTCAGATGGATGGCTTCGTCGCCCGCCTTGCCCCTTCCGGCGAAATCCGGTTCAGCACCATTCTCGGCGGCAGTTATCGCGACTACGTCACCAGCGTCGCCTCCGACGATCGCGGCAACCTCTACGCCGCCGGCTATACCGTCTCCGATAACTTCCCCACAACTCCCGGTGTCGTGCAACGACGGTTCATTCCCGCCTTCTCCAATGGTTTCATCGCCAAGTTCGATCCCACCGGCGCCCTCATCTGGTCCACGATGACGCGCGCCCACATCGAAGCCATTGCCGTCGATCGCGATCACAGTGTCGTATTCCTCTCC
>JAEUQG010000364.1 GCA_016789755.1 Bryobacterales bacterium
GAGGCATCTCGGGAATGGAAGGTAGCGGCCGATCCGGCGGTACGCGAGCGGGTGGAGAAGCATGTGCGGGAGAATTGCCCGCAGCAGCCGGCGGGATGCATTGAAGGGGCGGCGTTGACGCGGATGGCGGCGGCGGAGCGCGAGTTGCTGCTGGATTGGGTGGACGCGGGAGCGAAGCTGCGAGCGGGCCAATTGATGGCGGAGCGGCTGCTGGGGGTGATAGAGCGGCAGATTTCGGGGTGCAGCGCGGCGGAGGGGTTGAACGCGGTGAAGAGCCGGTTGCGGCGGATGGGATTTGCGGTGATTCCGGCGCCATGGATACAGCCTGGGGAGGCGGTTTCCAAGGAATGGCCGGGGGTGAGTTATGGGAACGCGGCGCTGATCGGAGACCGTTTGTTTCTGCCGGCGCTGGGGTTGGAGCGGGTGGAGAAGGAGTGGCTGGCGGAGTTGCAACGGCTGTTGCCGAAGGGAGTGGAAGCGAGCTATGTTCCGGCCCGTTTCAGCCTGCTGCGGAATGGCGGGATCCACTGTCTGATGGCGTTTGGGCGCAAGCATTGAGGAGCGTTGCGGCCCTAGCCGGGTGGGGGAACGAGATGGTAAGCTGCTAGGCGCATGAGCAACACGCTGAATCGCCGCCGTTTTCTGAGCGTTGCCGGGGGCGCATCGATGGCCTTCGGCCAAGCGGGGCCGAAGCCTCCGAACATCATTGTCCTGTTCGCCGACGATATGGGGTACGGGGACATGGCCTGCTACGGGCATCCGACGCTGCGCACGCCGAATTTCGATCGCATGGCGCAGGAAGGGATGCGGATGACGTCGTTTTACGCGGCGGCGCCGGTGTGCACGCCATCGAGGGTGGGGCTGCTGACGGGGCGGTATCCGGTGCGGGCCGGGCAACCGAACAACTTCGGTCCCGATTCGCCGGGCGGTCTGCGGGCGTCGGAGATTCTGCTGCCGCAATTGCTGAAGCAGCGGGGCTACAAGACGATGATGATCGGCAAGTGGCATCTGGGCCACGGGTCTGTGGAGTTTCTGCCGACGAGCCGCGGCTTCGACGGATACCTTGGCCTGTTGTATTCGAACGACATGATACCGCCGTGGGTGCAGACGAAGAAGCCGCTGCATCTGTACCGCAACACCGAGCCGATGGAGTTGATGGAAGACCAATCGACGCTGACCGAGCGTTACACGGATGAGGCGGTGAAGTTCATCCGGTCGGCGGGGAGTCAACCGTTCTTTCTGTATCTGCCGTATGCGATGCCGCACCTGCCGGTGAGCGCGTCGAAGCTGCGGGGCAAGTCGCGGGCGGGATTGTATGGCGACGTGATCGAAACGATCGACTGGTCTGTGGGGCAGATTCTGGAGACGGTGAAGCAGGCTGGGGTGGACAACAACACGCTGATCGTGTTCACGACCGACAACGGGCCGTGGCACAATCTGCCGGACCGGATGCTGGCGAAGGGCGTCGAGCCGTGGCATACGGGGTCGAAGGGGTTGCTGCGCGGGGCCAAGGGGACAACCTGGGAAGGGGGACAGCGAGTGCCGTGCCTGGTGCGATGGCCGGGGGTGATTCCGGCGCGCCAGGTGAGCATGGATATGGCTTCGACTTTGGATCTGTTGCCGACGCTGGTGAAGGCGGCGGGGGGAACGGTTCCAACGGACCGGGTTTATGACGGTGCGGACCTGATGCCGCACTGGCGGGGGAGAGCGGCGTCGCCACGGAAGGAGTTCTACTACTTTCTGGGGAAGCAATTGCAGGGTTTGCGGGAAGGATCGTGGAAGTGCGCGCTGCGTCCGAAGGCGGAGCCGGAGTTGTTCGATTTGGATGTGGATCCATCGGAGATGTACAACCGCTATGGGCAGAACAAGGAAATAGGGGAGAAGATGGTGGCGAAGATGAAGGCGTTCGCGGCGGAGTTGGGCGCGGACTTCGCGGGGGCGTGAGCGGGGTGCGGTAGTGGGCGACGCGCGGCAGGTGTACCATGGCTGTCATGCGATGGCTTGTTTTCCTGGTACTGGCGGCATGCCCTGAAGTAAGTGCGGCACTGCGGGCGGGCGCGGCGGCAACGGACATTACTCCCGAGGAGTGGCCTGTTCGACTGATCGGGAACTTCGGGACGACGATGTCGAAGGAGGCGCACGATCCGCTGCATGTACGGGCGATCGTGCTGGAAGATGGCGGCACGAAGATCGCCATCGGGCTGATCGACAGTTGCTATGTGAAGCGGGAGGAACTGGATCGCGCCAAGGCGATGGCTTCGCAGCGGACGGGGATTCCTGTGGGGCGCATGCTGCTTTCGGCGACGCACACGCATTCGGCGCCGCCGTCGCGGGCGAGCCAGGGCAATGCACTGGAAGAGCGCTATGTGGAGCGGCTGGTGAAGCAGACGGCCGAGGCCATTGTGCAAGCGAACTCCAGGCTGGCGGCGGCGCGCATCGGATGGACGGTGATTCCGGTGCCGGAGGAGTTGTTCAACCGGCGCTGGTTCATGAAGGCGGGCTCGATACCGCCCGATCCATACGGGCAAACGACGGACATCGCGCGGATGAATCCGCCGGCGGGATCGAAGGATCTCATTCACCCGGCGGGTCCGACCGACCCGGGGTTTTCGGTTGTGTCGGTGCAAACCGCCGATGGGAAGCCGCTGGCGTTGCTGGCGAATTACTCGCTGCATTACGTAGGCGGGGTAGGCGGGAACATGGTGTCGGCGGACTATTTCGGGGAGTTTTCCAAGCAGGTGGGGGAACGGCTGGCTGCGGGGCAGCCGTTTGTGGCGATGCTGACGAATGGAACGAGCGGGGATGTGAATAATATCGACTTCGTGCATCCGCGTCCGCGCACGGAGCCGTTCCAGCGCATCGGCGAAGTGGCGGGCAAGCTGGCGGGGCAAGCAGTGGCGGCGGTGGGAAGGATTCAACACAGCACGGACGCTCCGATCCGCATGGCGCAGACGGAGTTGCGGCTGGGTTACCGCAAGCCTACGGCGGAGCAACTGCGGTTCGCACAGGCGGCGCTGCGGGAAGCCGATGAAGCGAAGCTTCCGCGCAATGCGAAGGCTTATGCGGAGCGGGCGTTGCGGCTGGAGGAGGGTCCGGCGTCGGCAGCGATCGTGCTGCAGGCGGTTCGAATCGGGGAGCTTGGGATCGCGGCGATTCCGTGCGAGACCTTCACGGAGATTGGACTGGCGATCAAGGAGCTGAGTCCGATGGGAACGACGTTCACGATTGAACTGGCCAACGGGCACTATGGGTATCTGCCGACGCCGCGGCACTATGCGCTGGGGGGATATGAGACGTGGCTGGGGACGAATAATCTGGAGAAGGAGTCGGCGACGAAGATCTTGAAGCGTGTGCTCGAGTTGCTTGGGGAGGTGCGGAAGTGAACGGTGGGGCGGCGGCGCGATTGGTTTCTCGCGCCTAGATGCCCCTACTTGCCGAATCGCGAAAGAACGTAGTCCAACGCGGAAGTCTGAGCGGCGGGCTTCGCCGGGTAGTTCAGGTGTACCTCGACTCCGACCTGCTTCAGCCGCCACGCCATGTTCTGGCCGAGTATCGCCGAATGCGTCGGATCCTTTTGTACGATACCGTTCTCGACGGGCTCCTTCTGACCCGGGTAGTCCAGATAGATAGCGGGATCTCCCTTGCTGGCGTGTTCGATCGGCGAAAACTCGCGGATCCAGTGCAATATCTGGTCGCGGTGTTCGATGGCGAGTTGGAACTCTTCAGGGCGCGCCCGGCCCTCGGCGCGGAAACCGAAGGCATGCCCGGCGTAGGCCATGTTCGGAATCCAACCGCGCACCTGAAGCGGATCGAGCGACGTCTGCGCTCCTGTCACCGCGATGAAGGTTGGCTTGGTGGACTCGCGGGCGATGGGGTCGGAACTGGTGGGGTCGGCAAGGTCGTCGTGGAGGGCGAGCCAGAGGGATGTGCACGCCCCGGCGGAACCACCCATGTAGGCCACGCGGTTTTTGTCGAAGTTCAACTCGGCGGCCTTGGCGCGCAGTGTTTGAATCGCCCTGGCCGCATCATGAAGCGGCGCCTTCACCGGTGGTTGAATCCCGGCGTCCATCGCCTCCTGAATGAAGCGGTATTCGACGGAGGCCACCGAAATCCCCGCGGCGAGGATCTTTTCCAGATTGGACACGTTCGATTTTGTCCCGTTCATCCAACCGCCGCCGTGGATAAAAACCACCAGCGGTGTCGGCCGATCCGAGGCGGCTTTGTAGAAGTCGATCTTTTGTTTCGGATGGGTGCCATATGGCATGTCCTGAATGGCGGGCACCGGTTTTGGAGCGGCGGTTTGGCCGAAGGCGCTGAGGGCGGCGAGAAAGGCAGTGGCGCGAAGCATAGCATCTATTCTGCCTGAATTTTCGATCCGGTTCGACTTCCACCGTGCAGATCTATCGATGCAACGGGAATCCGGATGGCAAAGGGGCCTCAAGGGTGATTGGGTCTGCGGTAACGGGGTGGTGGAATTGCAGGTATTGAGCGTGCAGGAAATATCCCCCGTGTCCGGGCAGGCCGGGGAGATCCGCGAGGGGTTGACCACCGGGGCCGTACAGCGGATCGCCCACCAGGGGATGGCCGATGGATGCCAGATGGATTCTGATCTGATGAGGGCGGCCGGAATGGAGGCTTACGGCGAAGGTTGTGATGCCGGTGGATCGCGAGATCACCGTTGCGGAGGAATGTGACCGTTTGCCGCTTGGGTTGGCGGCCCACACGGAGCCGAGGAAGGGGTGCGGCACGAGGCCGATGGGTGTGGTGATTTCGTAGGCGTCGTGGTGGGCAATGTTCTGGGCGAGGGCGCGGTAGGTTTTGCGGGTTTTGGAAGTGTTCCAGTTTCCGGATAGACGGGCAGCAGCGTGAGATGATTTGGCGAAGAGGACGAT
>JAEUQG010000460.1 GCA_016789755.1 Bryobacterales bacterium
CTGCCCACTCTCGTCATGCTCGGCACCGTCATCGACCCCCTCACCCGCCAGCACTACGAGCGCGATCCCCGTTGGATCGCCATGAAGGCCGAAAACTACCTCAAAAGCACCAACCTCGCCGACACCGCCTTCTTCGGCGCCGAGGCCGAATTCTTCATCTTCGACAACGTCCGCTTCGATCAGAATCAGCACTGCGGCTTCTACTTCATCGATGCCGAAGAGGGCCGCTGGAACTCCGGCCGCGAAGCCAACAACCGCGGCTATCGCCCCCGCACTAAGGAAGGCTACTTCCCCGTTCCGCCCACCGACCACTACCAGGAACTGCGCTCGGAAATGGTCGAAGTCATGCAGCATTGCGGCCTGCACATCGAATGCCACCATCACGAAGTCGCCACCGGCGGCCAGTGCGAAATCGACCAGCGCTTCAACACGCTCGTCAAATCGGCCGACAACATGATGACCTACAAGTACGTGGTCCGCAACGTCGCCGACCAGTACGGCAAAACGGTCACCTTCATGCCCAAACCCCTCTATGGCGACAACGGCAGCGGCATGCACTGCCATCAGAGCCTGTGGAAGGCCGGCAAGCCGCTCTTTGCCGGCGACAACTACGCCGGCCTGAGCCAGATGGCCCTCTGGTACATCGGCGGCCTGCTCCGCCACGCCCGCGCCCTCTCCGCCATCATCGCCCCCACCACCAACAGCTATAAGCGTCTCGTGCCCGGCTACGAAGCCCCCGTCAATCTCGCCTACAGCCGCCGCAACCGCTCCGCCGCCGTCCGCATCCCCATGTATTCCTCCAGCCCCAAGGCCAAGCGCGTCGAGTTCCGTCCCCCGGACCCGTCCGCCAATCCCTACATGGCCTTCTCCGCCATGCTCATGGCCGGACTCGACGGCGTCCTCAACAAGATCGACCCCGGCGAGAGCCTCGACAAGGACATCTACGATCTCACCCCCGAAGAGATGAAGAACGTTCCCTCCATGCCCGCCTCGCTCGACGAAGCCCTCGCCTGCCTCGAAGAAGATCACTCCTTCCTCCTCAAAGGAGACGTCTTCACCGAAGAGTTGATCGAAACCTTCATCTCCTATAAGCGCAAGAACGAGGCCGACGCCGTCCGCCTCCGCCCCCACCCCTACGAATTCGCACTCTACTACGACATCTAGGACCGCTGAATGCAAGAGACGCGCAAAGAAGTAGAAGAACCACGGGGTGATGCTCTGCCTCTACTTCGTGTGGCACAACTTGGACTTCTTGAGGTTCTGGATCGCGTCCAACTCGACGAGTAACTTCGTGCAATACAAGGGTGCAATGAGGCTGATGTTCGACGAAGTAAAGGCAACGCAATCAGCATCCCGCTTACTACGTTTAGCTGGCGGAAGGTTGAACTATACGGCTCTCATCAAACTCTTATATCGAATTGACCGTGAAGCGATTCGCCGTTGGGGGTTGCCTGTCACGACAGATCGGTATGTGTCCATGAAGCTAGAAGGCGTTCTCCCAGTAAGGTACAAGGAGAGAACGCATGAAGAAGCAACGGAAGCACTACTCGCCGGAAGAGAAAGTCGCCATCCTGAAGCGGCATTTGCTGGACAAGGAGCCCATCTCGAAGCTCTGCGATGAACTGGGCTTGCAGCCCACGGTCTTCTACCGCTGGCAGAAAGAGTTCTTCGAGAACGGGGCGGCTGCCTTCGAGCAGAAGTGGCCAGCCACCCGCTCCGCCGAGCAGGAACGAATCTCCTACATGGAGAAGAAGATCCAGACGAAGGACGAGGTTCTGGCCGAGTTGATGGCGGAGCATGTCGCGCTAAAAAAAGAGATTGGGGAACTCTGATTGGGGTCTGGGTCCCGCATGACACGCGGGACCAGATCGCGGATTTCGTCCGGCGCTGGTCCGACAAGACCGAGATCGGCGCCGGGCGGTTCATCGCGTGGCTCGACATCACTGCCAGCAAGTTCTACGACTGGCGGGAACGCTACGGCAAGGTGAACGAGCACAACGGCTGGGTTCCCCGCGACTTCTGGTTGGAGGATTGGGAGAAGCAGGCCATCATCGGCTTCCATCTGAAGAACCCGCTGGAAGGCTACCGGCGGCTGACGTTCATGATGCTGGATGCCGGCATCGTTGCAGTGAGTCCGGCCAGCGTCTGGCGCGTGCTGGGGCAGGCGGGACTATTGTCAAAATGGAACGGCAAGCCGTCGAAGAAAGGCACGGGCTTCGAGCAGCCGCTGACGGCGCATCAACACTGGCACATCGACGTGTCGTACATCAACATCAGCGGGACGTTCTACTACCTGTGCAGCATTTTGGACGGCTGCAGCCGTAACATCGTCAACTGGGATCTGCAGGAGACGATGACTGAGGCGGGCATCGAGATCATCCTGGAGCGGGCTAAGGAACTGCACGCTACGTCGAGCATTACAACAACGTGCCCCTGAACAGTGCTATCGGCTACATCACGCCGAAGGGCATGCTCGCCGGGCGCCAGCAGGAGATCCATGCCGAGCGGGATCGGAAGTTGGAGGAGGCGCGAAAACAGCGGCAGATTCGTCGCTTGCTAACTGGCCTTCTGGCAAGAGATCGTCATACGAACTCACCCACCCGAACTGACCACAATCCAACAATTAATTCCGCCAACGGTTCTACAAATCGAATATCCTGTTCAGGGAGGAATTCTCCCCGACGCGGCACTCAGATTCGGGTTAGGGGCGACACTGCCCATCTTGCTGGCGATCTCGTCAGCCGAGATGAAAGAGAGTGACCGGGCGGAGGTGATGCTGAAAGCAGCCCGGAATAGATCCGGCCGTTTCCCCCGGATCATCGCGGACTCTGGCTCAACCCCGACGCGAGGCGCATGGCGACCATGCACATGGAGCAGATTATCCAGGGGTGGGCGTTGGAGAATCTCCTGCCGCCGGTGGTGGGGAGGAATGAGTGAGGTATGACTAAGATATCGAGAACCATCTGGGTGGGACTAGCGCTTGCCGCTGCGATATGGGCACAACCCAGCCGCCATTTCCGCTTTCGCTTCGACGACGACTTTCACGAGGTCGCTCTCGATGGACGAACGCGACAACAGATGGCGAGCGCCGGACGCCCATCGAAAAATGAACCGTATCTCGGCATCGAGATTCGCCATCACAAGACCGAAGATGGACTGATTGGATGTCTGGTGCGGGGGGTGCGGCCGGGTCCGATCCTTGAGGCCGGACTGCTGCGGGAAGACGATCTTCTGCTCGCGATAAACGGTGTGGATCTGGATTCCACCTCCACATTCTGGCTGCAACTGGAGAAACAGGCGCCCGGGAGCGAGGTGCAATTGCGGGTGCGGCGCGCGGAGAAGAAAGGCGCGGAGACCATCGCAGCCCGTGTGGCGTCGCGCGCCGAGTGGGCCGCACCGGTTGACTGGATCCGGCCAGCGAACCGCCGCGTGAACCCGGACGCGCTGCTTCCGGGCGTCTCCAGGCCCACAGAATTCGAGCAATTCATCAACTCGCACCTCGATCGGGAGAAGATCCGTAGACCGGTCGACAAGCTCCGCAATTATCTGGTAGCGACGATGGAGAGCGCCTACAGCCAGAACATGCTTGATCGCGTGGCGTACGGCTTCTACCGGCCGTCACGCTTACCGGAACTCCAAACGTCGATCACCGGACCGCTGGCACGGATTGGGGACAACGCGAAGCGGGCGCCGCTCGAAGCCTGGCAGCCCGTTCTCGAACAGGCTGCCAGGAATCTCGACCATCCTTTCACCGCCGCGCCGGCCGCCGCGATTGACTTTTCCAATCCGTCCCAGACGCTGGCCGGCCTATCCGCGCGTGTCGCCACTGCCTACTCCCATCTGGAGCGGGCGTTTGCCAAGCTGGATGCTACCCGCCAGGTGGAGTTGGAGCAGACTCTTCCGCAACTGCTCATCGATAGAAACTGGACCACGCGGCCGTTCATTCGCGCCGGGCAGGCGAGCCTGGAAATCGACTACTCCAGCCTGTTTGCCGCGGCCGCATCGCTGGTCGCCTGGACTGCCGCGAGAGATCCCACGCCGGGCCCCGGCCATTCCCCTGTGGCGTTGCCGCCGGCGCTGGCTGGCGCCGTGACTGGTGATGTGCTGGCGGTGGAGCGGATCGGCGGCCGCTGGTACGTCTACGGCGGAGCCGGACGCAACGAGTACGATCTGTCAAGAATCGACGTGGTTGTCGACGCCGGAGGAGATGACACGTACCGCTACCCATCCAACTTGCGGCCCCGGATACAACTCGTGATCGACCAGGCCGGCAACGACCGCTATTTTGGCGAGAAAGATGCGGCGGGTCCGGCGAGCGCCATGCTCGGTGTCAGCATCGTGATTGACGGGCAGGGGAACGATCATTACGAAGGAGGACTTCGGTCGTGCGGCGTGGGTGTGATGGGTATCGGGTTGATCCTCGATGTCAACGGCGACGACACCTACCAGGGGACGCAGTGGTCGATTGGGGCCGGCTACTACGGTTTCGGCGGGGTCGTCGATCTCGACGGCGGCGACGTCTACCTCGCGCAGCGCTACAGCCAGGCTATTGGCGGTCCGCGAGGATTCGGGCTCATACTCGATGTGCGCGGCAACGATCTGTATCGGGCCAACGGACCCGTCCCTTCCGGTTACGGTGACCCGGGAGTCTACTCGGCATTCAGCCAGGGCATTGGCATCGGGTGCTGGTTTCCCTGGACCGGCGGCTTTGATACCGGCGGCATAGGTGTGTTGGCGGATTTGGGTGGAGATGATCGCTACGAGGTGGGTGAGTACGGGCAAGGGGTTGGGTTCTATTTTGGGATGGGAATCCTGTACGACCGCGACGGCCGCGATCTCTATTACGGCGGACGGTACGGCCAAGCCGCCTCCGCGCATGGTGGCATCGGGATTCTGGCCGACGACGCCGGTGACGACACGTATTGGGGAACGATCGCCGATGCCTGGGACCTTTCGCTTGCCATGTTGATTGACCGGGGGGGCAATGACAGCTACCAGGGTTATCAATCCAGGGGGGGCGGGCTGGGCACGGGCGAGCAACAGAGTATCGCGTTTCTGATCGATCTTGACGGTCGCGACCGCTACGATCTCGGGCCAAAGGGAGCATTGCGCCCTTCGCCCGCAACCCCCCGGGCCCAGCAGGCGGCGGCCTACGAGGCCTCCGGCATGGGAGAATCTTCGGCCCACGAATATAACTACAAGCTCTGCGTGTGCCACTCGCTTTCCGTTCTGCTGGACGCGGGTGGAACGCCGGACTTCTATTCCCGGACTGATCGCGGCGACGGGTTGACGATCTCCACGGGTAAGGAGAATCCGGTGCTGCCCGAGTTCAGTAATGTGTACGGCCTGTTTATTGACAGCGCGGACAACGGGTTGGGGCCGCGCTTGTTTCCGCTCCGGGACTCCCCGCTAGCGGTTGCCTCGCCGCCGCCGGCCACCTACGTTGGGCAATACGCGCTTTCGAACGGTGTGATCTTCTCGGTCACGCTGGACCGGGACAGGCTCAGCATCTGGACGCCGCAGGATGGCAAGGCGGAGATGCGGATCGACACGTACGACAACTTCAGTATTCCCGGTGGTGATCGGGTTGAGTTCCGCCGCAACTGGGTAGGCCAGGTGCATTCACTGATCCTGAGGCGGGCGGGCAGGCAGTTGACAGCGACTCGTAAATGAGCAAACCAGTGCTGAGAGCGCGCTGGACTCCGGCGCCGTGCCGCCTGTGCCGCCTGAAGTCATTTGCCAATCACGATACCGAGGGTCATACTCTGGACGCAGGCACACCCGAGCTACAATGATTCTGCCGGGCAAAACGGAAGCGGGCTCTGCGGGGACGCAACCATGCCGAGGGATACTCTGGCGGGCTCATCGAGACGATGAACGGAGCGCGGCGGCTTCGCTTCTGCGCTCCTCAAAAGGAGCACATCGGATCGGTAGACCCTGATGCCTTGAAAATCCCCGCCCGAAGGGCGGAATACTCACTTGCGGAGAGCGCCCTCTCTCCATTTCACGCTGAACCAACACAACGGCTCCGCCAAGTTGCACAAGGATCTTGATGCTGCGATCTTAAAAGTCATCTTGGATGGGTTCATTGCATCAGACTTCACCAAAAATCGTGTGCGCTCTTTCGTGAAAGATTACTTGCAGGAGAAAAGATCAACCCCTCTCCCAGCGCCGCACCGCTAGGGCATGCACTCGAAGGCGCGGCGCGGCGCCGCCCCCGTATACAATAGTTCCCATGCTCCGCCTCCTGGGAACCGTCCTCTTTGCGATCCCTCTCGCCCTCGCCCAGAAGCACCCCGGCCTCACCGTCCTCGAACAGCGCTGCGCTGCCTGCCACACCGGCGCCGCCAAAAAATCCGGGCTCGACATCTCTTCCCGCAATCTCCTCCTCCGCGGCGGAGACCGCGGCCCCGCCATCCTCCCCGGCGACGCCAACCAAAGTCTCCTCTACAAAGTCGCTGCCCGCCTCGCCGAACCGCACATGCCCTTCAAGGCGTCCCCCCTCAAACCCTCCGAACTCACCTCCCTCGCCGCCTGGATCAACGAAGGCGCCCACTTCGACACACCCCCCGCAACCACACAATCCCCCAAACCCACCAGCAATCACTGGGCCTTCCAATCTCCAGTCCGCCCCGCCATCCCCGCTGTCAAAGCTGCCAACCCCATCGACGCCTTCCTCGCCGTCGAACACCGCCGGCGCAATCTCCAGCCAGTCCCCGAAGCCGCCAAGCGCACCCTCGCCCGCCGCCTTTACCTCGACCTCACCGGCGTCCCTCCCAGTCGCGAAGAGCTCCAAGCCTTCCTCACGGACCCATCGCCCAACGCCTACGAATCCCTCGTCGATCGCCTCCTCGCCGATCCCCGCTACGGCGAACGCTGGGGCCGCCACTGGATGGACATCTGGCGCTACAGCGATTGGTACGGCTGGCGCCGCGGCAACGATGTCCGCAACTCCGCCAAGTTCCTCTGGCGCTGGCGCGATTGGATCGTCGAATCCCTCAACGCCGACAAAGGCTACGACCGCATGATCGTCGAAATGCTCGCCGGCGACGAACTCGCACCCGGCGATCCCAACACGATCCGCGCCACCGGATACCTCGCCCGCAGCTTCTCCAAATACGACCGCCACGGCTGGCTCCAGGATGCCGTCGATCACACCGCCATGGCCTTCATGGGCATCACCCTCAAGTGCGCCCGCTGCCATGACCACAAATACGATCCCTTCACCCAGGAAGACTATTTCCGCTTCCGCGCCTTCTTCGAACCCTACGAAGTCCGCACAGACCGTGTCCCCGGCCAGACCGACATCGACAAGGACGGCATCTCCCGCGTCTTCGATGCCAACCCCGAAGCGAAAACACAACTCCTCATCCGCGGCGACATCCAGAACCCCGACCCCGATTCCAATATCCAGCCCGCCACCCCATCCGTCCTCGGCGCCGCTCCCCTCAAAATCACCCCCGTCTCGCTCAAGGTCGATCAGTTTTACCCCGATATCCGCCCCTTTGTCCAACAGGACTTGATCGCCAAGGCCCGAGCCGATGCCGCCAAAGCCGAAAAGGAACTCGCCGAAGCGAAAGACGGCAACGCCCGCCGCATCGCCGAACGCTCGCTCCAGGCGGCCCAGGCCTACATCCCCGCGCTCGAAGCCCGCCTTGCCGCCGAACGCGCCAAGTACAGCCGCCCTCCCGACCCCAAGGCCGAGGAACTCGCCGCCGAAGCCCGCAAACTCGAGCGCGCCGCCGGAGCCCTCAAAGCCCACGAAAACCTCCTCCGCGCCCAAATCGAATTCGATGCCGCCATGGCCGCCACGCCCCCTGCCGAAAAGAAACTCGCCGAAGCCCAGAAGAAACTCGAAGCCGCCGTCGAAGCTCTCAAACAAGCCCCCGAAGGCCAGTTCACTCCCATAGGTAAAACCTATCCCGAAAAATCCAGCGGCCGCCGCCTCGCCCTCGCCCGCTGGATTGCCGCCAAACAAAACCCCCTCACCGCCCGCGTCGCCGTCAATCACATCTGGACCCGCCACTTCGGCAAAGGCCTCGTCCCCACCCTCGCCGAGTTCGGAATCAATGGTAAGAGACCCGAAAATCCCCAATTGCTCGACTGGCTCGCCGTCGAACTGATGGACGGCAACTGGAGCATGAAGCGCATTCACCGCCTCATCGTCACCAGCGCCGCCTACCGCCGCCGCTCCACCGCCGGCACGACGGATCATGCCAACCTCGCCGCCGATCCCGACAACATCCACCTCTGGCGCATGAACCCCCGCCGCATGGAGTCGGAAGCCGTGCGCGATAGCCTGCTCGCCGTTGCTGGCACGCTCGACACCAAAATGGGCGGCCCCGAACTCGACGGCACGAAAGCCCTCACCCTCCGCCGCCGCAGCATCTACATCGAGCACACCCCCGATGTCCCCGTCCCCTTCCTCAAAATCTTCGATCAGGCCAACCCCGCCGAATGCTACCAGCGCGAAGAGAGCGTCGTCCCCCATCAGGCCCTCGCCCTCGCCAACAGCGAACTCAGCCGCGAACAAGCCGCCATCCTCACCAAACGCTTAGAGGACGCCGGCCAGGATAACGCCCAGTTCGTCCGCTCTGCCTTCGAGGCCGTGCTCGGCCGCCCGCCCGCCCCCGCCGAGCAGCAGTCTTCCCTCGCGTTCCTCAAGACAGACAAGGACCGCGAAGACCTCATCCACGTCCTGCTCAACCACAATGACTTCGTCACCATTCGATAAGGGAGCACCGCCAATGAACACCAACCGACGCGCCTTCCTCGCCGACCTCGGCATGGGCTTCACCGGACTCGCTCTCGGCGCCATCCTCAATCGCGATGGCGTGGCCCGCGCCGCCACCTCCGCCGCCTGGCGTCCCCCCGACGGCAAGCCGCACTTCACACCCAAAGCCAAACGCGTCATCTGGCTGTTCATGATCGGCGGCGTCAGCCACATGGATACCTTCGATCCCAAACCCGAATTGAACAAGTACGGCGGCCTCTCCTACGACGAATCCCCCTACGCCGGCGCCCTCGACAATCCCCTCATCAAAAGGAACCTCCGCGAAGTCATTGAGGGCCTCCACAAACAGCATTCCCGTCTCTACCCGCTCCAGGTCGGCTACCGCCCGCGCGGCCAGTCCGGCATCGCCGTCAGCGATTGGTTCCCGCACGTCGGCTCCATGATCGACGACATCGCCGTCGTCCGCTCCCTCTGGACCACCGACAACAACCACGGCGCCCAGATGCAGTTCCACACCGGCCGCCACGTCCTCGAAGGCCAGTTCCCCACCATCGGCGCCTGGGTCCACTACGGGCTCGGCTCCCTCAACGAAAACCTCCCCCAGTTCATCGTCCTCGGCGACCCCATCGATACCTGCTGCGGAGGCCTCGCCGCCCACGGCGCTTCCTACTTAGGCCCCGAACACAACGGCGTCCAAATCGCCGTCGATCCCAGCAATCCACGCCCCTTCGCCAAGCGCCGCGGCGGGGTGGGCGCCGGGCGGCCGGTGCGCGGGGTGGGGGGGGGGCGGGGGCGGGGCGGGGGGGGGGCCGCGGGGTT
>JAEUQG010000491.1 GCA_016789755.1 Bryobacterales bacterium
CGTGCGGGGGGCGGCGAGGCGGTAGCCTTTGGCCGCGGCGCCGGCGGCGATCTGGGCGGCCAGCCGGTCTACGGCTGGGGTGATGCCCTCTACTCCGATCTCCAGCAATAGTTCCAAAGCCGCGTGTAAACCGTAGCAGCCGATGGTGTTGAGGGTTCCGCATTCGTACCGGCCGGCGTCGGGGCGGAGTGTCATGTCGCGCGAGGCGTAGTCGGCGTACTGGGCTACGTTCGTCCAACCGAATTCACGGGGGAAGACGGAATCCTGCACTTCCTGCCGGACGTAGAGTACGGCGCAACCTTCCGGACCGCAGAGCCATTTGTGGGCATCGGCGGCAAGTGCGTCAATATGGCAGCGTCGGACATCGAGCGGGTAGACCCCGAGTCCCTGGATGGCATCGACGAAGAAGAAGCAGCCTTCGGCGCGGCAGACGCGGCCGATGGATTCAAGGTCCACGCGATGGCCGGAAAGGTAGTTGACGTAGCTGACGGCCAGGAGCTTCGCGCCGCGGATGGCGGAGAGGATTTTGTCCGGCGGATCGTAGATGGAATGCCAGTCAAGGACGGCGCCATCACGCTCTAAGATCTTCCAGGGAAAGAAGTTGGCAGGGAATTCTTCAACAAAACAAAGAACACGGTCGCCGGGGCGCAGGGGGAAGCCGTTGGCGATGGTGGCGATGCCTTCGGAGGTGTTTTTGGCGAGGGCGATTTCCGAAGGCAAGCCATTGATAAGGCGTGCGGTGAGGTCCCGAATGCCTTGGTACACCCGCAGCCACTGGTCGTAGTGGTAGGAGCCGAAGTGGAGGCAATCGGCGGCGAGGGACTGCATGGCCTCGGCGGCGCGGCGCGAGAGGGGGGCCACGGCGGCGTGATTGAGATAGGTGAACCGATCGCTGACAGGAAACTGGCTCCGGTAGTTGAGAATTTCGCAACCCATTGTTATGAGGATACGTTAATCATTATGAAAGTGCTCGACCGCGGGGGGACGTAGCACTATAATGAAGGCAGGTCTGGGAACGGCACCTGAGGAGAATGACGAATGCGCCTCGGTAGAATGCAAAGAATCCTGGTGGTTGGCCTGGTCGCCGGTTTGGCGAATCTGGCGATTGCCAAAGACAAGAAAAAGGACCCGGAAGAGATCGGGAACCGCGATGTCGGCAAGGGTGTGAACTTCTACTCCATCGAGAAAGAGATCGCGATGGGGAAGGCGTACGCTCAGGACATTGAACGGCAGGCGAAGATCGTGGATGACCCGGTCATCGCCGAGTATGTCAATCGGGTGGGGCAGAACCTGGTGCGGAATTCCGACGCCAAGGTGCCATTTACAATCAAGGTGATCGACAGCGAGGAAGTGAACGCGTTCGCACTGCCGGGCGGGTTCTTCTTTGTGAACTCGGGGCTCATCATGAGGGCCGAAAGCGAAGCGGAGCTGGCCGGGGTGATGGCCCATGAGATCGCGCACGTTGCGGCGCGGCATGGAACGCGGCAAGCGACGCGTGGAC
Organism: Bryobacterales bacterium; assembly: GCA_016789755.1. Lineage (GTDB taxonomy): Bacteria > Acidobacteriota > Terriglobia > Bryobacterales > Bryobacteraceae > CADEFT01. Next base: position 1,502 of record JAEUQG010000491.1, read on the forward strand.
AGTTTGTGAACTTTGCCAGCATCCCGCTGATCTTCTGGGGTGGCTGGGCCGGATATGGCGTACGGCAGGCGGCGAGCGTGCTGGTGCCGCTGGGCTTTTTGAGCTTCTCGCGCGGATTCGAGGAAGAAGCCGATTTGCTGGGTTTGCAGTACCTGTATAAGACGGGCTACGATCCGACGGCATTCGTGGACTTCTTCGAGAAGCTGCAATCGATGGAGAAGAAGAAGCCGGGCACGATGGCAAAGGTGTTCTCGACGCACCCGCTGACGGAAGACCGGATCAAGAATTCGCAGAAGAACATTGAAGACATTCTGAAGGCGAAGCCGGAGTACGTGGTAACGACAAGCGAATTCGACTCAGTGAAGAATCGCCTGGCGATGCTGCACAACCGGCGGAAGCCGGAAGACAAGGACTTGAACCGTCCGCGGCTGCGGAAGGCTCCGGGCGGCGGCACGGACACGGTGGAAGACGAGAAGACGAAGGACGGCAAGTCGACGGAAGATCCGGATGAGCGTCCGACGTTGAAGCGCCGCAACTAAGATCAGGATTTCGTTCGATTGATTGTCTCCGGCGGCCCGGGGTTCATAGGAACTCCGGGCCGTGCCATTTTGAGGTGAGGAAGTTACGCGGTGAGGCTGCGCCAATCGCGGAGGCGGGTGGAGAGGGGGCCAGTATCGGGGATGAGGTCGCTGATGACCGCGAGCGAATCGATGCCGGTGGCGAGGACACGTTCGGCGTTGGCCAGGGTGATGCCTCCGATGGCGACAAGTGGCCTGGTGGTGAGGCCGCGCAGTGCGGGGAGGGGGGCAAGGCCGAGGACAGGGTCGGGGTTCTGCTTGGAGCCGGTGGCGAAGACTGGGCCGATAGCGAGGTAATCGGCCGGCTCGCAGGCGGCTTCCGTAAGTTGGGTGGCGTTGTGGGTGGAGAAGCCGAGGGGAGCGTCGGCGATGACAAGGCGGGCGTCGGAGGGGGCCAGGTCGTCCTGCCCGAGGTGGACGCCGGCATGGAGCACGCGGGCGATGTCGGCGCGATCGTCGATGATGAGTTGCGCCCCGGCCTGGCGGCAGAGGGCGGCGATGGTTTGGGCTTCGGCGAAGATGGATCGCGAGTAGTGGCTTTTGTGGCGGTACTGGAGAAGGCGGATGCCGGCGTTGAGCAAGGCTTCGGTGAAAGCGATAGGGGAAAGATTACGCCGGGCGAGGGTGGCGGTATCGACGATGGGGTAGAGCTTGGGAAGCGTCACTGCTTTTTTCTTGGCGACTTGGGCCTTTTAGCGCGAGCGTTGGCTTCGAGGCGGAGTTTCCAGGCGGCGCGAAGTGCGCCGGAGAGGACGTCTTCGGTGGCCTCGGCGAGGCGGATGTGAGTGATGCCCATGCGTCCCCAACCGCCGGCGATGGGGAGGAAAAGATCGGGACGTTCTTCGAGGAATCCGGCCTGCATTTCGGGTGTGAGCATGAGGTTTCCGTAGCCCTGATGAATGGAGGCGAGGGTTGCGAAGATGCGACCGCCTACACGGAAATCGGTGGCCCCCATGTGCGAGCCTTGCTCGGCCCCTTCCAGGCTGAGGGCGATGCGGCGAAAGTCGTCGGAGGTCATCAGAGAGCTTCGGCGACAGGCGTGGCCGGAGCGGGAGCAACGGGCTTCTTGATGGGTTCGACGATGGTGAACTTGTCGGGGGTGAAGTCGACGGTGCGGACTTGGCCGCGCGGGCCGACCGCTCCGATGCTGGCGCCGTTGAACTGGACATCGACGCCGCCGGCGTTTCCGAGCAGGATACGGGCAGTGTCGTTGCCGGCCGTGACGCTGGATTCACCGGCGGTGAGAACTTTTTCGACGGCCACTTTACCATCGACGGTGATGCGGAGCCAGGTAGGTTCCTTGGCGACGACAGCGATCTTGATGCGGCCGGCGAGCGCGTTCACCACAGGTGGGGGCACGGAGCCGGGCGCTTGTTCCCCCATCACGGGAAGTTGTGTGGGGGCAGGGGTAGGAGTGGGCGAGGCTTGGGGGATGATTGGCTGCGCGGCTGGGGGGGATACGGTTTCAGGCAATTGGGAGGATACGGTTTGTTTGGCGGCTGGGACGGGCTCTCCCGATTCGGCAAGAGTGGAACTGATTTGCGAGCGTTGCCAGAGCCAGAAGATGGCGCCGCAGGCGACGATGACTGCGGCCAGCATGACGAACGACGCCGTCAGTTTGCGGGCGGAGACGGCCGAGGCGGAGCCTTCCGGGAGCGGATCGACATAGAAATCGCGGCTGGGGGCGATGGATCCGGCGTTTGGAGGTGTGGAGGAAAAAATTTCGGGGGGAGTGATTTCTTTCTGTATTTCGGCTTGGAGTTGATCGGTATTGACGCCGAGATGTTCGGCATATTGGGTGGCAAAACTGCGCGCGAAGAAGCGGCCGGGAAGACTGTCGAAGTCATTTCGCTCAAGCGCCTGCAAGTACTGAAGCTTGATGCGCGTGCGCTGAGCGATGGTTGCCAAATCGAGTCCCTGGCGTTCCCGCTCCCGTTTTAGAGTCTCTCCAACGGTAGCCATAGGTGGCTGTGGTCCTTCCAGGATATAATACAACAGTTTCCGTGCAAGAATATCCCCCCGGTAGTGTGTCGGTTATCCTGGTAAATCTGAACCGCGCCGAGTTGCTTCGAAAGGCGCTTCAATCGGTCCTGCGGGAGGCGCGCCCAGGCGTGGAAGTGATTGTGGTGGACAATGCGTCGACGGATGGCTCGGCGGAGATGGTGGAGCGCGAGTTTGCGGGCGTGCGATTGATCCGGAACACCACAAACAAGGGGTTCTGTGAGGCGAACAACCAAGGGATCGCCATCGCGCACGGGGAGTACATCGCGTTGTTGAACAACGATGCGGAGGCAGAACCAGGATGGCTGGACGCTCTAGTACGGGCACTGGAGCGGGCGCCGCGGTCAGGGATGGCGGCGTCGAAAGTGAAGGTGTGGGAAGATCCGCGGCGGCTCGACAAGGTGGGGCATCTGATTTTTCTCGACGGGCAGAACCGAGGGCGCGGGTCCGGTGAGATTGACAGCGGGCAGTACGATACCATGGAGGATGTTCTCTGGCCGGATGGTTGCGCGGCGTTATACCGCCATACGATGCTCGATGAGATAGGAGCGTTCGATGAGGATTTTTTTGCCTACGCGGACGATGCCGAACTCGGGTTACGGGCGCGCCTGGCGGGTTGGGAGTGCGTGTACGCTCCCGATGCCGTGGTACAGCACCATCGAGGCGCGACATTGGGAGTACGCTCGCTGCGGCGGGTAGAACTGATTGAGAGGAACCGTGTCTTATTGGCCGCGAAGCTGTTTCCATGGAGCCTGCTGTGGCTAAACGGCGTGTTCTATCTGGCAAGGCTGGCGGCCGGGTTGTGGGCCGGGATGATCGGGCGGGGCGAAATCTCACGCTTCCCGGGATGGAAGAACAAGATGCGGGTGGGATTGGCGATGCTGCGGGCGGATTGGGAAGCGCTGACGATGTTACCGCGGATTCTAAAGAAGCGGAAAGCGATGCGGCGGCTGCGCAGGCTTTCGACAATGGATACGCTGCGGCTGCTGTGGAAGCACCGGATTTCGCTGAAGGAGTTGAGCCAGCAATCGATCTAGACGCGCTCGAGTCTGGAGACAAGGCGTGTCCGGCGTGCGGATGCGTGGAGATGCGGACGCTACTGCGGGGTTCGGACCGTTTGTACCGCACAACGGAAAAGTCGTTTCTGGTGGTGCAATGTACGCGGTGCGGATTGATGCGGCTGTTCCCGTGGCCGGGCGCGGAGGAATTGACCCACTATTATCCGGATAATTACTGGTTCGATCCGGCGACGGACGCATCGGGGCAGGCGGCGGAGACCTACAGGCGGTTTGTGCTGGCAGATCACGTACGGTTTGTGTGGAAGGCGTTCTTAGCGAGCGGGACGGCGGGTCCGGTGTTGGACGTTGGCTGTGGCGGCGGACTGTTCTTGCGGATGCTGGCCGAGCGTGGAGCGAAGGTGGTGGGGTTGGATTTCGCGCCGGCGGCGGCGAAGGTAGCGTGGCGGACGAACGGGGTTCCGGCGGTATGCGGCAGTTTAGGACGGTCGCCGGTGGCGGCGGAGAGTTGCGCGGTAGTGACCATGTTTCACGTGCTGGAACATTTGTACGATCCGGCGGCGTATCTGGACGAGGCGCGGCGGATTTTGAAGCCGGGCGGACGGCTGGTGGTTCAGGTGCCCAATGCCGATAGCTGGCAGTTTCTGGTGCTGGGGGAATATTGGAATGGAGTGGACATTCCACGGCATTTGCTGCATTTTCGGGCCCGGGATTTGCAGACGCTGATCGAGAACTGCGGCTTCGAGATTGTGCGGACGAAGCATTTCTCGTGGCGGGACAATCCAGCGGGGCTGGCGACGTCGCTGGCGCCGGGCTTGGACCCGATGGCGCGGCGCATCCGCGGAGTGAAGGAAGGGCCGAAGCTTCGGCTGTTGAAGGATTGTTTGTATTTCGCGCTGGTAGTGGCATCGTGGCCTTTCGCGCTGCTGGAGGCGGCGTGCCGGCAGGGGGCGACGGTGATGGTGGAGGCTCGCAAGAAGCCATGACGCCTTCGGCCTGGCGGGCGCGGCTGCCTCGCTTTCTGGAACGCTATCTATGGTTTTTCGAGAACGCGATTCGGGACGGTGCGGCGGAGTTCGGCCGGTCGATGGGAAAGGGCGCGATGGTCTTGGATGCGGGCGCGGGTGAAGGCCAATATCGCGAGTATTTCGATCATTGCCGCTATGTAGGCGCGGATCTGGCGATTGGCGACGCGAATTGGAATTACGCGGGATTGGATGTGCTGTGCGATTTGACGCGGCTTCCCTTCCCCGATGGGACATTCGACGGCTGCCTGAACATTGTGACGTTGGAGCATGTGCGGGAGCCGCAAGCGGTGATCGGCGAGTTGGGGCGTACACTGAAGCGCGGGGGCCGGCTGTTCCTGGTGGTGCCGCAGGACTGGGAAGTACATCAGGCGCCGCATGATTATTTCCGGTATACGCGCTATGGCGTGCGCCATTTGCTGGAACGGGCAGGGTTCGAGGAGATACGGCTGGAACCGGGAGGCGGCTACTTTCGTCTCATGGGGCGGCGGCTGTTGAATGGAATCGGACTGTTCCGGGGCTTGTGGTTAGTGCCGGCGGTGCTGTTGCTGGCGCCTGCGGGGCTGCTGTTTCCGCTGCTGGATGGAATGGACCGGGAGAAGAATTTCACATTGGGGTATCTATGCTGGGCACGAAAGCGATAGCGGCGGCGGTGGTTCTGGCTGTGTGTGCGGCGGGCGCGGATTTCAACGGCGCGCGGGCGCTGGAGTCGGCGCGCAAGGCAGTGGCGCTGGGGCCGCGCCCGGCGGGGTCGGCGGCGATTGCGAAGTTGCAGGCGATGATCAAGGCAGAGTTGCAGGCGAACGGGTGGCAGGTGAGCGAGGATGTCTTCACGGCGCCGACTCCGGTGGGGCGGGTGACGATGCGGAACATTATCGGGAAATTGGCGGGAAAATCGGGACGTGCGGTGGTATTCAGCGGTCATTACGACACCAAGGCGATTCCGGGCGTACGGTTTGTGGGGGCGAACGACGGCGGGGCATCCACGGGGTGGCTGTTGGAGATGGCGCGCGTGCTGCCGTCGATGCCGCGCAAGGACGATGTGATGCTGGTGTTCTTCGATGGGGAAGAGGCTTTCGGGGAGTGGTCCGACACGAATGGCATATACGGCAGCCGCCATCTGGCCGAGACGTGGAAGCGCGATGGAACACTACTGAAGATCAAAGCGCTGTTCAATGTGGACATGATCGGGGATAAGGATCTACGGGTGATGGATGAATTGAATTCGTCGGCGCCGCTGCGGCGGCTGTTGAAGGCGACGGCCCGGGAGACCGGATATGGGGCTTATTTTCCCGAGCAGGCGGGGGCAATCGAGGACGATCACATGCCCTTTGTGCGAATGGGAGTGAATGCCATTGACCTGATTGACTTCGATTATGGGCCGGGGCATTCTTACTGGCATACGGATAAAGACACGATGGATAAGCTGAGCGCGAAGAGCTTGCAGGTAGTGGGCGAGGTGTTGGTGGAGGTGTTCCGGAGGCTGCAGCAGTAAGCCTGATACAATCGAACCCCTATGCTTTTCCTCTTCGGGGCGATGATGGCGGCGCTGCTGGCGCAGGGGCCTTCGGGCGCGGATCCGAACGCGGGCACCGTGTGGGTGAATGTGCCGAAGGCGGGAACGCTGCCGGCGGGCGTGACGCACCATGTCTACCGCAGCGCGTCGATGGGACACGACGTGGGGTTTCTGATTTATCTGCCGCCGCAGTATGCCTCAGAGCCGGAGCGGCGGTTTCCGGTGATCTACAATCTGCACGGCGCGGGCGGCAACGAGTTGCACGGGCAACTGGCGGCGGAGATTCTGCACGAAGGGATTGTGGCCAAGCGCTGGCCCCCGATGATTCTGGCGATGCCGAACGGGGGGAAATACACGTTCTACAAAGATTCGGCGAACGGGAAGTACATGGGCGAGACGACGATTGTGCGGGAATTGATTCCGCATGTGGACCGGACGTTTCGCACGATTGCGGGGAGGGAAGGCCGGGCGATTGAGGGGTTCTCGATGGGCGGACGCGGCGCAACCCGGCTGGCAATGAAGTATCCGGATCTGTTCTGCTCGCTGTTCAATCAGGCGGGCAATGTGTATCACACCTCCGAGCAGTACGACCCATCGAAACCCGATGTGTATCCGAATAATTATCTGGGAAAAGACAGGCAGCGTTATGTGGAGAACGATACGTTTCTGCTGCTGCAAGCGAACGTGGAGAAGATCCGCAACCGGATGCGCATTCAGATTGCGTGCGGGACCAAGGATGACGGGCATTTGAAAACGGTACGGGAGTTTCATCAGGCGCTGCTCAATGCGGACGTGGATCACACGTATTTGGAGATCGAGAGTTTGGCGCATGAACAGAGCAAAATGCTGCAACTCTACCGTCCAGTGTGGTTCGACTATCACGCGGAATCTTTCCGCCGGGCCCAGTCGACGGTCTGGAGCTTCGACAATATCGGGAAGATTGGAGGCTACAAGACGGAAGTATTGGGGGCGCCGAAAGTAGTCGACACGGAGTTGGGCAAGGCGATCTGGTTCGATGGGCAGGACGATGCGATCTATGTGCCGAAACATCCACTGGCGGGGGCGGCGGCGTTCACATGGGAAGCGATTTTCCGGCCCGATGGCGGGGCCTTCGAGCAGCGCTGGTTTCACCTGGCCGAACAAGCAGATGGTGTAGATACGGGGAACCGCATGCTGTTTGAGATTCGGGTGACGAATGGGAATTGGTACCTGGACAGCTTCGCGGCGACGAAGACGGGCGCGAAGGCTCTGCTCAACAAGGAGCATCTGCATCCGGTGGGAAGCTGGTATCACGTGGCTTCGGTGTACGACGGCAGGACGTTCCGGAACTACGTCAATGGGAAATTGGAAGGATCGGGGGATGTGGCGTTCTCTCCGATGGGAGATGGGCGGAGTTCGATCGGAGTGCGTATTAACAAGGTGAATTACTTCCGAGGGGCGGTGTTACGGGCACGGTTCACGAAGCGGGCGTTGCGGCCGGAGGAGTTCTGGGCGGCGCCGGGGCGATAGAATTGGCTCATGCTGCTGTTGGCCGCGGCTCTGCTGGCCGTGCCGGATTATCATTCGACAATCGCTCCGATTCTGGAGCGGCGTTGCGTGGGTTGTCATCGTAAAGGCGAGATTGCGCCGATGGCGTTGGAGACGTACGTCCAAGTGCGTCCGTGGGCGCGCGCGATACGCGAGACTGTACTGCGGCGGAAGATGCCTCCGTGGTTCGCGGTTGCGGGAACATTTGCGAATGATCCCAGTTTGACTCGCGAAGAGATTGCGGCAATTGAACAGTGGGCGGATGGGAAGGCACCGGAAGGGAAGCCGGTGTCGCGGGGACGGGCCATAAGCCGTGCGGAGGAGCCGCCAGCGCCGGATTGGGCGATGCGCGCTCCGGCGGTACGAATTCCGGCGAAGACGGAGTTGGAATATCAGTACATTATTCTGGGCGAATTCGGCACAGACCAGTGGGTGCGGCGAGTGGAGGTGAGGCCGTCGGACCGCAGAGCGGTGCACCATCTTGTGGTGTATGCGCGGGCTGCCGGGTCGGCGTGGCTGGCGGGGCGGCCGAAGAACCAGTTCTTCACGGCGAGGCCGGAAGAAGGCGCGACAACGGCGGATATCCTGGGCGTGTACACGCCGGGGACACGAGCGACAGAGTTGCCGGAAGGGATGGCGCGGCGCGTGCGTGCGGGGTCGGAGATTGTCTTGCAGATTCACTACAACCCGTATGGGCGGGAGGCGAAGGATGCATCGGAAGTACGGCTGTGGTTTTCCAAGACCGCGCCGCGCTACAACGTGCTGACGCTGCAGTTGAATCAGCCGCGGATATTGATTCCGCCGTTTGCGCGGGACCATGTGGAAACGGTGAGCGGGACGATGCCGGGCGATGCGCTGCTGCTGAATTTTCTGCCGCATCTGCATTTGCGTGGGAAGAGTTTCGAGTACCGGATTGTGGCGCCGGGCGGGCGGGCCGAGACTCTGCTGAAAGTGTCGCCGTACGATTTCTACTGGCAGTTGCAATATTGGCTGGCGACGCCGCGCTTGTTGAAGAAAGGCACACGGCTCCAGGCGGAGGCGCATTGGGACAACTCGGCGGCGAATGCCGCGAATCCCGATCCGTCGGCCGAAGTGACCTACTGTGAACCGAGCCGCTGTGAAATGATGGTGGGCTTTTTCGACGTTGCGGTGGGGGCGGATGTGGATAAGGAGAGTTTCTTTCTGAGGCGGTAGGCGACGACGTCAGGGAATCCGCTATGCTGATGCGGAGCCACATGCGTACCGTCCTGCTATTTCCCATACTGGCCGCAGTGTTGTCAGCACAGATACTCCGGATCGAGGACACGTTTACGGACGGCAACAGCCAGAATCAGGATTTGGCGTCGCATTCCTTTCGAGTGTTCAATGGGCGGGCGAACACCGTGCGCACCGATGGTGCGGGCGTGGTGCGATTCAGCGAAATCGGCACGAGTTCAGAAGGCTTTTGGATCCACTTCACGGACAGCGAGCCGCTGACCCTGCGGGTGGGGGACAAACTGGCGGCGGAGGCTACGTTCACCCTACAAGGCTTTCAACGCACGAGCGGGCAAGACATTCGCTTCGGGCTATTCGATTCGAGGAGGACGCGCAATACAGCGAATCTGACGGGGGGGATGAACTCGGGTGTATTCTCTGACGACCCGGGTTACGGAGCAGTCCTCTTCGGGAGCGGGAACGGAGCGCCGTTCCGCACCTACCGGCGCACGACAATACCAGGACAGGCGAATATTTTTCTGAGCTTCGACGATTTTACGGAACTCGGCGGAAGCGGCGTGGCATCGAGAGCGACGCTGGAGGAGGACACGGCCTATACTTTGCGCTATGCAGTAGAGCGGTTGAGCGAGGACCGGACTAGCCTTACCGTTTCGCTCTCCGGCGGCGGGTTGGAGGACTACACTTACACGGCGGTTGAAACCAGCGCGAATCCGAATGCCGCGTTCGACTGGTTTGGGTTGCGGATTACAAGCAATGCCTTCGCTAGCGGCTTCACGTTCACGCGTTTTTTCGTAGCGTATTCGCCTGCCGCACCGGTGATCACGACGCAGCCTTCGCCCCAGAGCCTGACAGTGACGGCGGGAGCGAACGTGCAGTTTTTCGCCGGAGCGCGGGGGACAAATCTGAGCTATCAATGGCGGCGGAATGAGTTCGCAGTGGAGGGGAACGAATCGGCGCGGAGCGCGACTCTGCGGTTGCAGGCGGTGCAGCCGGCAGATTCGGGATCGTACGATGTCGTGGTGTCGAACGAAGGCGGCAGCGTAACCAGCAATCGCGCCGTGCTGAATGTAGTGACGGGACCGGTGGGCCCTGCGCCTGCGATCACAACGCAACCTCGCGACACTACGGCAGTGTTGGGCATGGCCGCATCGCTGACGGTGGTGGCGAGTGGTCCGGGGTTGACGTATCAGTGGTTCCGCAATGGGGCGATCGTAACGGGCGCAACAGGTGCGGCGCTTCCCTTCCCCGCCGTGTCGCTGGCCGATGCCGGTGTGTACTCAGTGGCGGTGAGCAATGCGAATGGGAGCGTGGCAAGCAATCCGGTGCGGTTGAGAGTGGTGTCGGCGATGCGTCTGAGCGAGACGTTGCCGCGTGACGGAGCGACCGGAGTTTGTACGGATAGCGGCTTGACGATGCGGTTTTCCGGGAGCGTGCGGATGGGAACGGTGGGGAGAATCCGTGTACTCAGGAGCGACGGGGCAGCGCTGTTCACCATCGATTTGAGCGACCCGGTGCAGACCCGGAATATCGGCGGAGCATCGTATCGCTACTTGCCGGTGACCGTGGAAGGCGACCGGGTGCATGTGTATTCGATCGCGGGGCTGCTGCCGGGAGAGATGTATTCCGTGGCGATGGACGCAGGTGCACTGGTGGATGCGTCCGGCGCTCCATTTGTGGGCCTGGAAGAAGGAGCTTGGCGGTTCCGGACGCGGACAGCGAATGCGCCGGGGGATGCCGCGATGTTGCGCGTGTCGGCGGATGGAGAAGGAGATTTCTGTACGGTGCAAGGGGCGGTGGACCATGTACCGGCGGGGAATGCGCAGCCGGTGACTATTTCCGTGCAACCGGGCCGATACCGCGAGATTGTGTACGTGCGGGGGACGAAGCCGATGGTGACCGTGCGAGGGGCAGACCGGTTCCGAACGGTGATTGAATATCCGAACAACAACACATTGAATCCCACCACGGCGAGCCGGCCATTATTTACCGTGGACGGGAATGACTTTCATCTGGAGTCGATCACGCTGCATAATACGACGCCGAAGGGCGGATCGCAGGCGGAGGCCTTACGCACGAACGCGCAGCGGGTGCGGGTGTTCGATGCGACGCTGCGCAGTTTTCAAGACACGCTGCTGGTGAATACGGGAACGATGTACATGGGCGACAGCCTGATTGAAGGCGATGTGGATTTTTTGTGGGGCGGTGGAGCGGCCTTCTTTCGAAGGGTGGAGATTCGCTCTTTGACTTCGGGTGGAATTCTGACGCAGGTGCGTAATCCGGAGGGGCGCCCTGGGTTCGTGTTCATGGAGTGCCGGCTGACGGCGGCGGAGGGAGTGGGCAATACGTTTCTGAGCCGTATTGCTCCGGACCAGTTTCCGTTCAGTCAGGCGATCTTTCTCTTCACGGCGATGGGGGCGCATATTCAGCCGGCGGGCTGGCAGTTCAATAACGCGGCGCTTTCGTTGACGGCGGCGAATTATCCGAATATTCGATTTTGGGAATTCCGGAATACAGATTTAGAGGGAAATCCGCTGGACCGCACGGGGCGGCATCCGTTGTCGCGCGAGTTGCCGGTGGAGGAGGCGGCGCAATGGGCTGAGCCTTCGCATGCGCTAGGCGGATGGTCGCCGCGTGAGGGCGGCAATGCATCGGTTGTGTTGAGCGACTTGACGCGGATCTACAACGGCTCGGCACAGGGGCCTTCGGTGCGGACGGAACCGCCGGGGCTGCGGGTGCGCCTGACGTTCGACGAAAAGGCGGAGCGCCCGGTGAACGCAGGACGGTATGCGGTGAGGGCGGAGGTGGACGAGCCCGCCTATCAAGGATCGGCGATCGCAGTGTTCACGATTGAGCCCGCATTGGCGGCGATTGCATTGCGGAGCATGAATCAGAGGTTCAATGGAACGCCACGGGCGGCTTCTGCAGTAACGCGTCCGCCGGGCTTGGCCGTGGCGGTGCGCTACGACGGGCGGGACGATGTTCCCAGCGCGGAGGGCAGTTACGTCGTGCGGGCCGCGATTGCCGATGGGAATTATCAGGGCGAAGCGGTGGGGGTGCTGACCGTTACCCCCGATCGTGCGACGGCTTTTCCGGGAGCCGAGGGATACGGCGCGTATGCGCTTGGGGGACGCGGCGGCGATGTGTATCATGTCACCTCACTCGAGGATTCGGGGCCGGGCAGCCTGCGGCAGGGGATTGCCGGAGCGACGGGTCCGCGAACGATCGTATTCGATGTCTCTGGGACGATCCGGCTGCGGTCACGCTTGAACATCAACCGGTCTTTCCTGACGCTGGCGGGTCAGACGGCGCCGGGCGATGGCGTGACCGTGGCGGGATTCGGGGTGTTGGTGACGCGCGCAAGCCACGTGGTGATCCGGTATATGCGGTTTCGACTGGGAGATGAAAGCTGTCCGGTGGTGCAGGACGATGCTCTCAGCGTCGACTTGTCGTCGGACGTGATACTGGATCATGTCTCAGCCTCGTGGAGCATCGATGAAACACTGTCGGTGACGAATTCCAACCGGGTGACTGTGCAGTGGTCGGCGATCGCGGAGAGTCTGAACCGCTCATGCCATGCGGAGGGAAATCATGGATATGGAACGCTACTCAGGGAATTTAACGGAAACTTCAGCACTTTGTCGTTCCATAAGAATTTGTATGCGCATCACACGAGCCGGAATCCGCGGGTAGGGGATAACGTGCAGTTGGAGTTCTCGCACAACGTGATCTACAACTGGGGCGGAGACGCGAGCCTGAGCGGGGCTTTGGAGGAGGGCCGCCCGCAGGTGAACTACGTGGCGAATACGCTGGTAGCCGGGTTTTCGACGGGTAGTTCGGCGCGAGTCAGGGCGTTTCGTTCCGGGAGCGCGGCGACGGGGATCTTCTCTTCCGGTAATCGCATCGACAGCAACGTCAATGGCGTCTTCGATCCTGTGGATACAGGGGCGGCGATGATACAGGGCCAATACACGGCGGCAGCGGAGCGCTTCGATTACCCGGCCATCACGGCGGTCTCTTATGAGCGTGTTCTGGAGGCGGCGGGCGCATCGAAGACTCGCGATGCGGTGGATGTGCGGATCGTGAATGGGGTGCGCACCCAAACGGGGAGCATCATCGATTCGCAGGGGCAAGTTGGCGGGTACCCTACGCTGGCGGGTGGGGTTGCACCGGCCGATCGGGATGGGGATGGAATTCCGGACGGCGTTGAAGCGGCGCTGGGCCTGTCGCCGGGCGATGCATCGGACGCAGCGCGGGTTGCGGCGAACGGGTATACGCATCTGGAGAATTATTTGAATTCGCTTGTGCCATGAGGATGGGACCGATGGAGGACATTTTCACGCGCTCGCCGGTGGAGTGGATCGATGGAGTGATTCCGTCGTTTTGCACGGCGGCGGAAAGCATCTATGACCGGCGCCCCGCGACGGTGGATATCTATACGGGGATTGCGTATGGGCATTTGCTGTTTGGGGAGACGGCGGCGGAGCCTTTGTATGAGCGGCTGGCGCAGATGGCGATACGGGCCGGCGAAGCTGGGAGAATTCTGGATGTGGGGTGCGGCGCGGGGAGAATTACATACGATTGTGCCCCGGTTTTATCGGATACGGACTTTGTTTGCGTGGATTTATCGAAGGAGATGTGCAGGCGGGCGTGGCGGATTCTGGTCAGTGGGGGAGAGCTTGCACTGGAGGGATGGGAGCATCGGGGACGCGCGGGAGTGGTATTCAGGGGCGCCCGGCATTTAGACAATGTGAGGGTTGCGCGGGCGGATGTCTTGGATTTGCCATTGGCGGCACGCAGCTTCGATGTGGTAACGGCGGCGTTGGTGTTGTGCCGGGTGGAGGATCCAATGCGGGCGCTGGGGGAGATGGTGCGGGTGCTGCGTCCGGGTGGAAGGCTGATCCTGGCGACTCCGTTTGCGTTCAACGACGCCGAGCTTTGGCGGCGGTTCTGGCCGGGATCGGAACTGCGGCGGGTGTTGCGTGGGTACGGTTTGGAGATTGAAGAATGGGAGGATGGGGTGAGGTATGAAGAGATGATCGATGGGAATGGGAATGGTCATTTGTATCGGGTGACAGTATGCGGGTGCCGGTTGGGGGATTGAGGATTGGCTTGTTCAGAGTCTGGAGAGCCATCCCCCGCCCTTTGGGCTTCGACGGGCAGCCTTCGGCATTTGGCGAAGGTTGGTGGGCCCTGTAGGATTTGAACCTACGACCAACGGATTATGAGTCCGCTGCACTAACCGCTGTGCTAAGGGCCCAGAATATTCAAAGCAGGTCGTTCCCGGATCTCTTAATCCCCTTAGCCATAGCGCTGGCAAACGCATGGTAGCGCTGCGAGATAGTGATGCTGCTGTGGCCGGCGATTTTCATGATCGTGAACGCATCGACACCCGCTTGCCCGAGCCGGGTGAGCATGGTGTGACGTAATGAATGTAGCACGAATCCGGTTGGGGAATTTGAGTGTTTCCCGCACCTTTCGATGGAGCCGGCCGGATTCTTTACGGCGGCTTTCGCGAACATGGCGCTGACCCGGCCGGTGATGCTGGCCTCGCGCTTTGCGTTGCGGCTCTTGACGCCGCGAATGCGGATGTAGCCGCAGCGGGATCCGGCGATGGGACGATTCGGGTCCGGCTTCGCAATGAAGGACTGGCGGAGCCGAAAGCAAGGTGCTCGCTGGAGCGGTTCAGGAGATCATGGCGGGCGACGCCTACACTCAGGGGTATTTCGTATTTATTCGTTCGATCCGGGTTTCTTTAAGCAGGAAATTCTGCCGGTCTGGTCGTCATCCTTAACGGTTCTCCACCAGCACGGCCTTCAGTTCCCGTGCCTCGCGGGCGCCCTCTTTGAGGCTCAGTGTGACGGCCTTCGCCTCATGTTCCTTCAGCAAATCGGCGTCGCCGGCTTCCCCGCCCTCGATGCCCTCGAAGGCATAAAGACGGTATTCGCCGGGCGGCAGCCCGCGAAACCGGAAGGCCCCGTTCTGATCCGCCGACGCCATCCTCTGCAACTCGGCCTGCCGCGACGGCTTCGCGCTCAAGGGATGCAGCACGACGGCTGCAGCGGCCAGCAGCTTCCCATCTTTGTCCGTTACGGTCCCGCTCACTTCCGCGCCCTTCGGGGAGATGACGACATCCACTCCCGACACCGGGGTGCCACTCACGGTCAACCCGTTCTCCATCACATCAATGTCTCCCATACGCACGCTTTTCACAAAGAACTCCGGAGGCATCCCCATGACGCGCACGTTGTAGGTTTCCGCGGTCGCATTGGCAATCTGGAAACTGCCCTCCCTGGTCACCTTGCCTGGGGTGGTATAAACGGGAACGAACATCGCCGGCGGCGATAGCGCCACGAACATCTCCTCGAACTTCGCCTCTGTGGGAGTGTCGGATTCTACCCGCAGTGAGCCGTTCACCTCCACACCGGAACTTAGCGTCAGGGTCACGCCCTCCACATCTTCGTTGCCCACTTCAATCGTTTCCCGCCCGATGAATTGTTTGGAGGGAGGCTCCCAGGCGTGCGCCATAACGAAATAGGAGCCGGGCCGCACGCCGCGCAATTCGAACTCGCCGCCGGGCCCGCGCCACATCGTTCCTTGCTGCATCATGGAGAACCCCATCGCGTTGCCGGCCGCGCTTTTCGGCATCACGGTAACATTGCCTCCGCGCATACCGGAACCGATTCCGGTAACCCGGCCCCGTACGCGGAACGAGCGCACCTTGCGCAACATCACGTCCACGCCTTGCATCGTGGCTCCGGAAGCGACATTCAGCGGCGATGCTCCGGTGACCTCCAGCGTCCCGGGGAAATAGGTCATCGGGTAGCTTTCGTCAGGCGCCTGCACCGCGGAACGGTCTACCCCGCCTGCGAAGGCGTAATTGGGACGCTGCGTCACGGACAGATAATACCGGCCCGGCGCGATGCCGAACAGGCGGTATTCGCCCAAATCGTTGGTGGAACCGCCACTCGCCGGCATCAGTTGCCGCTTGCCTTGCATGGTACGGTAGATCATCAACTGCACTTGAGCATGCTGAATGGGATCGCCGTCTTCGTCCGTGACCCGACCGCTGATCACGGCATGAGGCAACAATCGAAACTCGACGTCTTTCACCGACTGGCCTTTGGCCAGCGTCAAAGTCGCCCCTTGCCGGTTCGCGGGGGTGCTGCGGTAGTTGGTCTGCACGAATCCGGTGCGCACCGCCGTGAAGCGGTACTGTCCCGGCTCAATCTCCTTCATCGAGAACTTGCCTTCGGCGTCCGTCACGGTTGTCGACGGCACGGCTGCATTTCGCGATTCCATCGGCCAAAGGGTGAGCGTGGCTTTGCGCAATGCCTCACCCGTTACAGCATGTTTCACTACACCGCTGACCGAACAAAGTTCTTCAGGTTTGAGAGTTTGGGCCGGCTGTGGCGTCTGTCTTCCCGGAATGGCCACCTGCGGCTGCTGCCCCCAAAGCGTTACCGTGAATAGCATCAACGTAAGGAGCATGCCGAACAGACGAAACTCCCGGGGAGAAAGTTTCCCGCGAAACGGAGACAGTGTCATCATTCTTCTTTCGCGCTCCGTGCGTTTGTTCGGTTTCGGCGCAATTTCGGTCATTCTCGTCCTGCATTTGAAAGCCATCGGTTATAGCGAGTCGCTGATCGGGCAGTTGCTCGCGCTCACGATGGCCGGAGATGCCGTGGTCACGTTGTGGGTCACGCTTCGAGCTGACCGCTTCGGCCGGGCGCGCATGCTGCGGTTGGGTGCGGCGCTGATGATGCTGGCGGGTGCGATTCTAGCGGTGACCAACGAGGTCCGGTGGCTGGCGCCGGTGATGTTCTTCGGAGCCATCAGTCTAAACGGCGGCGACACGGGCCCGTTTCTGGCCATCGAGCAGGCGGCGCTGACCCACTCGCTGCAGCCGCAACAGCGCACGTCCGCCATCGCCTGGTACATTCTGTCGGGGTCGTTGGCTTCGGCGGTAGGGTCTCTGGCGGCGGGCGTCGGCTCCTATCGCGCGGTGTTTGCCGCCTACGCCATGTGCGGCGCCGTTCTTTGGATTCTCGCTACGCGCTTGTCTCCCGCCATCGAGGCGCAGCCCGCTGAGCAAAGCATTGCACCGCGATTCGGGCTGCACCGCTCGCGATCCGTCGTGCTGCGTCTTTCGGCGCTGTTCGCGCTCGACACGTTCGGATCGGGCCTGGCCGTGCAGAGCTTTCTCGCTTACTGGCTGCACCGGCGATTCGGAATCGGCACTGCCGCCATCGGAACCATTCTCTTCGGCATGAACGGGCTAGCGGCCTTTTCGGCGCTGGCCGCAAGCCGGCTGGCGGCGCGTGTAGGCCTCATCAACACAATGGTCTGGACCCACATCCCGGCCAATATCCTGTTGATGGCACTGCCGTTTGTGCCGTCGCTTCCGGGGGCCGTCGCCATTCTGCTGTTGCGAGGGTGTCTGTCGCAGATGGACGTACCGGCGCGCCAATCGTATTTGATGGCCGTTGTCGATCCCGATGAGCGATCCGCCGCGGGAGGCATCACCGGGCTAGCGAAGAGCATTGCGGGAGCCCTCTCTCCGCCTGTCACCGGAGCGCTCTTTGCGGGGGCCTGGCTGAGCGCACCATTCGCCGCCGCGGGAGCACTGAAGATCGTCTATGACCTGCTATTGTGGCGCGGCTTTCGCGCGCTGAAACCGCCGGAGGAATGCTGAAAAGGGCCGTCAAGCCTTAGAACGGCACGTCGTCGTCGGTAGCCTCGGGAAACGGCGCATCGGCCGCCGGCGCCGAGGGCCGCCCACCGCCGCCACCCATCGAAGAGCGAGGCATCGACACCACTCCCGAGCCCATCTCGGGGCCGCCGCCCATGCCCGCGCTATCCCCACGTCCGCCGAGCAAGATCACATCGTCCGCCACCACTTCCGTCATGTAGCGCTTGTTGCCGTCTTTGTCGTCGTAGCTACGCGTCTGCAGCCGGCCTTCCACGTACACCTGCTTGCCTTTGAGCAGATAATTCGCCAGATTCTCCGACCGCCATAAAACAATGTTGTGCCAGTCTGTTTCGTCCTTCCATTCCCCCGTCTGCTGGTCTTTGAACCGGCGCGTGGTGGCGATGGAAAACGTGGTGCGGGCAACGCCGCTCGGAGTGAACTTGGTCTCGGCGTCCTTGCCCAGATTGCCCAGGAGGATCACCTTGTTGACGCTTCTGCTTGCCATATCAATGGAAGGGTACCACACCCGATGCCAAAAACCTCGCCGCCTCGCGCTTTTGAAGTCAGGAGGACAAAGTGGCCGAAAACAAAGAGCTACAACAAAAAGTCGACCATACGGCGCTGATCGTGCAAATGACCACGGCCGCCAATCTGGCGGCCCATCGCTGGGACGAAGTGGCGCGCATCTACACGGAAGCCTGGGATAGCGCCTTCACTACTCATCTGGACGTGATCGGGAAGGTGAGAGCGCAGAAGGAGGCTCGGGCCAAGGCCGCGCTCGACCGCATCAAACTGTGCCTGGAACTGGCGAGCGTGTTCCTGCCGATGGTCGGCGGACCGGCTGCCGTCGCCATGGCTCCCATTCTGACAGCGCGGGCCAGACTATTCGTCGGAACGATGGAGAAGAAGGCCCAAAACATGTGGAAGAGCTATGCCGCCGAAGAGCCCATCGCCTCGAAGGTACTGGCCGAGGTGGGTAAGCGCTCGCTCGCTGAAGGCAAGTCCGCGGTGGAAAAGGTTCAGAAAGACATCATCGAGAAGCTGGCTCCGAAGTATCAGGAGGCGAAAGCCCCGCCCGCCAACACGACGCCCGTCAAAGCATTCAAGGACAACAACGCCCTCACGCGCGACGCGATGAACGTATGGCTGAACGATGTGGCTCAATGGAACGTCGCCGGAGGCTGGCAACGCATGCTCATTCCCGCCGCCCATGCGTTGTTTCTCAAGCATCCCTGGATCCGCCTGGCGCCCACTGTGGAGGCCACGCAGGCCATGCTGAAAGACCTTACGCGGTATATCGAAATGGCCGTTTGGTTCCGTTGGGCGCGCACCCTCAACGAAGCCTACTGGCAAAAAGTGCAGGACTGGTATTACAAGGATTACTCCGTCAAGAATCTCAACGACCGGCGGCAAATGGTGGAAAACCGCGCCCGGCACATGGTGATTGACGCGCTCGACTACAGGCCTCTCATCATCCACTTCGGCTACAACTTCCGCCGCCAGGAAGGCGTCCGCCAATGGACCATCGAAGACCCTTCCGCC
>JAEUQG010000512.1 GCA_016789755.1 Bryobacterales bacterium
GATCACGCTCTGCCTCGATCGCGCCACCGGCCGCCAACTGTGGCGCCGTGCCGTCCGCGCCCCGCGCCAGGAAACAAGAAACGCACTCAATCATAGCGCCGCCCCCACCCCCGTCACCGACGGCCGCCGCGTCTTCGCCTTCTTCGCCGACTTCGGCCTGGTTGCCTACGCGCTCGACGGCAAGCAACTCTGGACCCTGCCCCTCGGCCCCTTCAACAGCCAGCACGGAATCGTCGCCTCACCCGTCTACGCCGACGGCAAAGTGATCCTCGTCTGCGACACCGACACCGATGCCTTCATCGTCGCCGTCGATGCCGCCTCGGGACGCGTCGCCTGGCGCAGGCCGCGCGAAGTCATCAACGGCTATTCCACTCCCCTCATTCACCGTCCCGCCACCGGCCCGGCCCAAGTCATCGCCCCCGGCTCCTATCAACTCACCGCCTACTCCGTCGCCGACGGCGAGCGCGTCTGGTACGTCCGCGGCCTCACCTGCCAACCCAAATCCGCCCCCGTCATCGCCGGCGATGTTCTCTACTTCAGCGGCTGGACATCGGGCAATGACGACGGCATGCAAGTCGATCTGCCTCCTTATGCCGAAGTGGCCAAGACCGCCGATAGCGATGGCGACGGCAAGTTCTCGCAACAGGAACTCCCCAAACCGTGGCAGCCCACCGGCACCTGGCGCGCCGTCGATCTCGATCGCGACGGCCTGCTCAATGAGCGCGAGTGGACCTTCTTCCGCACCCGCAGAGCCTCGCGCAACGCCGTTCTCGCCATCAAGCTCGGCGGCGCCGGCGATGTCACCGATACACACGTGCTCTGGCGCTACTCGAAATCGCTGCCCGATGTCCCCACCCCGCTTGTCTATCAGGATGTGGTCTACCTGTTCCGCGGCGGCGGCATCGCTACGGCCCTCGACGCCGGCAGCGGCAAGGTGCTCAAGCAGGCCCGCCTTACCGGCGCACTCGAAGACTATTACGCCTCTCCCGTCGGCGTCGATGGCAAGATCTACATCCCCACCGAACACGGCAAAATCGTCGTCCTGCGCGCCGGCCCACAGTGGGAAATCGCCGCCATCAACGACTTCAACGCCGATATCTACGCCACGCCCGCCATCGTCGACAGCCGCATCTACGTTCGAACCAACGACACGCTCTATGCCATCGCCGCGCAAACCGCACGCTAACCGGCAACTCTCCATCGCCGATGCGCGCCGCATCGCCCTTGCCGCCCAAGGCTTCGGCAGCGCCTGGGGCGCGAAGCCCACCGTGGCCGGATTGCGCACGCTCGTCCGCCGCCTGGGCCTCATCCAGATCGACTTCGTCAACGTCGTTCTGCCCGCCCATTACCACGTGCCATATTCGCGCCTCGGCCCCTATCGCCGCGAACTGCTCGATGAACTCGTCTACCGTCGCCGCCACTGCATCGAACACTGGGCGCACGAGGCCTCCATCGTTCCCGTCGAATCGTACCCGCTGCTGCGCTACCGCCGCGAGCGCCATCGCGTCTGGCCCTTCGGCTTCGACGACTACCTGGCGCAGAACCCCGCCTACGCCGCCTCCGTGCTCGATTGGATCCGCGACCACGGCGTCGCCACCGCCGCCGACCTGCCCGATCCGCCCGACGGCCGCAAGCTCGAATACTCCTGGTACGGCACCATCCCGCGAGCGGTGCTTGAAGCCCACTTCGGTTATGGCAGGCTCGCCATCGCCGGCCGCCACCAGGGCTTCGCCCGCGCCTACGATCTGCCCCATCGCATCGTGCCCCAGCATCTCCTCGACGCCGCCGTCTCAGAGCCCGAAGCCAAACGCCTGCTCCTCGACCAAGCCGCCCAGGCCCTCGGCGTTGCCACCCTGAGCGACCTCGCCGATTACTTCCGCATGAAAGTCGCCGAAGCCCGCGGCCCTGTCACTGAGTTAATCGAATCCGGCGTCCTCCAACCCGTCGCCGTCGAAGGTTGGAACGAACCCGCCTTCCTTCACCGCAAGGCCCCCGCCCCGAAGCCCGTTTACGCTTCCGCCGTGCTCTCCCCCTTCGATCCGCTCATCTTCACGCGCAAGCGCACCGCGCGCCTCTTCGCCTTCGACTACCGCTTCGAAATCTTCGTCCCGCAAACCCAACGCCGCTGGGGCGCCTTCGTGCTTCCCTTCCTCCACAACGACCGCCTTGCCGCGCGCGCCGATTGCAAGCTCGACCGTCAACAACAAGCGCTGCTCATCAACAACGTCTGGCTTGAACCATGGGCCGATCCACAACCCACCGCCACCGCCCTTTCGCTCGCCTTACGCGACTTCGCGCAATGGCTGGGAACACCGCAATTGCGCCCCGGAACACCATCCAGACAGTCGCGCCTTCTGCGCGCCGTCATCGGCTGATCTACACGAGCTTCGTTTCCACCATCGAAACCAGCCGCGCCACACCCGCCGTGTAGCGCCCATCGCTCACCGCCACCGCCACTCCGTCTTCCACCCAGTCATGCCACACGCCGTCCTTGTCATGCGACGCCGCCGTCACCGTATACTCATGCGGGCAGAGCTGGCAGGCGAAGCGGAACACAATCTCCATCGTCTCCCCCGCCGCCCGCGGACCCAGTGCAATCCGCTCCAACTCCGTATTCGTCCCGTACACTTCAAAGCCGATGCGCGTGCGGATCAGAATCCCGATCACCGGATCTTCCACCGCCTTTTCAAACCGCACCCGCACCCGAATCCGCGCCTCCTCGCCCGCCTTCCACACCGAACTGAGTTCTCCCGATGCATCCAGCGTTTCCAGACTCAGCAGCGCCGCCCGCCCATCGCCGCGCCGCATCGCCGGAGGCAGAGCCCGCACGCTCCCGCGGGCCTCCGCCGTCATCTTTGCCGCCACGTGCCGGCGATACGCATCGGCCACCTGGCGCGGATCGCCCTTCGCCTTCAACTTCCCTTCATCCAGCCACCAAACCTCATCCGCCAGCCATTCCATCAGCGCCAATTCGTGGCTCACCACAAACGCCGTGCCCCCTTTGCGCCGCAGCGTTTCCAGTTCGAGCGCCGTCCGCGCCCGTTCCCCCGCGTCCTGTTGCCCCAGCGTGTGGTAATGCACCTCCACCTCTCCGGCGATCGCAACTTCCCCCTCCGCCGGCGCCGCCTTCCCCGCCGCCAGATCGAGCAGCATGCGCTTCCCCGATCCGTTATCCCCAATCAACCCGATCACGAAACCCGAAGGAGCGCTGGCCGTGATCGGGCCCACGCGCCCGCACACGCACTGGCGAAAGGCGACGGACATACTCTGCTAGTCTAGCAATGACATGTTGCGGGTCATTCTGGGAATCGGCGCTATTCTCCTCACCGGATGCCAGGGCGATGGCAAGCTCCGCCAGGCCCTCGCCGCCAAATCCGGCGAAGTCCAACTTTCGGGCGGAGAAGTCACCCTCAGCGCTCCCCTCGTTATCGAAGGCGCGGACAACCTCACGGTCATCGGCATGGGCGCCGTGCTGAAAGTGGACTTCGAAGGCGAGGCCGCCATCGTCGTCCGCAACAGCAAAAACATTCGCATCGAAAATGTTTC
The DNA here is from genome assembly GCA_016789755.1 of Bryobacterales bacterium. GTDB lineage: Bacteria > Acidobacteriota > Terriglobia > Bryobacterales > Bryobacteraceae > CADEFT01. The sequence continues at coordinate 3,547 of JAEUQG010000512.1, forward strand.
CGTGCTCGGCAGCCGCGAAAAGAAAGAGTACGTGCACGGGCTGCCGCCCTCCGACGTACCGATGATCAAATTCACCCGCGGCAACGGCATTGTCATCGACAATAGCGACAACGTCACCATCGCCAAATCCACCATCCGCCTTGTCCAAGGCTACGGCGTCCTCGCCTCCAACAGCCGCAAGGTCGCGCTCGAAGAACTCCTCATCGGCGATTCCGGCTCCCTCAACGACAAGGGCAAGAACAACGCCACGGGAGGCATTCTCTTCGAGGAAGGCTGCCGCGATTTCACGGTCCGCCGCTCCAAAATCCGCAACGTGCGCGGCAACGGCATCTGGACCCATTCCCTCTACACATCCCCACGCAACGAACACGGCGAGTTCGCGGCCAACGATATCCGCTACGTGGCCCGCGACGCCCTCCAGGCCGGCCATGCCGTCGATGTCCGCGTTACGGACAACACCGGAGGCTTCATCGGCTTCCCCTCCGATCAGGTCGATGTCGCCACCTTCGCCGTGCCCGTCGCCCTCGATACCGCCGGCAACGTCGAAAAGTCCGTCTACTCCGGCAACAAGTTCGAGGAGGTCAACGGCAAGTGCCTCGACCTCGACGGCTTCCATCACGGCGCCGTCGAAAAGAACGAATGCCGCAACGCCCGCGGCGACGAGGCTTATCCTTATCTCCACTTCGCCATCGTCCTCAACAACAGCAATCCGGACATGGAATCGCGCGACATCCGCATCGCCGGCAACCGCATGCAGGGCTTCCGCTACGGAGCGGTGTTCCTCATCGGCGAAGGACACCTGGTCAAGGACAACGTGTTCGCCCGCATCAACCTCGCCAATTGCGGCGACGCACCCAAAGGCGTCTGCACCTACAAGCCCGAAGAGCCCGACATGCTTCGCAGCGGAGTCTATTTCGGACTCGGCGCGCATCGCCCTTCCCCCGCCCGCAAGAATGTCGTCGAAGGCAACACCGTGCACGGCTTCGGCATGTCGCGCCGCTGCGTGGGCCATGCCCCGGGGGTCAAACCCGCCGACAACATCTTTCGAGGCAATGCCTGCGCTGAATAGTACAATTGGAGAACTTTGACCACCAGAATCCGTCACCGCGTGCTCGCGGCCTGTATCGCCCTGGGTGCGATCACCTACATGGACCGCGTCGCCATCTCCATCACGTCCAAGGATATCGCCAAGGAACTCGGGCTCAGCGACTACCAGATGGGTTTTGTCTTCAGCGCCTTCACCCTCGCCTACGCCGCCTTTGAAATTCCCACCGGCTGGTGGGGAGACCGCATCGGGACGCGCGCCGTGCTCACCCGCATTGTCGCCTGGTGGTCCGCTTTCACTATCCTCACCGCCTGGGCCTTCAACTACACCAGCCTGCTCACCATCCGCTTTCTGTTCGGCATCGGCGAAGCCGGCGCCTGGCCCAACGTCGGCCGCACTCTCTCGCGCTGGTTCCCCCGCCAGGAACGCGGACGCGCCCAAGGCATCTTCTTCACCGGCGCCCACGGCGGCGGCGCTGTCACACCCTTGCTCGCCACTTTCCTGCTCGCCTACATGGATTGGCGCGGTGTGTTCATCGTCTTCGGCTCCATCGGCTTTTTCTGGGCCGCGGCCTGGTATTGGTGGTTCCGCAACGAACCGCGCGAACACCCCAGCGTCAGTCCCGCCGAACTCGAATTCATCGAATCCGGACGCGGCGAAGCAGAGCATCACGATCTCAAGGGCGTCCCCTGGAAACGCATCCTCACCAGCAAGAACGTGCTGCTGCTCTGTCTCGCCTACTTCAGCCAAAGCTACGGATTCTACTTCTTCATCACCTGGCTGCCCACCTACCTCGCCCGCGAGCGCGGCTTTGAAGCCATCCGCCTCGGCCTCTACGCCGCCCTGCCCTGGATCTGCTGCGTCATCGCCGACATCTTCGGCGGCATCACCACCGATTGGATGAGCCGCCGTCTCGGTATCCGTCTCGGCCGGGCGCTGGTTGCCGGCAGTTCCTTCGTCCTCGCCTCCATCTGCATGGTGGCCGGAACCGCCGCCACCGAACCGCGCACCGCCGCCTTCCTGCTCGCCCTTTCCGCCGGCTGGGCCAGCTTCCTCCTGGGAGCTTCCTGGAGCACGTGCATCGACATCGCCGGTCCCAACGCCGGCGTCGTCGGCGCCTGCATGAACACCGCCGGCCAGATCGGAGGCATCCTCAGCCCCATCGTCATCGGCTTCGTCCTCAAGACCTGGTCCAACTGGACGGTGCCCCTCTACGTCACCGGCGCACTCTTCTTACTCGGAGCCTTCTGCTGGTTCTTCATCGACCCCCGAGTCCACATCACCCCAGCCAACATCCGCGTTGATCGGCGTTAAATCAGCGGCTCACAAAACCCCAACCAATATCCGCGTTCATCCGCGTTCATCAGCGGCCCACACTCCCCCCAACCGCATTCGACCCCCGCAGAATCTGCCCCGGCCGCGCCCCCGTGTGCCTGCCCCGCTCCAGCACCACAGCGCCGTTCACCACCACATACTCCACGCCCGTCGCATACTGGTGCGGCTTCTCATACGTCGCATGATCCATCACCTTGCCCGCATCGAACACCGTCACATCGCCCATCATCCCCGGCCGCAATAACCCGCGGTCGTAAAGATGCACCTTCGCCGCATTCGCCGAAGTCATCTTCCGCACCGCCTCCTCCAGCGTCAGCACCTTCTCCTCCCGCACATACCGCCCCAAAATCCGGGGAAACGTCCCGTAATAGCGCGGATGCGGATTCCCCCTTGCCAGCGGACCCTCCGTCGCTACCGCCGTCCCGTCCGAACCCACCGACACAAACGGCTGCCGCAGCGCGTACCGCATGTCTTCCTCCGAATGGTGGAAATACACCGTCGGCACCGACCCGGCGTTATCCTCCAATACCCGGAACAGTACATCGATCGGATTCCCTCCAATGTCCGCAATTACCTCATTCATCCGCTTTCCTTCGTATTTCTTATAAGCGGGATTGGAAAAACTCACCAGCAGCATTCCCTCCCACGACCCCGTCGCCGTGTAGTGGTTGTACCAGTTCGACCCGGCAATCCCATTCAGAATCTCCTTCTCCAGCCGCGCCCGCAGCGAGCGGTCCTTCAGCCGCCCGAGCATCGCCTCCCGCCCCCCTTCATGCGCCCACGGCGGCACGATCGACGACAGATTGTTCTGCCCGGCGCGATACGGATACACATGCGCCTCCACTTCCTGCCCTTGCGCCCGCGCATTGGCGATCACGCCGATCAACTCCGGCATTTTCCCCCACAGCTTGTGCTCGGCGATCTTCAGGTGAATGATGTCCACCGGGACCTTCGCCCGCCGCCCGATCTCCAACGCCTCGGCCACGCTCTCAAACACCCCGAAGCCTTCCGTGCGCATATGCGTCGAATAAATCCCGTTGTACTTCGAGGCCTCCTCGCACATCGCCACCAGCGTCGCCGTGTCGATCCACGCCCCCGGCGGCCCGCTCAGCGAACTCGCCACCCCCAGCGCCCCATCCTCCATCGCCTGCCGCACATGGCGCCGCATCTCGGCTAATTCCCCACTCTCCGGCGGCCCCGCCTTATGCCCGCGGACAAACGTGTACACCTCGCTCGAACCTACATAGGATCCGATATTCGTCGAAACGCCCTTGGCCAGCAGCGCCTTCCAGTAATCGGCAAACCGCGGATACTGCTTCGACGGCGCCTCCGATCCTCCTTCCCCGAAAATCATGCTCGTCACGCCCTGGCGCACCATCGACTGTGCATCGCCATCCACCAGCACAGTGCGGTCGGAATGGTTATGGATGTCGATGAAGCCCGGCGCCACCGTCAGCCCCTTGGCATCGATCACCTGCCGCGCCGTCTTGCCCTCCAGCTTCCCCATCGCCGCAATCCGGCCGCCGCGCAGCCCGACATCCGCTATATACGATGGGTTCCCCGTCCCATCCACCACTCGTCCGCCGCGAATCAGCAGGTCGTAATCTTGCGCCAGCGCCGCGGCAGCCATTAGCCCATAGAGCAGTACCATGGCATCCAGGAATACCACGAATGGCCTACCACTTGACACAAGATCCCTTACCACACTATTTTCAGTACTAACTCCCCGCCGAATATACCATCGGAGTCTTTTTTATGATTCGTTGTCTGTTGGCGGCATGGTTCGTCCTCGCCGGCGGGTTGTTGGCGCAGTCCGTTACCCCCTACCCCGGAATCCTCCGATTCTCTCAGCCCGGCAGCACCACCCCGCTGCCCCAAACCGTCTACCTCGAAGGTACGGGCGCCTACAGCGCCACCGTCTTCACCGCCTCGGGCGGCAACTGGCTGCAAGTGACGCCATCGTCCGGCTCACTGCCCGCCAACGTCACCGTCACCGTAGCCTCCAACTCCCTCCAACCCGGCATTTACGGCGCCACCGTCACCATCCAATCCACCGGAGCGCAGAGCTTCCTCCCGGTCCTGCTGGCGGTCTTCTCGCCCGGCCCCGGACTCAACGTCTTCACCGATGTCGCCGCCGACCACATCTGGCTCGATTCCATCTACCTCCTGCGCCAGTTCGCCGTCACGCTCGGCTGCAATGCCCTGCCTCCGCGCTATTGCCCCGGCGGCACGGTCTCCCATGGCGAAATGGCCGCCTTCATCATTCGCGCCCTCGCCGGCGAAAACTTCTCCTACCCCACCACGCCAGCGTTCACCGACGTCGCCCCCACCGACACGTTCTTCAAATACATCCAGAAGATGAACGCCATGGGCATCCACACCGGCTGCGGCAACAATCAGTATTGCCCCACCACCGCCGTCACGCGCGGCCAGATGGCCCAGATGATCGTGCGCGCCCGCCTCGGCGACAACTTCCCCTACCCGTCCGCGGCCCGCTTCCCTGCCGATGTCCCCGCCACGCATCCCCTCTTCCGCTACGTGCAGAAGATGTGGGAGCTGGGCGTCACCCAAGGCTGCACCACCACCGAGTACTGTGTCAACCAGTTCCTCTCGCGCGAGCAGATGGCCGTCTTCCTCGCCCGAGCCTTCTTCCGCCACAGCCTGCTGCCGACACCCACGCCGGCCCCGTTCCCTACGCCCACGCCTACGCCTACTCCAACGCCGACGCCGACTCCGACGCCGACGCCAACCCCGACACCCACTCCCACCCCGACGCCAACGCCAACCCCGACACCAACGCCAACCCCGACACCGCCCCCGCCGCCCCCACCCGGCCCGCGCGTGCCTCCCTCCATCTCCGGGTGCAACATCTTTCCGTGGGACAACGTCTGGAACACGCCCATCGATCATCTCCCCGTGCACACCCGCTCCACCGATTGGGTCAACACCATCGGCGCCGCGCGCACCTTCCACGCCGACTTTGGCGCCGGTCTCTGGAACGGAGGACCCATCGGCATCCCCTTTGTCGTCGTCCCGCAAGGACAGGCGAAGGTTCCGGTCAGCTTCGAGTACAACGATGAGAGCGACCCCGGCCCCTACCCGGTGCCCCCCAATCCGCCCATTGAAGGCGGCCCCAACAGCAGCGGCGACCGGCATATCCTCGTGCTGGAACAAGGCGTCTGCAAGCTCTGGGAGCTTTACTCCGCCTACCCGCAGCCGCCCGGCTATTACGCCGGCTCAGGCGCAGTTTACGATCTCAAGGTGAACGGGCCGCTTCGTCCCGCGGGCTGGACCTCGGCCGACGCCGCGGGCCTCCCTATCCTCCCCGGCCTGGTGCGCTATGAGGAGGTCGCCGCCGGCGAAATCCGCCACGCCATCCGCTTCACCGCGCCGCAAACCAAGCGCGAATACATCTGGCCCGCGCGCCACTTCGCCTCCAGCCTCACCGGAACGCAATACCCGCCCATGGGCGCACGCTTCCGCCTCAAGGCCTCGTTCGAGATCGGGGGCTTCGCGGCGCCCGTGCAGGTCATCCTCCGCGCGATGAAGAAATACGGCATCATCCTCGCCGACAACGGCTCGGCGTGGTACGTCAGCGGCGCACCCGACGAGCGTTGGAACAACGATCAACTCCGCCAGTTCCACCAGATCCCCGGCTCGGCCTTCGAGGCTGTCGATGTGACACCGCTCATCGTTGGCGGAAACACCAACACCGGCCAGGCCAACCAGCCCTGATGGGAGGCGCCAATCTCGCGCCCCAGCGGAACAAACCTCCGCGTCCTGGTGTCCAAAGCCTGCATGACCAAACTCATGCTGGCGCTGCTGGGATGCATCTGCGCCATCGCGCAAACCGCGGAGCCCCCCAACCGCCCGGCGCCCAAGGCGTTCACCGGAACGTGGAAGGGAACCTGCGCCGACGGCAAGGACTTCGTCATCGTAACCCTGGCGCACACTGAAGCGGGCAACTGGGAAGGCTCCGTTCAGCTCGCCAACATGCGCGGGGGCGAAGACGGCCAATGCCAAACCGTGGTCGATCCCCCAAGCGAGCGCCATGCTCTGAAGATCTCCGATGGCCGCCTCCAGGGCGCCGTCCTCTCCTTCCGCGGCTCCTCGCGCGCGGAGTTCGAGATGACCCTGCCGGCCCCGGCCAAAGCCCGCCTGAGATTCCTGGGCACAGCCTCTGAGGATTCGCCCTGGGAATTGCAGCGCACACGGTAGCTCCGGACCACCTCACCCCCGCCCCATCGCCTCTACAATCCCGCGCATCTGATAAAGGTGGCGCCGCTCATGCGCCACCGCCACCGCCAGCCCGATCCCCAGCGAGAACCGCACCCAATCCGACGCCGGTGAGCTGACCTTCACCTTCCGCAGATCCAGCCCCCGAGCCTCCTCCACCAACCCCCGCAACCGCCGGTTCGCCGCCCGATAGGCCTCCACCGTCCCTTCCGCCTGCACCGCCGGCCGGAATATCCGCGGGGCCGGCACGCGAAACCGCGGAGGCGGCTCGGTCGCCCGCAGAAAAAAGCTCTCCAGCCAGCCATAGGAAAAAGGACCGCTGCCCGTCACCCCGTCGCGCCGCCCCTGCCGGATCGCCGCCTCGATCTTCCCCCCATACGTTGAGCCGACTTTCGCCAAATGATCCAGACACTGGCCGACGGACCAGCTCTCCGCCGCCGCCCGCCAGTTCCTCCGCTCCGCCGTCAGCGGCGCCGCCAACGCCTCCACCTCCGCCAACGCCTCATCGTACTGCTTCAGTAATGCATCCAGTTCATCCATCGCGGGTTCTCCCAGTTCCACCAGCGTAGCACCCCATCCGCCGGCCTCCGCCGGAGCATCCCCATAGCGCCGCACCGAAGGACTCCCCGCTAGCACCTTTCGTACCATCTCCCGCTGTACCCCAATCCCCTTGCCGTGGACGATCCGCAGATAACGTAGCCCCTTGGCCTCGGCAGCCTCCAGGTACGCCTCCACCGCGGCCTTTGCGTCGCGCGGCGGAACCGTATGCAAATCAAAGACATCAGTCACCGGAAGGACCATCGGATCGTCCTGCTCTGCCATGGACCCTAGGTTACCAGACGCGCCAACACCGGAGCGAACAGCCTACCTTTCGCGCCGATGGCAACACCTCTTTCGAGTGGGTGTCACGCAAAGACATATCCCACTAAGGGATTTCCCCCATCTACCTTTGAGCGTCCTGTTCGATAAGCCTATACGTATCGAACGGGGTGGCGAAGTCACACCTAAGTGGAACCCTGAAATGCCCAATGAAAGAATCCTAGGATGGCTACACCTTGCCTGATAGCTGGTAAGATGGGGCTGGTCAACCAGAAATGCGCTGCCTATACTGTCGCCGGCCAATTGGAACCATGCGCCGCTTGGTGGACCGGGAGTTTTGCTGCTCCCAGCACCGAAAGCGGTTCAGAACCTCCAGCGCGCGCGCTTTGCGCGATGCCGGCGAACTGCTGTCCGATTATGGCGACTATCTGGCAGTGGTCGAATCCCCCGACCAGAAGAAGAAACCCAACGGCAAGCTGGGTCTCGGCATTGCCGTGATGGTCGGGCTGGTTCTCGGCCTCAGCCTCTGGATCGTTCCCGCCGGCCCCGTGGCGGTCCCTACCGCCCAACTGCGCTATACGTTAACATCGAATCCCATCAGCCAGAAGATCCGCGCCCTCATCCCCGATTCTCCCAAGATCAACCTTCGCCACGACTTCCGCATGGGTGTCGGCGATTGGATGGGCCGCACGTCCCTGGCTGACTCCGAGCCCGGCGCCCTGCGCACCGACACGCTCCGCCTGTGGAAACCGACACTCCGTCTGGCCGACTATCAGATGGAGTTCCAGGCAGCCATTGAAAAGAAGAGTGTCGGCTGGGCCTTCCGCGCCACCGACCTCAATAATTACTACGCGACGAAGATCAACGCCGGCGCCAAGGACGGTTCCCGCGCCGAGATCGAGCGCTTCGTCATGATCTCCGGGCGCGAGACGGAGCGCATCCGCCTCCCCATCCCCGTTCCCGTTCGTCCCGAGACGCTCTATCGCGTCCGCATGCGCATCAAAGGCGATCAGTTCGTCACCTCCGTCGACGGCCAAGTCGTCGACACGTGGCGCGACCGCCGCCTGCGCCGCGGCGGTATCGGCTTCTTCGCCGAGCGTGGCGAACAGGCCAGCGTCCGCTGGGTCAGTCTCTCCGAACCCGACGGCTTCTTCAGCCGCCTCTTCGCCATGGGCTTCATCGTCCATCCTCTTTACTCCATGCCGATGGGCGGCATGATCGTGTCCGAGCCCCGCCCCTAGGGCACGGGTCACAAGCCTGCTCGTCCTACCGTATCCGCTTCCTAATCGATAGTCTGCCGCAGCTATCTCCAGTAGCCGCCTCCGCTTGGGTTCGTTTTGCAAATTTCCACTCCACCCGCCAATTCATCAAATCTGATGAATCCTGATGAATCCCCTCGTGCTCCCCCAATTCCCTGCCCCGCACAGGCTATCCGCGTACTAGGGGATTCCAAGGCAGCGCTTAGGGGAATCCAGCGATAGTACTTTCCGCCGGGAAGGACTAAAGTGGGATTCATAAGGAGCTTACCCAATGCGCAAGTTTTGGATTCCCGTCATTCTCAGCCTCGTCGTCGGAGCGATCGTCAGCGCCCAATCGCTCATCGAAAGCGCCACCGCCGCTGCCGGTGGATCCGCCGCCGGAGTCGCGGGAAAACAGGTCAGCGACGGCTTGGATAAGGTCTTTGGCAAGATGAGCGACGTCACCAAGAAGGCTGCCGGCACCGGCAACAGCGGGCTCCGCAAGACAGCAGCCTCGGCGCCTCCGGTTCCGGAAATCCGCCTCGGTGGTCAGCCCGCCGCTGCCCCCACCGTCGCCAGCCCTGCAAGAACTGCGCCCACCCGCCGGCAGGCCAGCAATCGCGGCCCTGCCCCGGCCTCCGACGCAGGCACCCTGACCCCACCGCCCGCGCCGGCCGAGCCGGCGCCTGCCGCCGCTCCTGCCGCGCCGCTTCCGACGGTCGACGACCTCAAATCCCTCGGCGGAGCCACTCGCGAGGAAGTCACCAGCAGAATGGGTAAGCCCGCCTCGCGCATCACCATGAGCGATGACCAGGGATTAGTAGAAATCGTGTCGTTCAAGGGAGAAGGCGGGAAGCTCGGTTCGCTCCGCATCGTCAACGGCCGCGTCGCCGAAGTCCGCCCCGTGCAGTAACGCCTGAGCTAGAAAGCGATCGAGAATCCGACCGTGCCTTCCAGCGTTTGCAGCAGCCCGCCGCCGATCCGGGATTCGTCGCGGTAGATCAGATCGTAGGGCTTGCCTCCGATGTAGTCGCGGAAATCCACCCGCAGCAGAACATGGCGGTGCAGGGTGACCTTCACCCCGCCGCCGAAGTTGCCGCCGAAGGTGCGGATGGAACCCTGCGTCCATTCGAGGAAGTTCGGTTCCCCGTAGCGCTGCGTGTGCAGGCCCACCGTCAGAAACGGGCGGAACCGCTCCCGCGGAGGCATCATATAGGCCAGCACGTTAAACGCTCCGTAGGTGACGTTGATCTTCTCCTGCCGCGTCACTTCGGGTAGCCCCGTGAAGTTCACCCGGGCCTGCAACGTGTGCCGCGCCCGCATGTACATCCCCTCGAAACCGTAATAGCCTTTGGTGTTCAACGTGAACCGGACCCCGTAGCCTTGCCCGTGCTTGATTTTCGTATCGTCGTCCCGCTTGTCGTTATTATCGGGAAGCGATCCGAGCAGGGACGATTGCTTCGGGCGCATCACTCCGAACACCGGAGAGATTTCATAGGTTTGCGCGGAAGCGGCTGCGGCGAACAAACAAAGCGCGGCGGCACAGGTGCGTAGGTTCAACGGGATTGCGTCTCCTCATCAGGCGGGGTTCGATTCGCTCCCCGCTTTCGATCGTTTGAAGCACGAAGGGCTTCCCGCAGTATAACCCATCCGGAGCCGGCGGCGTTGCGCGGCAAGGCACACTGGGGCGCGCATCCCACGGCCCCTTCACATTGAGGATAATGGAACAGATTTCCGATGCGTATAGTGATCGCCGGCGGTGGAGAAGTTGCCCTGCTGATTGCGCGGCGTTTGATCCGCGAGGGCAACGAGATAGTCATTATCGAAGAGAGCGCGGAGCGTTGCGCGCACTTGGAAGAACTGCTCGATGCCCGTATTCTGCGCGGCAGCGCGGCGAGCATCCGCGTGCTGCGCGAGGCCGGGCTCAAGGACGCCCAGATGCTCATCGCCGTGACCAGTGTCGATGAGGTCAATCTCTTTGCCTGCATGGTGGCCCAGGCCGAGTTCAATGTGAAGGTCAAGGTGGCTCGCCTGCGCACGCCAGAGGTAGGCGACTGGCGGCGCATCTGCCGCACCATGGACCTCCACATCGATCTCATCATCCAGCCCGAGATCGAGACGGCCCACAAGATCCTCCGCGTGCTGCACGCCCCCGGCCTCTCCGACATTATCGACTTCGCCGAGGGCCGCGTGAAGCTGTTCGGCATGAACATCGAAGCCGACAACTGGGTGGCCGGCAAGACAGTGGAGGAACTCGACCGCGCCGGTCCGCCGAAGCACTCCCTCATCGGACTCATCTTCCGCGGCCAGCAGGTCATCATCCCCCATGGCGGCCAGCGTATCGAAGCCGGCGACCACGTCTACGTGCTCACCCGCAAACAGGACTTCGACGAAGTGCTGCGCTTCATGGGCGTCCCGCCGCAACAGGAGCTGGATCTCGTCTTCATCCTCGGCGGCAAGCAGGCCGGCATCTGGGTGGCCCAGGAACTGGAGCGCCAGGGCGTGCGCGTCAAGCTCTTCGAGCGCGACGCCAAGCGTTGCGAGAAGATCGCCACCATCCTCGAACACACCATCGTCGTTCATGCCGACGGCACCGACGAGACCACGCTGGTCGAAGAGAACATCCAGTCCTCTTCGGCCTACCTCGCCATGACCAACGACGACGAGGACAACCTCATCGCCTCGATGCTCGCCCGCCGCCTGGGCGCGAAGAAGGTGGTGGCGCTCGTCAACCGCCTCAACTATCTGCCCATGGCCCAGCGCCTGGGCATCAATACCTCGGTCAGCCCGCGCCTCACCGCCGTCGATCACATTCTGCAGTACGTCCGCAAGGGACGAGTCGTCTCCGTCACCACCTTCCGCGAAGAGGAAGCCGAAGCCATCGAGTTGATCGCCTCCGCCGGATCGCCGTATCTGGGGCGCAAGCTGAAGGAGCTCCAGTTGCCGCGCGACTCGATCGTCGGCGCCATCGCCCGCGCCGACGGCGAAGTCATCGTGCCGCGCGGCGATGCGGTCATCGAAGCCGGCGACCGCGTGATCTTCCTCACGCTGCAGAGCGCTATCTCGAAACTGGAATCGGCCTTCCTGGCCAGGGACGGGCGGAGGTAGCGCCAGGTGATCCGCTTCTCCGCCGTCGGATACGTGCTCGGACAGTTCCTGCTGGTGCTGGCCGCCACCATGCTGGCGCCGCTGCCCTTCACCTTCTTTGGAGCCAGCGGCGACGCGCGCGCAATGGGACTGTCCATTGCCTGCACAGTGGGCGCAGGCCTCGCGCTGTTCGCCGCCTGCCGCCGCCCAACCACGGAGTTGACCCTGCGCGAGGGTCTGCTGCTGGTATGCGTGGTCTGGTTCTGCGTGAGCTTGTTCGGCGGATTGCCATTCGTTTTCTCGCCGCACTTTCCCACCTTTACCGACGCCATGTATGAGTCGGTGTCGGGCTTCACCACCACCGGCGCCAGCATCCTGCCGGAAGTGGAAGTGCTGCCCTCCGACATTCAGTTCTGGCGGCACTTCAGCCACTGGCTGGGAGGCATGGGCATTGTGCTCCTCGGAGTGGCCATCCTGCCCTTGCTCGGCCTGGGCGGCATGCATCTCTACCGCGCCGAGTTCTCCGGAGCGAAGTCGGAAAAGCTCAAGCCGCGCATCACCGAGGCCGCCATGTCGCTGTGGAGGATCTACTTCGCCCTGACGGCGGCGCAGACGGTAGCGCTGAAGGTGGCCGGCATGACGTGGTATGAAGCCGTCTGCCATTCGATGTCCACGCTCGGCACGGGAGGCTTCTCGACGCGCACGGCCAGTGTGGCCGGCTTCAACAACCCGGCCGTCGAATACATCATCATCTTGTTCATGATTCTTGCCGGCACCAACTTCACCTGCCATTACCGGCTGTGGGTGGAGCGCCGTCCCGGCGGCTTTTTCGGCGACGTGGAGTTGCGGGCGTGGGTAGCCATCATATTGCTGTGCAGCCTGGCGATCACCTGGAGCCGGCTCACGCAGCAGCCGCAGCCACTGGAGCGGGCTTTCCGCGACTCGCTGTTTCAGGTGACGTCGATGATCGCCACATGCGGCTTCGCTACCGCCGACTTCGACAAGTGGCTCCCCTTCCCGCAATTGCTGCTGATCGCGGTGATGTTCTGCGGCGGCTGCACGGGCTCGACGTCGGGCGGCTTCAAGGTGGCTCGCGTTCTGTTGTTATTCAAGGTGGTGGGCCGCGAGTTCCTGCGCATGATCGAGCGCCGCGCCGTGGTCGCCATCCGCCTCGGCGGCAAGACCATCCCCGAGCCGGCCATCCAAAACCTGTTGAACCTCATCTACCTGGCGCTGATTGTGAACTTCGCCTCCAGCCTGTTGCTGACGGCCACGGGCGTCGACCCGCTGAGCAGCATCACGGCAGTGGCGGCGAACATGTTCGGAGTCGGACCCGGGCTGCGCGAGGTCGGGCCAGCGGCGAACTACTCGAAGCTGCCGGCGCTGGCCAAGTGGGTCCTGATGGGGGATATGCTGGCCGGCAGGCTCGAGTTCTACACCCTGCTGGTGATACTAACGCCGTCCTTCTGGCGCAAATGAGGAAAGGATGCAACACATGCAACGCCGCAGTTTCTTAGCCACGATGGCCGCGCTTGCCGCACCCGCCGCGGCGCAGACTCCGATGAACGTGGTGGTCATTGTAGCCGACGATTTGGGTTGGTCGGATCTCGGCTGTTATGGCGCCGACCTGCACGAGACGCCGCACCTCGACCGCCTCGCTTCGGAAGGCGTGCGCTTCACCGATGCCCATTCGGCCGCGCCCATCTGCTCGCCCACGCGGGCCTCGATCATGACGGGCAAGCATCCGGCGCGATTGAAGATGACCATCTGGCATGAGGGAGCGCTGCGTCCGCCGGGCAACAACACCAAGCTGATCCCCGCCGTCTCGCGGCCCAATCTGCCGCTGGAGGAAGTGACGCTCGGCGAGGTCTTCCGCGATCGCGGCTATCTCACCGCGGCCGTCGGCAAGTGGCACCTGGGCGATGCCGGCCACTACCCGGAAACGCAGGGCTTCGACATCAACATCGGCGGCACGCACTGGGGAGCTCCCGATACGTTCTTCTACCCCTACCGCGGCAACAAGCATCATGGCAATGAGACGCGCTACGTACCGCGGCTCGATGGAGGCAAGCCGGGAGAGTACCTCACCGACCGTCTCACCGACGAAGCATTGAAGGTTATCGACCGCGCCGGCGCGCAGCCGTTCTTTCTCTATCTGGCGCATCACGCGCCGCATACGCCCATCGAGGCCAAGCCGGAGTTGGTCGAATACTACCGCAAGAAGCTGAAGCCGGGGATGAAGCATCAGAACCCGGTGATGGCGGCCATGATCCACAGCCTGGATGAAAGCGTGGGCCGGGTGATGAAGCACCTGGAGGCACGAGGCCTTGCTTCGCGCACGGCGCTGTTCTTCATCTCCGACAACGGCGGCTACATCGGCCGTTACGCGGACATGCAGGTGACCAATAACGCTCCGCTGCGTTCGGGCAAGGGTTCGCTGTATGAAGGGGGCATTCGCGTCCCGCTTATCGCCCGCGTGCCGGGGATGGCGAAGGGCAAGACCTGCGCGTTCCCGGTGGTCTCCACCGACCTGTTTGCCACGGTGCAGGAGGTGGCCGGCGCGGCGGGCAAGGCGAACGATGGATTGAGTCTCGTGCCTCTGCTCAAAGACCCCGGCGCGAAGCTGCCGCGCACCGAGCTGTTCTTCCACTACCCGCACTACTATGCGACCACTTCGCCGGTGAGCGCCATCCGCTCGGGCGACTGGAAGCTGCTGAAGTATTACGAGGACGGGCACACCGAGTTGTACCGGCTCGACACGGACATGGTGGAGGCAAAGGATCAGGCAGCCGCGCAGCCGGAACTGGCGCGCAAGCTGGAAGCCCGGCTCGACGCATGGTTGAAGGAGATGGACGCGAACATGCCGCAGCGGCGCTAAGCGCACGATCCGGAGGCGGCTACAGCGACGCTTCGTGCCGCTGACCGCGGAGACAAGCGCAAACGGAGAGGCCAGTTGATGGATAGCCGCGACGCTACAGCGAGGCCGCGTGGCGCTGGATCTTGCCGATCGCCGTGGCGATCACTTCCATATCCGTACGCGGCCCTAGCAGCATGGGCTGTGTGAGCCAAACGGCCTCTTCGCAGAGCTTGTCGTTTTCCGGGCAGTGGTTGCGCTCGGCCCAGCGCTTGAGCTCGGCGTCGGTGAACAGGCGGCGGAAGCCGCGCGTGGCGAAGATGCGCGCGATGAGCGGCTGCTTATTGAGCGGGTTGTAGCCGCCGCTGGCCGGGACACCTTCGGCCGCCAGCGCCTTGAGGAACTTCTCGCGAGGCATGCCGGCAAAGTGCTGCTTGTCGTAGCGGAACATGTACAGGTGCCAGGCATTGCGCGTGCAGCCGGGGTAGAGCTTGGCCGGAGCGATGCCCTTCACCTCACTCAGAAGCTTGGTCAGATAGGCGGCATTCTGCTCGCGGGTCTTCGATTGCGCCTCGATGCGCGTCATCTGAGCCATCAGCAGTCCGGCCTGAAACTCGGTGAGCCGCAGGTTGAGACTCTGGCTGTTGGTCTGATTGGAGTGGAAGGCGCGCGTGGCTTCGTGGAAGGACGCATCGTTGAACAGGACAGCGCCGCCTTCGCCGGAGTTGAGGTTCTTCGAGGCCTGGAAGCTGAAGCAGCCGGCGATTCCCCAAGTGCCGACCTTGCGATTGCGCCACTCGCCGAGATGAGCCTGGCAGGCATCCTCAATGACGGGCACATTGCGCTTCTTCGCGGTGGCGAGGATGGAATCCAAGTCCACGGGAGCGCCGCCCATGTGGACGGGAAGGATGAGTTTGGTGCGGTCCGTGATGGCGGCGTTGAGCTTCGCCGCATCCATCTGGAACGTGGCGCGGTCGGAGTCGACGAAGATGGGGAGGGCGTGCTTTTCGAGGATCACGTTGAGCGTGGCGACGAAGGTGTAGGGCGGCAGGATGACCTCATCGCCGGCATCGATGCCGAGGGCGGATATGGAGGCGAGCAGGGCGCTGGTGCCGTTGGCCACCGCGAGGCAATGTTTGGCCCCGGTGAGGGCGGCATACTGCTCCTCGAACTTGCGCACCATCTGGCCGCTGCCGCGATACCAGTGGCCGCTCTTCAGCACGCCGAGCAGCGCCTTCTCTTCGGTCTGATCGAAGACGGGCCACTGGCGGGCGCCGGTTAGCTTCAAGGGCGTGCCGCCGAGCAGCGCGGGCTTGTCGACGGGATTGGCCGATGCGGGGAGCGCCGCCGCGGCGCTGGCGGTTCCGAGGAATTGACGCCTGTTCATGCGCTCATCATATCGCCTTGCGATGCGGGACGGGTATAGGCAATGCGCTCGCCTTGGAGGCGATAGGCTTCGGCGATGACATCATCATGTGTACGAAACATGTCTTCGGGGGGGAGACGGAGTTGGCGGATGAGACGGCCCAGTGCTTCAGGGTGCGGTTCGATGCGGGCATCGGCGTGGATGTGCGCGACAGGCATGTCGAGATGCCGCGCAACAAGGATCGTGCGGTGGCATTCGAGCGGTTCTTTCCCGGCGCAGAGGATCGCCGTGGTCTGTTGCGCGGCTTGCCCGGCGAGACGGCCGAGACCCCGGCGAAAGAGCGCGGTCTGCGCGAGCAGTTCGTATTGCACCTTGCCTTTCCGGTAGCAGGACGGGTCTTCGGAACGGGCGCCGAGTTCCTTGCCAAAGAAGCGGTAGGCAATGTTGGCTGCATCGAGCGAGCGTTCGAGGTTGGAGCGCGTGAACTGAGGATTACGCCGGCTGAACGGGGCTGAGCGAACATCGGCTATGGCGGCAATGTTGTGCCGGGCCAACAGGGCGAGGAATGTTTCGATGGCGTGCGTGGAGTGGCCGATGGTGTAGATCATGCCAGTTGGGCGATGTGGTGTTCGATGTGGCGGAGGTAGTCGCGGACGAGTTCGTCCAGGCGCATGGTCTCGCCGTCTTCGAGGCGGCATTCGATGGCATGGGCCGCTTCGGGCATTCGATCCACGGCGCGGGCGAGCAGTTCGTTGTGGATGCGCCTGTTGTCGAGCACCTCTTCCCAATCGAGGGCGGCGTAGTTGTGAAGACGCACCGAGCCGAGTGGATCGTAACGCTCGACCGCAAGCGAGCCTTTGTTGACGGCGTTGAGGAAGCGGACATGATTGTAAAGGCAGGAGCCGATCAGGTGGCCGAGGAGCTCGACGCGCTGCCAGCCACTTTCGCGAAAGGGCTGGTGGGCACGGCCGGGGTCCATTGCGGCGAGGGTGCGGTGCGCAGCGGCGATCGAGTGCCGGAACTCGCGGGCAAGCGGCATGGAATCACGATAGCGCGAGGTCCGGTGCGATAGGATAGACACCGTGCATTTCCTGGGATGGTGGGTTCTGGCGATGACGGCGATAGCCGCCGATTGGCCGCAGTTTCGCGGCGTGCAGGGGCTTGGGGTCTCGGCTGAACGCGGGTTGCCGGCCGAGTTCTCGCCAACGAAGAACGTGGTGTGGAAGACCGCGATTCCCGAGGGCAAGTCCTCGCCCGTGGTGGTGGGGCAGCGGCTCTGCCTGACGGCGGCGGCGGACGGGAAGCTGGAAACATTCTGCCTCGATCGTGTTTCGGGAAAAATCCTCTGGCGGGCGGCGATCGGGCAGACACGGAGCGAGAGCCGGCACAAGCTGAATCATCCGGCGTCGCCCACGCCGGTGAGCGACGGGGCCAATCTGTATGTGTTTTTCAGCGATTTCGGATTGATCTCCTACACGCTCGAAGGCCAGCAGCGGTGGCGGATGCCGCTGGAGCCGTTCTCCAATCTGCATGGCATGGGCGCCTCGCCGGTGCTGGCCGGAAAGAAGCTGCTGCTCGCCTGCGATCAGGATACGAAGGCGTTTCTACTGGCCGTCGACAAGGACTCGGGCAAGGTGGCGTGGAAGGCGGACCGCTCCGATTTCACGCATTCGTTTTCGACGCCTGCCGTGTATCAGCCGGCGAAGGGCGAAGGGGAAGTGATTCTGCCGGGGGCCTATCAGATGGTCTCCTATTCGCTTGAGACCGGGAAGAAGCTGTGGTGGCTGCGGGGGCTGACGTGGCAGCCGAAGTCGCCGCCGATCGTGCACGGGGACACGCTGTATTTCAACGGCTGGGCGCCGGGAGGCGATGCCGGCCAGCAGCGCGATCTGCCTCCGTTCGAGGATGTGGTGAAGATCGCCGATGGGAACAAGGACGGCAAGCTGGCGCAGGAGGAGATCCCGGCGGAGCTGAAGCATTCCGGGAGCTGGCAGGCGATCGATCTCGATCACGACGGATTCCTGGACGGGCGCGATTGGAGTTTCTACCGGGCGCGGCGGGCGGCACGGAATTCACTGCTGGCGGTGAAGCTGGGCGGGCGTGGCGATGTGACGGGGTCGCACGTGTTGTGGCGGTACGACAAGTCGCTGCCCGATGTTCCGGCGCCGCTGCTCTATGAGAAGACGCTGTTTCTGGCGCGCACGGGCGGGATCTTCACGACGGTGAATCCGGCAACGGGCGAGGTGTACAAGCAAGGCCGGCTGACGGGAGCGCTGGAGGGCTACTACTCCTCGCCGGTGGGCGCCGATGGGAAGGTGTATGTGGCCAGCGAGCAGGGCAAGGTAGTAGTGCTGAAGGCCGCGCCGGAGTGGGAGATTCTGGCGGTGAACGATTTCGGCGAAGATATCTACGCCACGCCGGCGGTGGTGGATGGGCGGATCTACCTGCGGACGCACGGGGCGTTGTACGCGATCGGGAAGTAGCGGATCTTTACGCCGTCTTTACGCGCAGGGCGGAGATTCTTAGACGGTCCTTACGCGGCGGCTTTTAGTATCGGAATTGGCAAGGAGCCACTTCCGATGATGGATATCGCCTACCTGCTTCTGACATTGATTCTGTTCGCCGTGACCGCGGCAGTCTTTACCGGAGCGCGGTCATGAGCGGGCTGTACCTGATCTGCGGACTGATTGCAGCCGCGCTGTTCGTGTACCTGGCGTATGCGATGCTGCGCCCGGAGAAATTCTGATGACGGGCGCCGACGGATTGCAGATTGTGCTGTTTCTGGGCGTGCTGCTGGCCGCGGTGAAGCCGCTGGGCGGCTACATGGCCACGGTTCTGGAGGGGAAGCCTCATCCACTGCGCCAGTGGCTGAAGGCGGTGGAAGACGGCCTGTATTGGGCCAGCGGGATTCGCCCGGAGCAGAGCATGCCATGGCGCGTGTATGCGGGGGCATTGCTGGCGTTCAACCTGATGGGCGCGATAGCGGTGTACGGCCTGTTGCGATGGCAGGCGGCGCTGCCCTGGAATCCGCAAGGACTGGGGAATGTAGAGCCGCACACGGCGTGGAACATCGCCATCAGCTTTGCCACGAACACGAACTGGCAGAACTACGGCGGTGAAACAACGCTGGGGTACTTCGTACAGATGGCGGGGCTCACCGTGCAGAACTTCCTGTCGGCGGCGACGGGCATGGCGGTGCTGGCGGCGCTGGCGCGAGGCATTGCGGGGCGGTCGACGGAAGGGATTGGAAACTTCTGGGCGGATATAGTGAGGAGCACGCTGTACGTATTGCTGCCACTATCGCTGGGGCTGGCGATAGCGCTGGTGTCGCAGGGGGTGATTCAGAATCTGGATGCGTATCAGCAGACGGCGCACGGGCAGGTGCTGCCGATGGGTCCGGCGGCATCGCAGGTAGCGATCAAGCAGTTGGGGACGAACGGCGGAGGGTTTTTCAACGTAAACTCGGCGCATCCGTTCGAGAATCCGACACCATTGACGAATTTTCTGGAGATGCTGGCGATCGTGCTGATCCCGGCGGCGCTGTGTTACACCTTCGGCAAGATGGTGGGCGACACGCGGCAGGGGTGGGCGCTGCTGGCGGCGATGATGGTGCTGTTTCTTCCGCTGCTGGCAGTAGCGCTCGGGAGCGAGTACGGAGGCGGCGGCAACTGGGAGGGGAAAGAGGTGCGATTCGGGATCGCGAACTCGGTGCTGTGGGCCGTGGCGACGACGGCGGCATCGAACGGGTCGGTCAATGCGATGCACGATTCGTTCACGGCTTTGGGAGGGCTGATTCCGATGTTTCTGATGCAAATGGGAGAGGTCGTGTTCGGGGGTGTGGGATCGGGGTTATACGGAATGGCGATCTTCGCCATTCTGGCGGTGTTTCTGGCTGGTTTGATGGTGGGCCGGACCCCGGAGTATTTGGGTAAGAAGATCGAGGCTTTCGATATGAAGATGGTCTCCGTGGCGGTGCTGGCGCCGCCGTTCTGCGTGCTGCTGGGGACGGCGGTCGCGGTGACGGCTCCGATGGGGCTGAGCGGACTGCAGGACCGGGGGCCGCATGGATTCAGCGAGATTCTGTATGCGTTCTCGTCAATGGGAAACAACAACGGCAGCGCCTTTGCGGGGTACGGGGCGAACAATGTGCTGGTGAATACGGCCGGGGGCCTGGCGATGTTTCTGGCGCGGTACTGGGTGGCAGTGCCGGTGCTGGCGCTGGCCGGATCGCTGGCGGGGAAGAAGCGTTTGCCGGCGGGCGCGGGAACATTGCCGACGCACGGGGCGTTGTTTGTGGCGTTGCTGGCGGCGGTGGTGCTGGTGGTGGGCGCGCTGGCGTTTCTGCCGGCACTGGCGCTGGGGCCGGTGGTGGAGCATCTGAGGAGTTAAGCGATGGCAAAGAAGACCAAACGGCGGCTGGAGTGGCGGCTGGTGCGAGAGGCGGCGGGGCAAGCGGTGAAGAAACTGGATCCGCGGCGGATGGTGCGCAACCCAGTGATGTTCGTGGTGCTGGCAGGCAGCGCCATGACGACGGTGCTGGGGCTGGAGGCTGCATGGAAGGGCGAAGGCGATGCGCGATTCATTCTGCATGTGAGTGCGTGGCTTTGGTTCACGGTGCTGTTCGGCAATTTCGCCGAGGCAATGGCGGAAGGGGGCGGCAAAGCGCAAGCGAACGAACTGCGCAAGAGCCGGAAGAGCGTCACGGCGCACCGGCTGGGCGAAGGGCGGTATGGATCGGAATGGACGGATGTGGCGGGGGAGACGCTGGCGATCGGGGATTTCGTATTGGTGCGGGCGGGCGAGGTGATCCCGATGGACGGAGAAGTGGCGGAGGGCGCGGCGTCGGTGGATGAAAGCGCGATCACGGGGGAGAGCGCGCCAGTCATTCGGGAGAGCGGCGGGGACCGTTCGAGCGTGACGGGAGGAACGCGGGTTCTTTCCGACTGGCTGGTGATCCGCATCACAGCGGCCGCGGGCGGAAGCTTTCTGGAGCGGATGATTGCGATGGTGGAAGGGGCCAAGCGGCAACGCACTCCGAATGAGATTGCGTTGAACATCCTCCTGGCGGCGCTGACCATTGTATTTCTGCTGGTCACGGCGACGTTGCTGCCGTTCTCGCTATACAGCGTGCGCGAAGCGGGGGAAGGTTCGCCGGTGAGCGTGACCGTGTTGGTGGCGCTGCTGGTCTGTTTGATTCCAACGACCATCGGGGCGCTGCTTTCGGCGATCGGCATCGCGGGGATGGACCGCATGTTGCAGGCAAATGTGCTGGCGATGTCGGGGCGAGCAGTGGAGGCGGCGGGGGATGTGGACGTGCTGCTGCTGGACAAGACGGGGACGATTACGTTGGGCAACCGGCAGGCGGTAGGCTTTCTGCCCGCACAAGGAGTGACCGAGGCGCAACTGGCGGATGCAGCGCAACTGGCTTCGCTGGCGGACGAGACTCCGGAGGGGCGCAGCGTGGTGGTGCTGGCGAAGGAGAGGTTCCAGTTGCGGGAACGGGATGTGCAGACATTGGGAGCGCATTTTGTGCCGTTCACGGCGAGGACCCGGATGAGCGGTGTGGATCTGGATGGGCGGGCGATTCGCAAGGGCGCGGCCGATGCCGTGCGGACGCATGTGGATGCGCTGGGGGGCCATTTTCCGGCCGATGTGCAGGGGGCGGTGGAGTTGGTGGCAAAGCAGGGCGGAACACCGCTCGCCGTATGCGACGGAGCGCGGGTGCTGGGAGTGATTCATTTGAAGGACATTGTGAAGGGTGGGATGAAGGAGCGATTCCGGCAACTGCGGCAGTCCGGGATACATACGATCATGATCACGGGCGACAATCCGCTGACGGCGGCTGCGATCGCGGCCGAAGCCGGGGTGGATGAGTATCTGGCGGAGGCGACTCCAGAGCGCAAACTGGAGCTGATTCGCGAGAAGCAGGCCGAAGGCAGGCTGGTGGCGATGACGGGGGATGGGACGAACGATGCCCCGGCGCTGGCGCAGGCGGATGTGGCGGTAGCGATGAACTCCGGAACGCAGGCGGCAAAGGAGGCGGGGAACATGGTGGACCTGGACTCGAATCCGACGAAGCTGATTGAGATTGTAGCGATCGGGAAACAGATGCTGATGACGCGTGGGGCACTGACAACATTTTCCACGGCGAACGATGTGGCGAAGTACTTCGCGATCATTCCAGCGGCGTTCGTCACGGTGTATCCGGAATTAGGGGCGCTGAACGTGATGGGGCTGGCTACGCCGGAAAGCGCCATTCTGTCCGCGGTGATCTTCAATGCGCTGATCATCGTGGCGCTGATTCCGCTGGCGCTGCAAGGGATCAGGTACCGGGCGGAGGCGGCGGAGACGCTGCTGCGGCGGCATTTGCTGTTATACGGAGTGGGCGGCGTGATGCTGCCGTTTGCGGGGATCAAGGCGGTGGACGTAGTGCTGGCGGGCCTTGGATTGGCCTGAGGAGGATGGGAGATGTGGAAACAATTTCGAGTTGCCATGTTGTTGCTGTTCTGGATGAGCCTGCTGACGGGGGTAGCCTATCCGTTGCTGACCTGCGCGGTGGCGGAGGCATTCTTCGCAGAGAAGGCGCACGGAAGCCTGGTGCGGAGGGACGGCAGAATTGTTGGGTCGCGGCTGATCGGGCGGTGGTATGAAGAGGGACGGTACTTCTGGCCGCGGCCCTCGGCGACGGGGCCGGGGCCGTACAACGGCGCGTCGAGTTCGGGATCGAATCTGGGGCCGCTGCATGCCGATCTGGCCAAGGGGCGGGCGGCGCGGCAGGCGGCGCTGTGGGAGGTGGACAAGGGGAACCGGAGGGCGGCTCCGGCGGATTTGCTGACGGCATCGGGGAGCGGATTGGACCCGCACATCTCGCCGGCGGCGGCGGCGTATCAGGCGGAGCGGGTGGCGAAGGCGCGGGGACTGCGGGGAGAGCAAGTCGAGGCCCTGATCGCGGCGGCGACGGAAGGACGGCAGTTCGGCATTCTGGGCGAGGCGCGGGTGAATGTGCTCGAATTAAACCTGTCGTTGGATGATTTGCAGTAAGAGGAGAATGCGTGGAAGACGGGGATCGGCGACCCAATCCGGATGAACTGCTGGAGCGCGTAGCGGCGCGGGAGCAACGGGCAGGGCGTGGGAGACTGAAGATCTTCTTCGGGGCGATGGCGGGAGTGGGCAAGACCTACGCGATGCTGGAGGCCGGCCGGGCCCAACAGAGGGCTGGGGTGGATGTGGTGGCGGGTTACGTGGAAACGCATGGACGCAAGGAGACCGAGGCGGTGATGGCGGGGCTCGAAGTGCTGCCGCGGAAGGAGGTGGAATACAAGGGGATGCGGCTGACGGAGTTCGACCTGGAGGGGGCGCTGGCACGGCGTCCGGCCCTGTTGCTGGTGGATGAACTGGCGCACACGAACGCGGCGGGGAGCCGTCATGCGAAGCGGTGGCAGGATGTGATGGAGTTGCTGGGGGCGGGCATCGATGTGCACACGACGCTGAACGTGCAGCACCTGGAGAGTCTGCGCGATGTGGTGGGGCAGGTGACGGGAGTGGCGGTGCGCGAGACGATGCCGGATTCGGTGGTGGACGACGCCGATGAGATCGAGCTGGTGGATCTGCCGGCGGAGGATCTGTTGCGGCGGTTGGCGGAGGGGAAAATATACGCGTCGGAGCAGGCGCGGCGCGCGGCGCAACATTTCTTCCGCCCGGGGAACCTGATTGCGTTACGCGAGATGGCGCTGCGCAAGACGGCGGACCGTGTGGACGCGCAGATGCGGGATTACCGGCGCTCGCAGGCGATCGGTGAGACGTGGGCGGTGAGGGAGCGGTTGTTGGTGTGCGTGGGACCGAGTCCATATTCGGCGCAATTGGTGCGGGCCACGGCGCGGCTGGCGGCACGGTCTGAAGCGCCGTGGTCGGCGGTATTCGTGGAGACTCCGGGACTTGCCGATGCGGAGGAGGCGGTGAGAGCCCGGGTGCTCGAGACGCTGCGGCTGGCCGAGCAGTTGGGAGGCTCTGCGGTGACGTTGCCGGGGATGAAGGTAAGCAGCGCGGTGCTGCAGTATGCGCGAACGGCCAACGTGACGGCGATCGTGGTGGGAAAGCCGCGGGAGGCGTTGTGGCGGCGGTTGTGGCGGGGATCGCTGGTGGATGAACTACTGCGCGAGAGCGGGGACATCGAGATCCATGCGATTCAAGGAGGGGCGGCGGAAGGACCCGGCCCCGGGATGAAAATGGCGGCGCCACGGGCAAGGGAGATTGCATACACGGTGGGGATGGTGGCCCTGTGCACGGCACTGACGTTGCTACTGCGCTCCACGCTGGCGGCGGTGAATCTGGCGATGATTTACCTGTTGGGGGTGATCGGTGTAGCGATGCGGAGCAGCCGGGAGGCGGCGTTTCTGGCCTCGGCGCTGAGCATTGCGGCTTTCGACTTTTTCTGTGTGCCTCCTTATTTGACGTTCGCGGTGGCGGACTACCAGTATCTGGTGACGTTCGCGGTGATGCTTGTTGTGGCGATGCTGATCAGCCACTTGACGGCAGGGATGCGGGAACAGGCGCAACGGGCGGCGGAGCGGGAAGGGCGGACACAAGCGCTGTATGCGTTTACGAAGGAGCTGGCGGGGGAACCGGCTGCGTTCGAGGCGGCGCGGCGATCGGCGCTGCGGATCGGGCAGCTATTTGAGCGTCCGGCGATGATTCTGCTGCCGGAAGAGGGCAGGATCACGTTCCGGAAGAGGACGTCGGACCGACCCATCGCGGCGGGTTCCGAGGAGGCGATTGCGCAGTGGGTATTTGACCGCGGTGAGATGGCGGGGCAAGGCACGGACACTCTGTCCGGGGCGTCGGCTCTGTACCTGCCGCTGAAGGCGGGCGGGGCCGTGTTGGGAGTGCTCGCCTTGGGTGGAGATGGGTCCCTGACGGCTTCGCCGGAGAGGCTTCACCAGTTGGAGTTGTTCGCGGCGCAAACAGCGGCGGCACTGGAGCGCATTCGGTCCGGGCAAGCGATCCGGGAATCGGAGTTGCGGATGCAGACGGAGGAGATGCGCAGTTCGCTGCTGAGCGCGGTGTCGCACGATTTGCGGACTCCGCTGGCGACTATTACGGGGGCCGCGACGAGTCTGCGGGATCAATGGGAGAGGCTTCCCGCGGAGGCGCGCAGCGAGTTGCTCGAGAGCATTGCCGAGGAAGGGGAACGAATGGGAAGGCTGGTGCAGAACCTGTTGGAAATGACACGCCTCGATGCGGGAGGAGTGGAGATCCACAGGGATTGGCATACGGTGGAGGAGATGGTGGGTGCGGCGCTGGAACGGATGGAGAAGCCGTTGGCCCGGCATGCAGTGAAGACGGCGCTGGAGGAGCGGCTGCCACTGGTCCAGGTGGACGATGTGCTGATGCAGCAGGTTCTGGTGAATCTTCTGGAGAACGCGGCGAAGTACACGCCGGCGGGGACGGAAGTGGAGATTGCGGCGTATGCCGGCAACCGCGGGGTGGTGGTGGAAGTGCGCGACCGCGGGCCGGGATTCGCGGCAGGGGAGGAAGCGCACGTTTTCGAGAAATTCTATCGGGGGAGCACAGAGGGAGTGCGCGGTGTAGGATTGGGGTTGGCGATTTCGCAGGCGATCGTCCGCGCGCATGGAGGCAGCATTACGGCAGCAAACCGCGCGGGGGGCGGGGCCGTGATCCGAATCGTGCTGGCGGGTGGAGAGGAATGAACGCGGAAGTGTTAGTGATTGAGGACGACGCGCAGATCCGGCGCTTTTTGCGGGCGGCGCTGGTTGCGGAGAATTACCGAGTGCATGAGGCATTGACGGCGGCGGAGGGGATGGCGCAAGCGGCGGCGCGGCAGCCGGACCTGGTGTTGTTGGATTTGGGATTGCCGGATGGGGACGGGTTGCCGGTGATCGCGGCGATCCGGCAGTGGAGCCAGATGCCGATTGTGGTGCTCTCGGCGCGGGGGCAGGAGAAAGACAAGATTGCGGCGCTGGACGCCGGGGCGGACGACTACGTCGCCAAGCCGTTTGCGACCGGGGAGTTGCTGGCGCGGATGAGAGCGGCACTGCGCCGAGTGGCGCGGGTGGGGTCTTCGACGGTGTTTCAGGTGGGGGATCTGGCGGTGGATTTGGAGGCTCGGGTAGTGAAGCTAAAGGGGGAAGATGTACATCTGACGCCGATCGAGTTCAGGCTTTTGCAGACCATGATCCGGCATGCGGGAAGGGTGGTGACGCAACGGCAGTTGCTGAACGAAGTGTGGGGTCCGCAGCATGTGGAGCAGTCACAATATCTGCGGGTGTACATGGGGCAGTTGCGGCGGAAGCTGGAGGCGGACGCGGCGCGTCCGCGCTACCTGCGGACAGAGACAGGTGTCGGGTACCGGTTAGCGATGGACTGAGTTCGGCGGGGCCGGCCGGCGGCTTCAGCCGAGGAAGCCTAGGTCCGCATTCGGGAAATTGCCGATGTTCGCCATCACCGAGCCCAAGGCGGTGCGCGGGACTCCGAACCAGGTGGCCAGCGTGGCGCCGTACTGATCCATCGAGGTGGTGGGGACCCACACGCCGCGGCCGCTGGCATCGTCAGGGGAATTGATGGCCACGGTGGGGAAACGGCCGTACATTTCACCGCCCTTCACGGCGCCGCCGAGGACGAAGTGATGGCTTCCCCAGCCATGGTCGGAGCCGGCCCCGGAGCTGGGATTGAGCGTTCGTCCGAACTCGCTTTCGGTGAAGGTGGTTACCTGGGAGGCGATGCCCAACTCCTCGGTGGCACGGTAGAAGGCGCCGAGGGCGGGCCCGAGCTGGTTGAACAAGGCGTCCTGGGCGGAGATCTGGTTGATGTGCGTGTCCCACCCGCCGATGGAGGTGAAGAAGACCTGGCGGGTGACGCCGAACTGATTGCGGGCGCGGATGAGCCGGGCGATCTGCTCCAACTGGCGGCCGAGTCCGGTTGCCGGAAAGGCGGTTGCCAGGGGCGCGCTGGAGGAAAGCACGCTGCTGAGGAGGCTGGAAATGCGCAGGCCTTCAGCGGTGATCTGGCTGCCTGCCTGGACGAGCAGATAGCCCTGATCGCTGAGCAGCATCTCCTGATAGGCACGCAGCCGGGCCTGCTGTTCCGGGGCGGTGCTGAAGCCGGCGAGGCTGGGCGGGGCGCCGGGATTGATGAGGGCGGGCTTGGTCTCCTTGCCCATCAGAAAGACGGTATTGCCGGCGAGCGACACGGTGCTGTAACTCTTGTTGGCGTTCATTGAGGCGAGGCTGTCGGCGGCGCGTCCAGCCCAGCCGTTGACGGCGCTGCCGTCGGCGACCGAGCACTGCCACTGCATCTGCTGATCGGAGTGGGAGAAGAGATTGTTGGGCAGGGCGACGGAGCGCTGCCGGTATTCGTCGCGGGTGACCGGACGGACGAGCATGCCGACGTTGGCGACGATGGCCGCCTTCTTCTGATCGTAGAGCGTTTTAAGGTCGGCGAGCCGCGGATGCAATCCGAAGTTGCCCACCGGGAGCAGGGTATTCTGGGCCAAGGCGAGCCCGCCGCGGGCTGCCTGATAGCCGGCATAGGCCTGGGACTGCATGGGCACAACAGTGTTGTTGCAGTCGTTGCCGCCGAACAGGAAGACGCAGACGAGCGCCTTGTAATCGTCTCCAGCCGCCATGAGGTGAAGCTTCGAGAGCCGCTCCACCGCCGCGGCGCCAATCATTCCATTGATGAAGTTTCTTCTGCTGATCATCGGATTTCCCTCCACTACTGCTGCACCTGATAGAGCAACGACGATGCGCTGAGATAAATGGCCGTTTGAGCCTGATAGACGGGGTCTTCGCTGTAGGCCATGGCCGCCAGAATCTGCTCGCGCGTGGCGTCGGTCATTCGGCCGTGCAAGAGCACGCGGTTCATCGCCTCGCTGGCATACCAGGGATGGACGGCGGCGAGGTTCATGAGCGGAGTGAGGTCCATGGTGACGGTGGCCCCGAGCCGGGAGAACGCCACGGCATCGGCGAAATTGGCCCGCGCGAGCGCGTTGGCGGGAGTCATGATTTCGAACTCCGGGGCGAGGACGCCGGGCGAGCCGGGCAGTTCGTACAGGAGAGGGAAATAGTTGAAGACCGTGGGCGCGGTGAAGAGGGTCTGTCCCATCGTGGCGGCGCGTCCGGCGAGTCCGTTGGCTTCGGCCACCGTCGCGCCCAAGGCGCGCAGCAGCGAGGTCACATAGAGCACGGGTTCGCGTAGGTGTCCGTAGCCGGGGGGCGCATCCGACTCATCGCCGAGGCGCGCTTCGGGATCGAGCAGAATGGCCTTCACCACCGCTTTCAAATCGCCACGCGCGCCGCCTGTTCCGCGCTCGAAGGCCGCGGCGACGCGAGCCACGTAGGCGGGACTCGGGTTGCTGGTGACCAGCGAGCCGATGAGCCGGCGGGCGACGAAGGGGCCGACGTTGGGATGCTCGAACAGATGGTTGAGCGCGGTATCGAGATCCTGGCGCGCGGTCAAGCCCGCCTGAATACGGAAGCCGTCGAGGAGAACCTTCGCCGAGGTGTCGTGATTGGCTTCCCAGGGCACCATCTTTCCGGTGTAATAAGCCGGATTGATGGCCGCGGGGGCGCGTCCGGGGGTAGGCGGAAAAGTCCAGCCGGTGAAGACGAGGGCAAGGTTCTCAATGGTGGACTGGGTGTAGGCCGGCACCGGCTTGCCCTGGGCATCGAGCACAGGGGCGCCGTCGGGGTTCAGCTTCACGGTTCCCACGGTGAACAACTGCATAATTTCGCGGGCGTAGTTCTCATTGGCATTGATGCCTCGCGCCCGATCCGGCTTGACGTTGTTCACCATGTCGAGATAGCGGCCCATGGTGGGGTTGAGCGTCATCTCCTCCATCAACTTGCGGTAGTTGCCGAAGGCCTGCTCGTTCAAGATGCGCAGGTAGGGAACCATCATGCGGGCCTGGTTTGTCTTGGCCGCCGAGACAACCCAGATCTGATGGAGGGCGAAGGCGACGCGCTGGCGGAGCTGATCCGGCTCCTGAATGGCGTTGTAGAAGAAGCGCCGCTGGGCGGGAGTGAGCGATTGCAGGGTGTCTTCGACGGGGACTTCGGGGTAGTCGGAGGGGGGCAAGGCGAACTGCTCGTCAATCCAGGCCTCGAAGCCCTTCTGCCGGACATCGACGATGGAGTCGGGGGAAGGGCCCCAGGAGGCTTTCTAGAGGAAGCGGCCTGGGGAGCGTGCCGAGACCTTGGCGTTTGGCAAGTCGACTTCCACCACCTGGAGCTTGGAACCGGTGCCGTCGGGATTGCGCACCTGGATGACGGCGAGTCCGCCGACGGTTTTCGAGTAGGACGTGGCGGCGCGCAAGCTGCCGTCAGGAAGCTTGATGGTAGGCAGCGGTTGGCCGCTGAGGAAGATGGCGGCGCCTGGCGCAAATTCTGCACCGGTGGTTGTAATGGTGACTGACCGATCGGCGAGGGCTGCCTTGCCGGTGACGAGCACGGGGTCAACGGCGAATGCCGGCGATAAAATCAGGAATATTGTAAACAGTATTAACTTGGAACTCATATTGGCCTGCTACTCCCTTCCCTATCGGCAACACGACCGATAAACAGAAGTTGCGTGTTTTGTTGCACGAGGGGTTCCAACGGGGCAAGAGCGGCCTATGGTGCGTTTTCCCCACTGCGATACGGCTGTATTGCGTCAGATCGCCCGATTGGGTGGGTGCTTTCCCCGACACTTGGCGCGCCAATCGTGCGCAATTCCCCCATGCTGTCCCGCCCGATTTTCTATCCCATTCATTTCGGGCAAGTTTGCCAATGAGAGAAAATTCACGGAACAGACACTTCTTTTGGGCAGTGATTTGCTGGCACAACATTGACAGGGCCGCTCCGGGTGAGACGGCCTCAGCCCACGTACTGGCAGAGACCACGCAGGCAACGATGACCCTCGTTGTGTGTGCGCCGCAAACCCCTTCCGGCCGCGATATTTATGGCTAGAACTATCGACGTGACCGAACTGGTCCTCCGCGATGGCCATCAATCCCTACTGGCGACAAGGATGGCGATGGAGGACATGATTCCAGCCTGCGATGCAATCGACAAAGCTGGCTACTGGAGTGTGGAATGCTGGGGTGGCGCGACCTACGATTCCTGCATCCGGTTCTTGAATGAAGACCCCTGGGAAAGGCTGCGCACGTTCCGCAAACTGCTGCCGAACTCGCGTTTGCAGATGCTGCTGCGGGGGCAAAACCTGCTTGGCTACCGGCACTACGAAGACACGGTCGTGGACCGGTTCGTGGAGCGATCGGCGGAGAACGGCATGGACGTGTTCCGCGTATTCGATGCGCTGAACGATATCCGCAATATCCGGCGGGCGTTAAAGGCCGTGCTGCGCACCGGCAAGCATGCCCAGGGCACGATTTGTTACACGGTGAGCCCGCTGCACACGGTGGATGAATTCGTGGACATGGCGGAGCAGTTGATGGAACTCGGCTGCGACTCGATTTGTCTGAAGGACATGGCGGCGCTGCTGAAGCCGCAACCGGCGTACGACATCGTGCGCGGGATCAAGGAGCGCTGCGGCGAGGAAACGCGCGTCCATGTGCATGTGCACGCCACCACGGGCGTGACGATGGTGAGCCTGATGAAGGCGATCGAGGCGGGGGCCGATTGCGTGGACACTTCCATCAGTTCGCTGAGCCTGGGGCCGGGCCACAATCCGACCGAAGCGCTGGTGGAAATGCTGGAAGGCACTCCCTATTCGACGTCTCTCGACAAAGACCTGCTGCTGAAGATCAAAGAGCATTTCGCCGCGGTGCGGCCGAAATACCGTCATTTCGAGAGCAATATTCTGGGGGTGGAGACCGAGATCTTCGATTCGCAGATTCCGGGCGGGATGATCTCGAACATGGAGAGCCAGTTGAAGCAGCAGGGCGCGGCGCAGCGGATCAAGGAAGTGCTGGCCGAGGTGCCGCGGGTGCGCAAAGACGCGGGCTATCCTCCGCTGGTGACTCCGTCGAGCCAGATTGTGGGCACGCAGGCGGTGTTCAACGTACTGATGGGCCGGTATCAGGTGCTGACGGGCGAGTTCGCCGATCTGATGCTGGGCTATTACGGCGAGACGGCGGGCACGCGCGACCCGCAGGTGATCGCCAAGGCGGCGCGGTTTGCGAAGAAGGAAGTAATCCGCCACCGGCCGGCGGACCTGCTGCGTCCGGAATGGGACAATCTGCGGGCGCAGGCAATCGGGCTGAAGGGCTGCAACGGCTCGGACGAGGATGTGCTGACGTACGCCATGTTCCCACAGGTGGCGCCGAAGTTCTTCCTCAGCCGGGAAGAAGGGCCGAAGTCGGTGGCCAAGGATCCGGCGGCGGCGGCGCCTGACAACGGGACGAAGCCGGCCCCGGCCGCGGCGCCCACGCCGGTGCGCACGGCCGTCAAATACGACGTGACGCTGGACGGCAAAGTCCATCAGATCACGGTCACCCCAGCATAAAAACATTTCGCCTCCCGCTTGTTTTAACGGACATTGGCAAGGAGATTCGTGTGTTATGACCATGCAGGAAAAGATTGAAGACCTGCGGCAACGCAAGGCTCATCTGGAATCTGGCGGCGGCGCCGAACGCATCGCCAAACATAAGGAACAGGGCAAGCTGACGGCGCGCGAGCGCGTGGCGCACCTGGTGGACAGCGACAGCTTCGAGGAGTTCGGGCTGTACGCGCAGCATCGCTCGCACATGTTCGGCATGGAGGGCAAGGAGATGCCCGCCGATGGAGTGGTGACGGGCGCGGCGGCCATCGACGGACGGCTGGTGCACCTGGCGAGCCAGGATTTCACGGTCGGCGGGGGCGCGGCAGGGGAAGTGCACTCGCTCAAAGTGGCGGAGGTGATGAAGCTGTCGTTGAAGACAGGCTCGCCGTTCGTATTCATCAACGATTCGGGCGGAGCGCGGGTGCAGGAAGGCATCGATTCGCTGTCGGGCTACGGGCAGGTGTTTCATGTGAACGTGATGCTGTCGGGGGCGGTGCCGCAGATTTCGGTGATCTGCGGTCCGTGCGCGGGCGGGGCGGCGTACTCGCCGGCGCTGACGGACTTCGTGATCCAGACGCGGCAGGCGCAGATGTTCATCACCGGGCCGCAGGTGATCAAGCAGGTGACGGGGGAGACCATCTCGGCCGATCAACTGGGAGGCGCCGATGCCCATATGGTGCATTCCGGAGTGATTCACTTCATTGCGGAGAACGACGAGGAAGCGCTATATCTTTGCCGGCGGCTGCTGAGTTTTCTTCCGGCCAACAACCTGGAAGATCCGCCGCAGCTTCCGACCAACGCCAATGTGGAGCCGAACGCGGCGCTGAACACGATGGTGCCGGTGGAGTCCAAGCAGGGCTATGACGTGCGCAACGTAATTGCGGGAGTGGTGGACAACGGCGATTTTCTGGAAGTGCAGGCCGGCTACGCGATGAACATTGTGGTGGGGTTTGCGCGGATTCTGGGCCGCTCGGTAGGGATTATCGCCAATCAGCCGACGGTGCTGGCCGGGGCGCTGGATATCAACGCTTCGACGAAGGCGTCGCGGTTCATCCGGTTCTGCAATGCGTTCAAC
>JAEUQG010000012.1 GCA_016789755.1 Bryobacterales bacterium
AACCGGCCGGCTCTGGGCCTTCATCCCCTCCGCCTTGCGCTCGTATTTCGCCGTCAATTCCTGCTTTGCCTGCAGCGGAGTATGCACGGCGAAATGAGGAAGATACAAAAAGAACGGATGATCCTTGCTCGATTCGATGAATTGCTCGGCTCGCGCCGTGAGGTTGTCGGTCAGATAGTCCTTCGCGCCCCGTTCCTCCAACCCAGGGATCTTGTAAGGAGGAAAGTACGACGGCGGCGATCCGCGGTCGGTCCCTCCGGCGTTGACATCGAAGCCTTGCGCCTCGGGCAGAAATCCCTCCCCGCCCAAATGCCATTTCCCGATGCTTGCCGTCCGGTAGCCGGCGGGCTTCAACAATTCCGCAGCCGTCACTTCCTTCAACGGCAGTGCCTGCTCGGAGGCCGGTGTCAGCAGCTTTGCAGCGGACCATTGTCTGCGTCCGGGAATCCAATCCGTCAGTTGCAGCCGCGCCGGGTACTTGCCGGTCATGATACTGGCCCGCGTCGGCGAACACACCGGGCAGGCTGCATAGGCTTGCGTGAACCGCATTCCAGAAGCGGCCAGCCTATCGAGGTGCGGAGTCTCGTGATACTTGCTTCCGTAGCAACCCAGGTCCATCGCCCCCAAATCGTCGGCCAGGATCACGATCACGTTCCACTTCGGCTTCGCCGGTTGTGCGAACGCCGCCGTGCCCGGCAACATTCCGAGAAAGTTTCTGCGGCTGAGTCTCATCCTTCGCGATTGTACCAGGGGTGTGACACAATCCTAACTATGCGGTATTCCCGTCGCCACATGCTGGCAGCTTCGGCTGCCTCTCTTGCTCCCGCGGCCACATCCGCCCTTCGGCTCCCCCGGAAGATCCGCCTCGGGCTCATCGATGTCGAAGGCCACCTCGGCGAAGTGCTCAAACCTCTGCCCCAACTGCCTGACGTGGAAGTGGTGTCCATCGCCCATCCCGATGCCGCCGTCGCGGACCGGCAGAAGAAAAACCCGCGCCTGGCGGCGGCCCGGCATTACACCGATTACCGCCGCATGCTCGATGCCGAAGAACTCGATGTCGTCTCCGTATGCAATGCCAACGGCCCTCGCGCGCAGGCGATTCTTGCTTGCCTGGAACACAAGGTTCACATCATCGCCGAGAAGCCGCTGGCCCTGACCCGCGGCGACCTGGACAAGATCAGGACCAACCTGCACAAAGCAGGCACGAAGCTGAGCACACTGCTGCCCATGCGTTTCTCGCCTCCCTATCTCGCTCTCAAACAGATTGCCTCTTCCGGAGCCATCGGCGAAATCATCAACATCACTGCGCAGAAATCCTACAAGGCCGGCAACCGGGCCCCCTGGATGAAAAAGCAGGAGACCTACGGCGGCACGATTCCCTGGATCGGCATCCACATGATCGACCTGATGCGTTTCGCCAGCGGACGCGAGATGACGGAAGCCTTCAGCTACCGCGCGCAGATCAAAGCTCCACCCGGCATCGGCGAAATGGAAAATACCACCGGCTCAGTCTTCCGCCTGGACAATCAGGGAGTTGCCACGCTCCACATGGATTATTGCCGCCCCGAATCGGCGCCCACGCACGGCGATGACCGCCTGCGTCTGGCCGGCACGAAAGGCGTGCTCGAATACATGGCCGCCACCGGCGTCACGCTGCTCGAGGAGGGCCGCCAGCCGGAAAAAATCGGGAAGCTTCCCGAAGAGGGCGCCGTGTTCCTCGATTTTCTCGATCACGTCTACAACGCCAAGCCCACCGCATTGCCGTTCAGCGATATTTATCAGGCGAACCTCGTGACCATCGCCGCGCAGGAGGCCGCCGTTTCGGGCAAGGTCGTCAAAGTATGAAGCATCTGGTTCCCGCTCTCGCCCTGCTGGCTTTGGCCGGCTGCGGCGAATCCTCCGCCGGTCTGCAGGAAAGAATCAACACCGCCGATGAGGCCTTCGCGCCCCAGTTGCTGAGCGGTTTCTATCACATAGAGGAGCACAGTTGGCGCTGGACCAAGCCATCCTTCGCCGTCGCCTTGAAGCCGCCGCGGAAGGCGCCGCTCGGCGCCGTCCTCATTCTTGAATACAGCCTGCCCCAGCCGGCGCTCGATCGACTGAAAGAAGTGACCATCGCCGCTACCGTCGATGGGGTCCCGCTGCCTGCGGAAAAATGCACCAGGACCGGATTGCTGGAGATGCGGCGCGATATTCCCGCCGTCGCGCTCTCTGGAAAAAGCGGCGTCAAAGTGGAATTCCACGTCAGTCCTCACATTCCCGCAACTCCCGATGACAAACGCGATCTGGGACTCATTGTCCACAGCGTCGGGCTGGTCAAGAAACAGTAACCCGCAGGACTTCCTGCTCAGCTTCGTTTCGTCAGGCGCCGGTACAGCCAGCCGCGCGCGATGCGTGTCTTTCGGTCGACCGCGGATTTGGAAGTTTGAAACAGCTCCGCGGTTTCCTCCACGCTGCAGCCCAGCAGGTACCGGGTTTCGAACATCGCCTCCTGCTCCGGGTCGAGCCTGGCGAGTTCGGTCAGCAGGCGGTCGAGGTCCACGGCCTCCGGACCCGCCGCGTCGAACCATGCCACGT
Organism: Bryobacterales bacterium; assembly: GCA_016789755.1. Lineage (GTDB taxonomy): Bacteria > Acidobacteriota > Terriglobia > Bryobacterales > Bryobacteraceae > CADEFT01. The sequence continues at coordinate 2,578 of JAEUQG010000012.1, forward strand.
CTTCATGAAGAGGAACCGGCGTGCGCGCGCCGCCCCGCTTCTCGCGATGAGATTCCCGAGCGTGGTCGATAAGGGCCAGCCGCATCAGTTTCGCGCAGACGTTGTAGAAATGCCGGCGGTTCTCGAAGTGCGGTTCGCGCTGCGCGATCAGTTTGAGGAACAACTCGTTAACCAGGGCTGTCGCTTGCCATGTGTGCCCGGCGCGCTCCCGGCTGAGCATGCCGGCCGCCAGGTCGCGCAGCAATGGATAGACGGCCGGCGCAATGCGATCCAACGCCGTCTTGTCGCCCGCGGCCCACTCCGTCAGCGCGACCGTAATGTCCGTGTCCACTTCCCTGTATTGTATGCACGATTTCCTGCGGCGCTTTTTGCGCCGATAGCGCTAATAGACATAATGGAACGAATGCAGGTCGATCCGCGGTGGCGGCGAATCCAGGAATTGGTGGAAGCGGCGGAGGCGTGGCCGGCGGAACAGCGGGAGCGCAGGCTGAAGGAGATTGAGCCGGACGTTCCCATTCGCGCCGAGGTGTTGGATCTGCTCGACGCAATGGACGCCGAACAGCGCGCTCCGGGCATCGGTGTCCAGGCGCCGGTCATGCTGCTGCCGGACTTTATCGGGCCCTATCGCGTGCAGAAATTGGCCGGCAGCGGAGGCCGCGGCGGTGTCTACCGCGCCAGCCGCGAGGTGGCCGGAGTCCGGCAGGATGTCGCCGTGAAGGTGCTGCTCGGACACCTGGTGACTCCGGCCGGCCTGGCCCGGTTTGAGCGTGAGCAGCGCATGCTGGCCTCCTTGCAGCATCCCGGCGTGGCCCGGTTCCTCGATGCCGGCTGGGATGAAAATCACCGCCCCTATCTGGCGATGGAATGGGTGGACGGCGAAAGCATAACGGACTATTCCCGGTCGCGCGGGCTCACCGCGGAGGACCGAATCCGGCTCATGCTGGGTGTGCTCGATGCCTTGCAGGCCGCTCACCGCAGCCTGATCGTGCACCTCGACGTCAAGCCGTCCAACATCCTGGTGGACAGCCACGGGCGTGCCAAACTGCTCGATTTCGGAACGGCCAAACTCCTCGAGGCGGACGATCCCATGACCACCACCCGCCAACTGACCCCACGCTACGCCAGCCCCGAACAACTGCGCGGCGGTGCGGTAACCACCGCTTGCGATGTCTATGGCGCCGGGTTGACGCTGTATGAACTGCTGACCGGAAGTTGGCCTTTTCCGGAATCCGCGTCCATTGCCGCTCTGGCTGAGCGCGCCGCCGGGAAGGCGGAGTTGCGCATTGCCGCCGGCAATGCCGATCTGAATGCCGTACTGGGCAAGGCTCTGCGCTTTGCCGCTTCCGAGCGCTATGCCGGCGCGGCGGAGTTCGCCGCGGATTTGTCGGCTTACCTCGAAGGCCGGCCGGTCCGGGCTCGACGGTTGACCTTGGGATACCGGGCCATGCGTTTCGTGGCCCGCAACAAGGCCGCCGTGGCCGCCGGGATGGCCCTGGTGGCGCTGGGCGCCTACGGATTGTGGCAACAGCAGGCGCGCTACGCCGAGGCTCTGCGCGCACGGGAAATCGCTACCTTTCTGCGCGGCATGATCGCCAGTTCCGCCGTCCCCGGCAGCGGCACAGCTTCCATGACCGTGCTCGACATGGTCGCCCGCGGCAATGAACGCATTGAGCGCGGGGCTGCTTTGCCCGACGATGTCGGAGCCCTGTTGCAGGCCGACTTCGCGCATCTCACCAAGGAGGCGGGGCGTGAAGATGCGGCGGAAAAAATGGCTCGCCAGGCCATGGCCCGCGCCGACCGGAGTGCGTCGCCCGAGCCCCGCCTTCTGGCGCGCCAGACGCTCGCCACCCTATTGATGCGCAGGGCCGATTGCACCGGCGCCATGGCCCTCTTCCGCGAGGCCGATGCGATTGGCGGCGGAGAGGCCGAATACATGCTGGCTCGGGCGGTGGCAGCAAGCCAGTGCGACGGCAAGCCCGCGGAAGCTGTGCGCCGCATCGAACAGGCTATCCGCGTGGCCGAGAAGGCGCCCCCGCGGTCTTTTCTCATCGTTCCGGAGGTCTTTCAGGCGATCGCCTACTTGACCTACACGCTTGAGCTCTCGCGCATGGGGCGCCACGCCGAAGCCGCCGCGGCCGCCGGCAAAGGACTCGCCCTCGCCGCTCGCTATGCCGATGGCCGCTATCTACAAGTGGCTTTGCTGCGGATTCGCTCCCAGGCCGCCGCCGCGGCCGGCGATACGGCCGGTGCTCTGGCGGACATCCGCCGGGCTGCCGAACTCGCGCCCGGAGTGGTGAACCTGTTCGAACAATTCCGCCTCCGCACCTTGCTCGCCGGCCGGCTCGCCGATGCCGGCCAGAAGGATCAGGCGGCTCAGGTGCTCAACTCCGTTCTGCCCGAAGCCCGCAAGCGCGCAGCCGACATCGGCCCTTCCTATTGGATGCTCCCCGCCGATGGCGCCGAGGTGCAGGCACGCATCGGCGCCTGCGGGCAAATGGCCGCCTTGTACCGCGAGGTGGATGCCGTGACCAAAGGCGCCATGCCCCGCTCCTGGTTGGGCAACCGGCTCTTCTATGAAGCCGAATGCTTTGCCCTCACCGACCCGCCGAAAGCCGCCGAGTCCGCGCGCAAGGCGCTACTGGCCTATGGCGAGTTACTCCCCGCCGGGTCAAAGCGCCGGGCTCGCCTCGAACAGTTACGGGAAATTCGTTGACGCGGTTTCGCGGCGCCTGTCGCTAATCCCTCCGTACCCCAAAGTACAAATACATCCGGCGGGCAAGAGCTCGCCGTTTCAGGAGGAACGACTATGTTTACGCGCTTGGCTTTCCGGGTAGCGCTGTTGGCTGCCGCATGCGGCGGGCTATTGCCGGCTGCGCCCGTGCAATGGACACTCGCCAGCGGAGGGAACGGGCACTGGTATGACTACGTGCCGGCGGTCAGCATCTTCAGCCCGGTGACTTTCGACGCGGCTCGCGCCGCCGCTCTGGCGAGCACACACTTGGGGATGCAAGGCTACCTGGCCACCGTGACCTCGGCAGGCGAGCAGTCCTTCATTGAGAACTCCTTCGGCTTCCTGGTTGGCTTCGGCGCCACCGGAACGGCTTTTCTCGGCGCCACCGGCACCGCCGTCGAAGGCGAGTTCCGCTGGCTCGATGGGCCCGAAGCGGGGCAATTGTTGACCTATACGAATTGGTTGCCCGGATATCCGAACACCAGCGGCGATACGTTGCAACTCTACATCAACGCCGCCGTTTTCGGCGCTCCGCCGCAGTTCGGCTGGCTGAATCAGGGCCCCGCTTCCTTCGGCTATGTGATCGAGTACAGTGCCGCCGCAACAGGAGGAGTCCCGGAGCCCGGTACGGTGCTGCTCGCGGCGGCCGGCATGGCGGCCATCGCCTGCAAGGCGAAGAGCGTTCGGTAGTCCGTGCTACCTTCCGAACATTTCGCGGTTAAAATGTTTTGCTAAGATGGCTTTCGCCTGTAGTGGAAAGCCATCTGCCGCGGGTCTGATTTGGAAGGAAGAAGCACATGCCGTACAAACTCGTTCGCCACGCCGCACTGGTCTTGCTTGGCGCTGGAATGCTCCAGAGCCAGGTTTTCGACGAATTGTCCACGAATCAGGACGGTTCTGCCGTTTATTTCACCACCACCCACCGGTTGCGCGGGTCGAACGCCGTTTCGCAAAAACGAGTCTACGTCATGCGCAACGCCGGCGTCCCCGTGCTGCTCGCGGATATCCTCAATCCGGCCTATGGCGGCAGTACCAGCGCCTCCGGTGAAGTGCTGGCCTATATCGAGCAGCGCCCGCCGTTGCCTCCGCCCGCCAATAGCACCACCCCGGTCCACATCCCCCCGTTGACGCACATTCTCGCCCGCGGCACGGATCGCACCCTGAACGGCGAATTGGTCCTATCCAACGACGGGCGCTTCGGCCTATTGTGGGCGGACATCGGCGTGCGGATTGCCGATTTGGTGGATGTGGGTTCGCTCACCCAGTCGCGCATCCCGTTTCCCGTCTTGCGCGGCAAACCGGTCAATTCGCGGGGTGAAGTGGCGGGATGGGAAGGCAATCGCATTGTCCTGCAAAGCAACACCGGAACCACGCGGTTCCTCACGCAGGAAACCCCGGACCGCATCTACCTGGAGGATTCCGGACGCCAGATTTTCTACCTGACGGCTGCCCCCGGGCGCGTGCTGCGGGCCATCGACCGGGTGACCCTGGAAGACCGGTTCCTCCAGGGCTGGGTGCGCGGCGAACCTTCCATTTCCCAGGACGGCAATATCGTTGTCGCACTGGGGCCATCGGCGGACGTTAACAGTCCCTACCAGGTGATTGTATTTGAAGGCCGCACGCAGCCCTATTCCCTCACCGAATTTCCCACCGGCGCGGATGCGCTAACGCTATCCGGCAACGGGCGCTACGTCATCGCCACAACAAGCGTCGGCGAACTGGTGCGGGTCGAGATCGCCACATTTGAGCGCCAGACGCTCATTCCTCGAAGCCCCGCGCTGGGCGCTTTTGCCTATGGCGGGCGCGTCACCCCCGGTTCGCTCACCTACCTCCGCGGGCGCGGCTACAGCAATGCCCCCGAGCACGGCAATTCGCCGCTCCCCGGACCGCTGGCCGGGTTGGAGTTGTGGTTCGGGCCGGTGCGCGCGCCGCTCAATACCGTCCAATTCGATCAACTCCGCTTTCAGACCCCGTTCGAATTGACCGACGGCGAGTATCCCGTACGGCTCCACGGAACGGACTCGGTCTTTGAGGCGACGGGCACGGTGCGCATCGGGCAGCCGGCGCCGCTGTTGCTTGCTTGCGATAACAACTCGCTGTCGCTGACACCTACCGACAACTCGTTCGTCTGCGCGCTGCACGACGACGGCAGGACTTTCGTCAGCGCCGCCAGTCCCGCCCGCCCCAACGAAGTGATCCGCCTGCTCGTGCTGGGGCTCGGCCAGGTGGATCCTGCCATGGCCACAGGCGTGATCTCACCCCCCACCAATCCCCGCTTGCGCAGCCCCGTCATTTGCCGGTACTCGAATTCCGTACCGTTCCTCACTCCGCAGGGATTGCCGCAAATGGAGTTGTTCCGCGCCTCTCTGGTGCCCGGCGATTGGGGACTGTACTACTTCGACGTCCGCGTGCCTGTGGTGGAGGCGGAGTTCCTCCGCGTTGGATGTACCGCGACCCCGGGTTTGGAGACGGAGTCGCGGATTCTGCCCATGCCGGGCTACAAGGTGCCGCCGCCGCGGGAGTAACTTCACGGAATCTGAACGCTAGTCGTGTTCTGCTCTTTGTTCGTGTTGTTGCGGATATCCAGGGCCATCGTTCTGTACGCAACGGTGTTCCCGGAAAGGACATTGGCCATCGACCGTTCGGAAAACTGGATCCCGATATTGAACCCGGAGACAAGGTTGCCCTCCACCAGATCGCCGCGCGGACCGTTCGGATCGCTGTCCGACGGGTTGTAGCAGATGCCGAGGATCGCGTTGGTGCCGCCGCTGATAACGTTGCCCGAAAGGTGATTGCCGCTGCTGCGCCCGCCACGCACAAAGATGCCGAGACCGGTATTGTAAATCTGGTTGTTGCGCACGGCGACGTTGCGCGATTGCAGGATCATGATGCCGGTTTCCGGCGGGGGGGCCGTCACGGTGAGTCCTTCCCCGCGAATCTGCAAGCCCGTGAGCGACACGTTGTTGCTGTTTTCGACCACCACCCCGAACGCGTTGTTGACGATGAAGCCGTTCGAGACGTGCACCCCGCTGACGCCTCGGATATGGACTCCCACCCCGTTCTTGCCGCCCGGCCCCATTATCGTGTTGCCGTTCAGGTTGAGCCACACGTTGCTTGCCGTGATGAGAATGGACGCGCCATGGGAACGCAGATTGGCCTCGTTATTGAGCACGTAGCGGCCCGGCGTGTCGATGACACCGCTGCCGGGGACGACCCGCGTGCCCGGATCCTGGGCGTGGAGCGCGGCGGCGCACAGCGCCAGGGTGGAAAAGAAAGCGGAAACTCGCATCTTGGATAGAACCTCCGGAATGAAAGTAGGATTTACTTCCCGATTCCCCCTTCGCGGGTTAGAATAATTCTGCTTGTACCGATTTGTCTTTTTTCTGCACCTGGGTGCGGCGGGGTTGGCGGCACAGAGCTTTGCCGGAGCGAGCGGCGGCATTGCCACTTTGTCGGGGGATGGGCGCACCGTGGTGGACGGAAGCCGAACGGCAGTGTCGCTGTACAAGCCCGAAAACGGGCTCGCCGCAATGGTTTTCGCGGGGCGGCATTTTTCCGATTGGATCAGCGCTCAGGCAAGCTACAGCACCAATCGAAACGACCTCCTGTTGACATCGGTAATCGTGGACGGCGGAGGCGAGCGCACCTACGAGCAGGCGCGGCGGGCGCGGATCCATGCCGTAGTCGCGGAATTGATGGTCTATTTCCGCAACAAGGAGAGCCGTATCCGGCCGTATTTGTCGGCAGGGCCCGGCTACGCCCGGATCGCGACTAGGGCCGGGGAAGTGCGGGTCCTGAGGGGCGCAGCCGCGGTGCCCCCCGCCGAAACCGTCGCCGGTTCGGTGGCGCTGCGAGTCGCCGTCGGCATGGATGTCCGGTTAGCGAAGCGCCTCTGGCTGCGCTATAGCTTCGCCGAGACCATTCAGCGCAACGCCCCCTCCAAGTTGCTGACTCCGGCCGGGCACCGCAACTTGGCCAACTTCCAGAACCTGTTCGGCGCCGTCTGGACTTTCTAGCCTAGCGATTCTTCAGGCCGGCGTAGGGGCAGTGAGGCCAATAGATGGGTGGATTGTCGAGGTGCTCGGCGAGGACGCGGGCATGGCAGGTCTGGCAATAGAAGAATTGCTGCGCGCGGTCTGGGAGCGGGACGGCGGCAACAAGTTGTTCGAAAACGCAGAGCTTGTGGCCCGAGGCGGCGGTCGCCGGCAGCGGCTGAAGAGGGCCTTCTTCCTGCTGGGCGTGGATAAGGGCGGAATAGAGGCGGGCCTTTATGCTCGAAGGGGCCGGCTCGATGGGCTCCTTCGCCTCGGCCTGATCGGCAAGTTGGTCGAAGAGATTGTCGAGCGGATTATCGCTCATGTTGCCACCTCCTCCGGAAATGGTCGCGCGCACGGGCGAGCATTCGCTCCACGCTTTTTTCGGTTTTGTTGAGACGGGCGGCCATCTGGGCCGCGGGGACCTTCTCCCAATAGCGCCAAAGAAGCAGCGAGCGATAGGCATCGGGGAGCGTCGCCATGGTTTCCTTCACTTTGACGGAGACATCCTCCGCCCCGGTGAGGATGTCGATCGGGAGTCCGGCGCCAGGATCGGGAGAATCCTCCTCGATCTCCACTTCGAGGATCCGCCGGCGGTAGTAGTCTTGAATCTTATGCCGGGCGATCGCCAGAAGCCAGTGGCGTACCGGGGATTCCCCACGGTATCCAGGCAGGCCGCGCAAGGCGTCCAGGAACACGTCCTGCACCATATCTTCCACCAGGTCACTTCGGGGGAATAGGCGGCGCGATACGTATGCATGGATGACATCGGCATGAGATGCGACGAATTCGGCGGTAGCTTTCCGGTCGCGGGCGAGCAAGCCGCGCACGACGGAATCGGGAGCCGCCGCAGGGGCGGCGGGTAATATCGGAAATGGCGATGGCTTCAACCGTTGTGCCTTCCATCGTAACAGTCGTTTCGCTGGACCAAATCCCCCTTTCGCGCGCCGCTTCAATCGCTCCGGAATTTGCTCGCCGGGACGCAGCATCCGGACACTGTGCTATGAAGTGAAATGTGCTTGTTTTTCTCCTGTTCCTCGCGCTGGCGCCGTCCGCTCTTCCCCAAGTGGTGATCAGCCAGATCTATGGCGGCGGCGGCAACGCGGGGGCGCGCTACCGTAACGACTTCATCGAACTTTTCAACCGCGGCGATTCCCCGGTGGATATTAACGCGTGGTCCGTGCAATACGCCTCCTCGGCTGGATCATCCTGGCAGGTGACGAATCTGTCGGGCACGCTTGCCCCCGGACAGTATTACCTCGTGCAGCAATCGCAGGGCGCGGGCGGAACGGAGAATCTGCCGCCCCCCGATGGCAGCGGGCAGATCAACATGAGCGCCACGGCAGGCAAAGTGGCTCTCGTGAACAACCGCACGCAGATTGCGGCCGGCGTCTCGTGCCCTACTGCCGGCGTGGTCGATTTCGTCGGATTCGGCGCCGGTACGAATTGCTTCGAAGGGCCCGCCCCCACTGCCGTCCTCAGCAATACCACGGCCGCCCTTCGCAAAGACAACGGATGCACCGACGATGGCAGAAACAACACGGACTTCCTGGTCCAGGCCCCGGCGCCGCGGAACAGGCAATCGCCGTTCGTTTCCTGCAGCGCTGGGCTCACCATCACCACCGAAGCCAGCCTGCCGAATGCCAGCGTCAATTCCCCCTACCGCGTGCAGCTACAGGTGGAGGGCAACCGCGGCGAGGTGTTGTACACTCTGGCCCCGATTTCGGGTCCGCTGCCTGGCTGGCTGACTCTGTCGCCCACAGGCGTACTGTCAGGCACTCCCGGAACCAGCCTCGGGTCGCCGCACGCCTTCACCGTCCGTGTGCGCGATGCCGCCAATGCCGCTGCCGAGAAGTCTTTTGAACTGGCCGTCGATGGCCCCGCCGTGTGTGTGCCGACGCATAAGATCAGCCAGATACAGGGGAACGGGCCGGTGTCGCCGCTGGCGAACAATACGCCGGTGACGGCCAGCGGTGTCGTCACCGGTGTGCGCACGAACGGGTTCTACATGCAGTCGGCAACCGAAGACGAGGATGGAGATCCGGAAACATCGGAGGGGCTTTTTGTTTTTACTTCCACCTCCCCCGGCGTCAGCCCCGGCATGCTCGTGTGCGTGACCGGGCCGTTGCTCGAGTTTGCCCCGGCCGGCGATCCGGCAAGTCCGGCAGTGACCGAGATCAGCCAGCCGCGCAGTGTTTCGGTGATTGCCGTGGATCAGCCTTTGCCCGCGCCGGTGACACTGCGCGTCGAGGACACCGGCCCCGCGGGCGGATTGCACGTGCTGGAGCGCTACGAAGGCATGCGCGTCGAGATCGCGGCAATGACCGTCGTGGCCCCCACCGAGGGTACGGTGAATGAAGCGGCGGCGTCGTCTGCCTCGAACGGAGTTTTCTTCGGTGTCGTCCAGGGCGTCGCCCGTCCGTTTCGCGAGCCGGGAATCGAAGCCCCCAATACTCCCCCGGCCGGAAGCGCCATTCCTCCCATTCCCCGGTTCGATGCCAACCCCGAGCGGATTGCCGTCGAATCCAGGGGGCAGGTAGGCGGCCCCGCATTGGATGTCGCCGCCGGGCAAGTGCTCTCGAATGTCGTCGGCGTCTTGGATTACCGTCTGCGCCGCTACACCCTCGCCATGGATGCCGGCAACCGCCCGCAAGTGAACGGCGAGATTGCTGCATCGCCCGTGCCCGCGGCCGAGGGTAACGAGTTGACATTGGCCGCCCTCAACCTGGAGCGCTTCTTCGACACCGTCAAGGCGGAAGGCTCACTGGACACCGTGCTGTCGGAGACCGCGTTTCAGCGGCGTCTGGCAAAAGCATCGCTGGCCATTCGCGATGTCCTTCGAGTGCCGGATGTGCTGGCGGTGATGGAAGTGGAAAATCTGCCAACCTTGCGCGCCTTGGCGGCAAAGATCAATTCCGACGCCGAGGCCGCCGGCCAGCCGAATCCAAACTACGCCGCTTACCTCGAAGAGGGCAACGATCCGGCAGGCATCGATGTCGGGTTCCTGGTGAAGACTCCGAAGGTGACTGTGCTCGATGTGACGCAAGCGGGAAAATCGGACACCTACCTGGATCCGCTCACCAACCAGCAGGCGACGCTCCATGACCGGCCTCCCCTCGTGCTGCGCGCCAGGGCCACCGGGCTCCCCTTCACTGCTGTCGCCGTCCATCCCCGGTCCATGACCGGAGTGGACGATCCCGTCGAAGGACGGCGCGTCCGTGCCAAGCGGCGCGCGCAAGCTGAGGCCATCGGAAAACTCGTCCAGGCACGGCAAGAGGCCGACGCCGCCGAGAGGATCGCCGTACTCGGCGACTTCAACGCCTTTCCCTTCAACGACGGCTATGTCGACGTGGTGGGAATTGTTCTCGGAAATCCAACGCCGCCTCCGTTCCTGGTGCTCGGGTCCGCCGACCTGGTCAATCCCGATTTGGTCAATACCATCGGTCACGCTCCCGAGGATCAGCGTTACAGCTTCGTCTTCGCCGGAAATGCGCAGGCCCTCGATCAGATCCTCGTCAACACGGCGCTCGAACCGCTCGTGACCCGTGTGGCCTATGGGCGCATGAACGCCGACTTCCCTGAGTCGCTGCGCAACGATGCCTCCCGCCCGGAGCGCATTTCCGATCACGATGCCCCCATCGTTTACCTCAGGCTGCCCGCCGCCGTGGAGGTCACGCCGCAGGTCTCCTTCACCGTCTCGGGTTTGACCTTGAATCGGACCACCCTGCTGTATGAAGCCAAGGTGACCGTCACCAATAACGGCGCGCCGATCGATGGACCCGTGGTGCTGTTGTTAAGCAATCTCACCGGCGGCGTCACCCTTGCCAACGCCACCGGCGCCACCAACGGACTGCCCTACCTGGTGACGGCTGGAGGCGCGCTCGGCGCCGGCGAATCGCGCGACGTCGGCCTCGTCTTCCGTAATCCCTCGAATGGTCCGGTGAGCTACACGCCGCGCCTGTTCAGCGGAAGTTTCTAGCCTAGGAGTAGACTGAGAGTTTCATGGCACTCGACATCAAGACGCGGGAATCGGGCTCCGTGCTCGTTTTGGAGTTGGTTGGGGATCTGCGGGCAGGCCGGCCCTTGGGAACGCTGCTTTCGGCTCTGGAGGCCGGAATGAAGCCTGACACGGCCGGCGTTGTGCTGAACGTGAAGGGACTGTTCACCAGCGATAGCGCGGGCATCGCCGAACTGGTGCAGTTGTATTCGACGGCGAAGAAGAAGGGACTCAGTGTGGCGATGGCCGGGGCGGGGAAGCGTCTGCTGGACGTGCTGCAGATCACGCGCGTGGATACGTTCTTTCCGCAGTACGCCGATGAGGCCGCGGCCGTGGGGCACTTCGCGAAGTAGACGGATCGGGCGCCGTTTCGAGATCGGCGGTTTTGGTTCGGCCGCCGTCATCTTTAGTGTGAGGATCTTACGGTGGGCGGCGATGGCGCCGGTATCCATCGCGGCCGGTCTGGCAGCGATGCTGATCGCGGATGTTCTGCTCTCATTCGCGCTGTTGATCTGGTGGATGTGGAGCGGTCCAAGCCCGTTTCTCCGCAATGATCCGGGCTCTTATGCCGCGCCGTTGGAACTGGCCGCTTCCGTCGCTGCATGCATCCGAACCGCTCTTGCCCTGGCCCCCAGCCATCGCCTGCTGGTGGCCGTATCGGGCGTCCTGGCCGCCGCGTTGGCGACGTACTCTTTGTTTGGCGCAGGCCCTATCCAACCCCCTTTCGGCGAAGAAGCACCGTGGTTGCTGTGGTCCCCGATGTGTGGCGTGATACTGGGGGGCTTGGCTGGGGCATCCAAGCTATGGAGGAAAGCCCTGCGAGGACGCGGGGGCAAAGCCGGGCCCGGTCCCGTGTTATTTCCCCCGCTCCGGTGCAAATTTATGAAGATGCGGCCGTAAATTCAAGGTCCGAACCAAGCGCAGCAGCGAGTTCGGATGGAGCCCGAGGATTTGCGCGGCCACCTTGTAATCGCCTCCTGCCTGCTCCCAGGCGCGAAGAATGGAGTCCCGTTTGGTGGAACTGACCGTACTTTGCAGGTCGGAGGAATCGGAGACAGCCGTGTCCTGGATCTCGTCCGGAAGATCTTCGGGCAATACGTAATCCCCCTGTCCCAGCACGACCGCGCGCTCCACCGTGTTTTCCAGCTCCCTCACGTTGCCCGGCCACTCGTAGGCGAGCATCAGTTTCTCGGCTTCCGCGGTGAAATCGAGCACCCTCCGGCGGCAACTGGCGGCCGCCGCGGAGAGGAAGTGCCGCGCCAGAATCGGAATATCGCTCTTGCGGTCGCGCAGCGGCGGCGTGCGCACAGCGACGACGTTCAGCCGATGGAAAAGGTCCTCCCGGAACGCGCCGCGGCGCACCTCGGCAGCGAGATCCCGATTCGTCGCCGCGATCAGCCTGACGTCCAGCCGCATGGTGCGCGTGCCGCCGACCCGTTCGAAGGTCCGTTGCTGCAACACGCGCAGGAGCTTTGCTTGCAGCGCCGGCGCCATTTCCCCGATTTCGTCCAGAAAGACCGTGCCGCCCTCAGCCATTTCGAGCTTGCCCTTCTTCTGCGCGACAGCGCCCGTGAACGCGCCCTTTTCGTGGCCGAAGAGCTCGCTCTCCAGCAGGGTTTCCGTCAGCGCGGCGCAATTGATGGCGACGAAGGGCCGCTGCCGCCGATTGCTCCGCTGATGGATGGCGTGAGCCACCAACTCCTTGCCCGTTCCGCTTTCGCCCAGGATGAGTACCGTGGTGTCCCTGGGAGCGACGCGCGTGATCATATCCAGCAGACGCAGAATCGCCGGACTGTCGCCGGCAATGCCGGAGCGGTCGCGCTCGACACGCTCGCGAAGAAGCGCATTGTCCGTTTGAAGTTGGACCACATCGCGTTTGCTCTCCAGCCCGGCTGAGATGAGGATCGTGAGAGCGCTCAGTATGTCGCGCGCCTCCTCGCTCGGATCGGTTTGTACCGCGAGCAAGCCGGCCAGGGCGCCGTGCACGTACATCGGGTGTACCAGCCAGCCTTCGCCTGAAAAGACGCCGTCGGCCGTAGCTTGCGCCGCGATGCGGCGCGCGAGTTCCTGGTTATTGTCGAGCCGTTGCGCGGCAAGCGAGGCGAGGTCGGCTTCGGTGGACGCAAGCACCAGGAAGCCTCCGCGAATCGGGACAACGTCAGCGATGACTTGAAAGAACTGCGACTCGAAAAGCCCCCGCGAATCGGCGTCGTCTTCCGCGCCGATCGCCTTCGCCACAAAGTGCAGCGTGCACGCCCGCAGCAGCGTCGTGCGGGTGGACTCCAGTTGCCGGTCACCTTCGGAAGCGCTGAAGAGGAACACGGAATCGCCGATGCGGATCTGATCGCCGCCCGAGAGCACCGCCTCCAGGACGCGCTTCCCGTTGAGAAAGGTGCCACCCTGGGAGCGGTAGTCGAGCAGTTGATAACCCCCGTTTATCTGGCGCACGGCGCAGTGCCGCCATCCGGCCAGTGCATCGTGCACGATGAGGTCGCAATTAGGCGCCTGGCCGATGAGCAACTCGGCCGAATCGAGCGCGTAGCGATTGCCGGCTAGCGGACCTTGGATGACCAGGAGTTCAGCGGGCATGGATCTCGGTTAGTGTACCAGCAAGATCGCCGAATTGGGATGGTGTAGAGTGAAGCGGGAGTCACATTCGTGAGACCGGGGCTGTCATTATCGCGACGAATCGAGCCTCTGCTGCAAACGGCGCGTGTTTCCGAGGCGTTGGACGTGGGCTTGCAAGGAATGCTCGAGATCTCCGGCGCCGAAGCCTGTCTGGCGCGATTGAGGGGGGATAGTGAACTCACCATCCGTCCGGGGCCGGCGCCGCAACATGCCAGGGACCTCTTTGCCAAGGCCGCCGCCGGCGCTGCAATCGATCCCTCGCAGGGGCTGCTGTCTCACACGCTGAAGCGCGGAGCGGAATGTATCGGCCACATCGGCCTGTGGTTTGGAAAACAGCACGCGGCATGGACCGATGAGATGGAGGCCTTCGCCGGCGTCTTGACGGCGCACCTGGGGCAATTGCATACGCTCGAGGCTCTGACCGAGGTGGACCGCGCCAGTCAGGAGGAATTGCAGTTGGAACTCTGCCTGGACGAAATCCTGGAGCACGCCGTGGGGGTGTGCGGCTTTGAGTTTGCGACGATTTCCATGGCCAACCGGGAGCGCGATGAGATCCGTTGTTACCGCTCGCGGAATGTCGCGCCGGAATGGCAATTGATGACCCGCTACAGGCTGGACGACAAGGACATCGTCACGCACGTATTCAAAACCGGACAGCGGAAGGAGGTGCGCGGGCGATGGGACGAGTTGTTCAACGAGAAGATCTACAAGAAGTTCGCACACGATAAACTGGCCCGCGTTTGGATTCCCTTGCGCCGCAACGACGAGGTGGTCGGGGTTATTGAGGCGGGATGCCTGATGAGCCGGAGCGATGACTTGCTGCGCGTCGAGAATGTGGACAAGCTGGAGATTTTCGCCACGGAGGCGGTAGCGA
>JAEUQG010000072.1 GCA_016789755.1 Bryobacterales bacterium
TATATTCTTCCGACCGCGGTGGATTGTTCCTCCTCTGGAAAGTGCCCGCCACCGGAGGCGAGCCCGAACTCGTCCCCGCCGCCGGCCCCGATGCCTTCTCCCCCTCCCTCTCCCGCGATGGCCGCCGCCTCGCCTACGTTCGCCGCACCATCACCGTCAACCTCTGGCGCATGCCCCTCAAACCCATCGCCCCCCCCGAAAAACTCACCGGCTCCGTGCGCATCTCCGCCGACCCCGATCTCTCCCCCAACGGCGAAAAACTCGCCCTCGCCTCCGACCGCTCCGGCAGTTGGGAAATCTGGGTCTCCGATGCCGCCGGCGCCAAGCCCGGCCGCATCACTTCCATCAATGCCGGCCAGACCCGTTCCCCACGCTGGTCTCCCGACGGCCGTTGGATCGCCTTCGAGGCACGCCCCAACGGTCACGGCGATATCTACATCACCGGCGCCGAAGGCATCTCGCCTCGCCCCGTTACGAGCGGCGACCACGAGGATGCCCTCCCCACCTGGTCCCGCGACGGACGCAGCCTCTACTTCATCTCCACCCGCACCGGCAGCCGCCAACTATGGCGCGTTTCCGCCGTCGGAGGCAATCCCCAACAGATTACCCGCAACGGAGCCGATTTCGGCCTCGAAAGCCCGGACGGCCAGGCCGTCTACTACGCCCGTTCCGGCGCCCTCTTTCGCCTCAACCTCCGCGACAACTCCGAATTCATCGTCACCCGCAACCTCAACCGCGCCGACTTCGACATCGCCGGCGACGAACTCTACTTCGCCACCCGCTCCGGCACCGAGTTCGTCACCATCGAAAAAATCAGCCTCAAAACCAACCTCCGCTCCATCGTCGCCGAAAACATCGGCCCACGCCCCGGCGGCATCGGAGCCATCGCCGTCTCTCACGACGGCCAGTACCTCCTCTACGAACGCGTCGATCAAAACGACAGCGAGATCATGCTCATCGAAGCCGATGCCTTCTAATTGCCCCCGCACACTCCCCGTGCCAAATCCGCCTCCGCCGCAATAAACCCAAACGCATTCCAGGCCCGCTCGTTCACAATCTTCCGCAACATCTCACACCCCCTCGCCTTGCGTCCCTCCAGCAAATGAAAATTCGCTACACCGTACCCCACTGTCGAAAACGTATTCCCCTTCTCCGCCTTCGCCCCCGGTACAATCGCCTCCTCCTTCCGCCGTCCCTTGTAGAACAGCAGCGAAAGATAGTAACTCTCGTTCGTCGTCACCTTCATCCCTTCCCCAATCCCGCCCAACAACGCCGCCGCCTCGCCATGCTTGCCCGCCCGCCGCAAACTCCGGTACATCCATTCGCTGATCGCCACCCGCGAGTTCTCCGCCGTATGCAACTCCGTGCACGAACGCGCGCCCCCAGGCGCCGCTGGGCCCGTCTTCCCCGTCATCTCCAAACACCGCCCATACGCCTCCGCCGCTTTCCCGAACTCCCCCATCAGGTAATACCCCAGCCCCAGGTGATACGACACATCGAAGCTCGCCGGCGCCAGTTCCCGGGCCTTCTCCAAATCCTCCACCCCTTTCGCAAACTGCCGCGTCGAAAAATAACGATGCCCGCGAAACCGCGGAAATCGAAAATCCCCGGCAAAGCGCCTCATCCCCTCGCTGTAAACTGCAATCGACCGCGAAAACCACCACAAATCGTCGTAGATCTTCCCCGCCGCCAGCAACTCCTCCGCCGTCGCTCCATCCTTCCCCCGCAGTGCTTCCGCTTGCGCCGCCAGATTCCCCTCATCCGGCAAATGGAAGAACTTCCGGCCCTCCGGAGTCGTGACCTCCGCTGTCTGCCACAGCCATGCCAGCACAATCGCCATCCGCATCGGCAACACCCCTACGGCTTCAGATACCGCGCCAAAAACTTGTAGATCTCCGCCCGCGACTCCCGCGCCAGCCTTGTGTCGATGCGATTGAAATGATGCCCGCCAGGAGCATCCTCATAGATCTTGTACTCAAACGTCTTCCCTGCCTCTTTCAACGCTGCAATCAGCCGCCGCACCTCCAGTACATTCACATCTTCATCGTTCGTCGTCGAATGAACCAGCAGCGGAGTCTTCAACTTCGCCACATGCGAAATCGGCGAACGCCGCAAATACTCCTGAATATCCTGGTCCACCGTCTTCCCAATGTGGCTTCTATCGGAAAAGATCCGCCCGTACGCATCGCTCTTGTATCCCAATCGCGCCACCAGGTCGCTCACCGGCACTCCAGCATAGGCGCAGGTATACAACTCCGGATGCTCGAATATGTTCATCAGCGAAATCATCCCCCCATGGCTCCAGCCGATAATCCCCACCCGCGCGCTATCGACAAACGGATACGTCTCCACCATCCACGCCCGCGCCGCCAGTACATCGTCGTTCTCTCTTCCGCCATAGTCGATCGCCTCGTAATACGAAGCCCCGTGTCCGGTCGATCCGCGATACTCCGGCGCCGCCACCACATACCCTTGCCCCACCAACTCCCGCACGATATGCGCCGAATTGCTCGACGACCCCGTCATGAAGTTCGAATGCACTCCGCCGTGCACATACATCACCAGCGGGTGCTTCTTCGTCCGGTCCAGCTTCTTCGGGATGAAGACATAGGTGTAGACGATCATCGGGTTCATCGCCCCCGGCGCAGTCTTGTTCGGCACGTAGTGCCGCGGCGTGCTGGTGAACACGCCCTTATCCACCTCGGCAATATCGCCCAGCTTCATGTGCCACATCAGATCGTCCACGGCCTTCAACACGCGATCCGTATCGTGCTGTGCCCCTCGCCCTGTTGTCTGCCCCGCCGGTTCCGCCGGCCCTTGCCCCCACGCCATGCAGGCTGCCACCAAAACAATTCCAAGCTTCATTGTTTCCCCCTAGTCAAAACACGAACTTCAGCGCAAACTGCAGGATGCGCGGATTCCCGTTCAGCCCCGTAATGAACCCGAAATTCGCCGACGTCACATTCCCGTTCGGAGTCTCGAAATTCACCACGTTGGTCACATTGAATGCCTCGGCGCGGAACTCCACGAACCGCCGTTCTCCCACCTCGAACCGTTTGATCGCCGATAGATCCACGTTCTGCTGCGCCGGCCCGCGCAGCACATTCCGGCCCACGTTGCCGAACCCCGTTCCCGCCCGCACAAACGAACTCGTCTGGAAGTACGAGGACAGCCGCTCCTGCGCACGCCCCTGCTTCTCCGTCGAATCCACCGTCGCCCCCAGTGCCCATGTCGCCCGGCTCGTCGTCACTCCATACAGCGTCGCCGCCGACGAATCCGTGATCGCAATCGGCAATCCGCTCTGCGCCACCGCCACTCCCGCCACCTGCCAGCCATTCACCAGCCACTTCGCCGCCCCCTTGTCCGCAAATCGCGGCAGATCGTACACGAAGTTGAACACCATCCGCTGCGTCCGGTCGAAATTCGCCACCCCCTTGTTCAGCCGCATCGAATGCTGGTCTCCATCGATCGACACCAGCACGGAATTGCCGTCCCCGGAATGCGT
Organism: Bryobacterales bacterium; assembly: GCA_016789755.1. Taxonomy (GTDB): domain Bacteria; phylum Acidobacteriota; class Terriglobia; order Bryobacterales; family Bryobacteraceae; genus CADEFT01. The sequence goes on from JAEUQG010000072.1 coordinate 3,506, forward strand.
ATCCAGCGTCTTCGACCACGTGTACGCGCCCAAAAACCGCAGTCCCTTCGTCAGCCGTTGCGTCACCGAAACCTGCATCGAGTCGTAGCGCGAATCCGTCGATGTCTCGATCCAGATCAGCCCCGTCGGCGAAAAGCCCACATACGGCACCCGGTTCTGCGCGTTCGCGGCGGTGTTCGTCGTGATTCCGTTGATCGGATTCTCCGCGCTCGCCAGCAGCGCCTGGTTCAGTAGCCGCTGCGCTGGCAGGTTGATCCCGCGTGTCCCCGCATAGCCCACCTCCAGCAGCGTATTGCGCAAGATTTCATACTGCACGTTCAGGCTGTACTGCAGCATATACGGAGTCTTCAGCGTCGGGTCGATCGCATTCAACGACAGTGCCGGACGCGCCGTTGTGTACGGCGGAGCGTAAAGCTGCGGCAGTATCGGAAATTCGCTCCGCTGCGGCAGAATCGGAAACGGATTGCTCAGATTGATATCCGCCGCTGCGGCCGCCTGCAAATCCGACCGCACGTAATTCGGCGCCGACAGCGCCGCGCGCAGCCCAAGCTGATTCGACAGCCGGTCGAAAAACATCCCCGTCCCGCCCCGTACCGCCATCTTGTTCGTAACCCGGTAGGCGAACCCAAGCCGCGGAGCCAGATTGTTCCTGTCGCTGTTGTCCACCAGAATCGGCTTCACGAACGGCAATCCGTTCAGCGGCTTCTTCGTGTTCGATGCCTGCACGAAACCCGCCGAGGTTGCCCCGCCCGCCGCCGGAGCCCTGTATAACCTCGTATCGAAATTTCCGTTCCTCCCCTGCGAATCGATCGAAAATCCCAGAAACTCATACCGTAACCCCAAATTCAAGGTCAGCCGCGAAGTCGCCTTCCAATCGTCCTGGAAGTACACTGCATAATCCGTAATCCGGTCCGCGCGTCCAACGTTCCCATTCGCCGCCGACGTCGAGTTGATATTCGAAAACCCTGTTCCATTGCCCCCTTGCGCAATCGCCGACCCAGGCAGTCCCAGCAGAAAATCAGGCAGCGACTGGAACGCCAGCGCCCCTCTCTGCCGGTTGTTGTTGAAGTAATTGATGCGGTACCGCCGCGCTTCCCCGCCAAAGCGCCACGTATGCTTCCCTCTCACCCAAGACAGCGTGTCCGAATACTGAAACGTATGCTGCGTGCCCGCTTGATCGGCGTCCACCGAATACCCGATCCGGAACCCCGCCGTCACGTTGATGTCCGGAATCCCCGGCACCGTCGCCTGATTGAACCGCTGCATCCCGATGTCTCCGATGTTCACCAGCGTCTCCGGCAGCACTGCTCCCTGCAACCGTGCATACCCCACCCGCGCCTCGTTCACCACATTCGCCGAGATCGTGTGCGTGTCGGTTAGCGAAAAATTCCCGCCCCGGAAATCCTGCGTCACTCCAAACCCCGGCACCGTCGCCAGCGGGAACGGCCGGTACTGAGGCTGATCCGCCCAAAACATCTTGAACGCCAGCTTGTTGTTCGAGTTCACGTTATGATCCACCGCCAGCGACCCTTGATCCTCCCGGAACGTCGCAGGGATCGACACTGCATAATTCACGCCGCCCCCAGGAATCTGCGGCGATGGCACCAGAAACGATCCGTCCTCTCTCTTGTAATTCATCAGCGCCAGCGCCACCGGATGAATGTTCGATCCATCCCGCGCCACCTGCAATCCACCGCGAGCCCCCGCCCGTCCCCCGAACGCAGCTCCCAATGCCGCTCTGCTCCGGTCCAGTGGAATCTCCGGCAATCGCAACGATGTCGAACCCGACACTCCGTTCCGCTGCCGCGTCCCCTGATACGACGCAAAGAAAAACGTCTTCCCCTTCCACACCGGCCCGCCGACCGTCCCCCCAACCTGATTCTGCTTCAGCACCGGCCGTCGGATTCCCGTCGAATTGAAGAAGAAGCTGTTCGCGTTCAGCTTCTCGTTGCGCAGAAACTCGAACACCGATCCGTGGAACTTCGCCGATCCCGATCGCGTCACCAGATTCACATTCGCCCCCGCGCTGCGTCCGTGCGCCGCATCGAACAACGCCGTCTGCACCTTGAACTCCTGAATCGCTTCCGGCGACGGCACCAGCACTCCATTCGACGACAACGCGTTCTCCGCCGCCGAGTTCGTATGGATGTTCACCACATCCACTCCATCGATCTGCATCGCGTTCGACACGCGCCGTGCCCCGCCTGCCGATACATTCTGCGTCCCTCGCCCCAGCGCCGCCGCATCGTTCAATTGCGCGTTCACGCCCGGCGAGAGCGCCAGCAACTGCGTAAAGTTCCGCGTCGCCAGCGGCAACTGCTTCACCGTAGTCTCATCCACCACCCGTCCCAGCGCCGTCGACTCCGTCTGCAGCAACGGAGCTTCTCCCGTCACTTCCACGCTCTCAGCCACTGCCGATGGCTGCATCTCCATATTGATCGCCACCCGTTCCGTCACATTCAGCGTCACCCGCTGCACCATCGTCTTGAATCCGGCCATCGAAAATTCCAGCTTGTACGGCCCCGGTGGCAAAAACGGCAGTGTATACGTGCCCTGCTCATTGCTAACCGTCGACCGTTCGTCGCTCGTCTGCTCGTTGAGCGCTTTGATCGTCACTCCCGGCATCACCGCCTGCGTGGAATCGGCTACCGTGCCCGTAATCGTGCCCGATGTCTGCGCAAGAGCGGACACGCTCAGCGCGAAAAAGAGAAACAAATCTTTTATCATGGAAAACCTCGTGAAGCGACGTGGCGGATATCTTTCTATTCTCTCCGAATCCGCTTCCCCACGCGACCCCCGAGCCGTTACACCTGCTCCCTCAGTACTCGCACACCCCGCTCTTGCTCACCCGCCGTTTCACCTCCTTCTTCGGCCCGCTCTCGTAATGGCAGTCGAGACAAGCTTCGGACGTCAACACTCTCCTATGCTTCTGCGAACTCCCCGCATGCACCGCATGGCAACTCAGACACGAAACCTCCGATCCATTCAGCGCTTCCCGCACATTGCGGTACACGTGCCGGTCTTCCTCGTCCGCCTTCTCCCAATCCACCGCGAAATCGGCGAACAAATCGTCTCCCGCCACATAGTGATACGCATACGGAAACCCCTTCGCCTTCGATACTCCTCCCCGCAAATGACACGAGCCGCAAATCGAGGCAATCTCCTTCGCATCGCGCCCCCGCTTCTTCGACAACAGAATCTTCGACGTATCGTTGGAATGCTCCAGATCCACCACCCCGTGGCACGCATAGCAGTCGATCGAAATCTCCGCGAAAGCCTTCGTCGTTCCATCCACCGCCGTCGTGTGGCACCCCGCGCAGCGGTCATTGAACTTCGTCTCATTCCACCCGCCCGCCTCTTCCATCGCGAACTTCCCGTACCCCGGCCTCCGCAGCCGCCGCGTCCGCTCCCTCGCCCCCAGCACAAACTCCCCTTCCACACCGTCCTTCGCCCGCACCGTCAGATTATGCCGGTTCTTTTGCCACCCCGGCCCAATATCGTTCCGATGGCAAAACAAACACTGATCGCCAGCCACAAACTCCGCGAGCGACGCCCGTTGCGCTGCCAACGGCCAACCTAGCGCCAGCAGCATCCAAATCATTGCCGCACCGCGCGCCCCTCCACAATCTCCACCGCCAGCAAATCCGGCCCTTCCACTATCGCCGACCGGTGCCCCTCCCGCTTCCCCGCCTTCCGCAGCACTTTCACTCCATCGCGCCGCATCGCCGCCAGCACCTCATCCAGCCGATCCACGCTGAATGCCACGTGATCGAACACCGTTCCCTGCGACGTTCGAAACCGCTCGTGCTTCCGGTACGCGCCCGGATAGATGATCACGTTCACATTGTCCATCGTGAACGACGCCGACGGACCCACATGCACATCCCGATACATCCTCACCTCCGGCTTGCTCTTCCGCGCCGCTACTCCGAAGTACTTCGCATACCAATCCGCCGCCCCGTGCGGATCGCGCGAAAACAGATGCAGATGCCCGAAGTGATGATGCTTTGCCGTATTCAGTTCAACCAACGCCCCGTCCGGCCCATCCACATACGCATAGTAGAAACCTCTGAAATTGGCCAAATCCGAAATATCGGTCAACGGAGTCTGAAAACGAGTCCCGCTCTCCACCTGCTTCCGGTACTCCGCCGGCATGTCTTCCGCTCCCCACCCGATATGCCACACCGGCGAATCGCTTTCCACCCCACCGGGCACAACCGGACCCTTCACCTTCTCGAACAGCAACCACGATTGCTGCGCCCAAACCGCCGGCTTCCCTCCATACGCAGCCCGCTCGCAATCGAACTTCGCCGCGTAAAATGCCGCTGCCGCCGCCGGATCCGCCGAGTTCAAATGCACATGATGAAAGTGCGCCTTCGGCTGTGCCCACAGCAACCCGCCCGCCATCCACAGCAGCGTCAACATCAATCGTCCGCGCGCACCCACCCGCTCGCCTCCAGCGAGGGCGCCGCGCCGCCGTCGAGATACGCCATCTTCAACTTGTCCAGCGCATCCGCCGGCAGCGCATTCCGCTTCTTCTTCAGATCCACTCCGTACAACTTCGCCGCGTTCAACCCGAAGATCCGCGCCTTATCCTCCTTCGTGATTTTCTTGTACCCGAACTTCGCGCACATCTCATCGGAGATCTGAAAACGCTTGAACGCGTCGATCGCCCACTGCGGCGATCCCCACCACAAACAATCCGTCCCCCACACCACATGATCCGATCCGTAATGCTTGATGTTCTTCCCCATCCCATGCATGCACAGCACCGGATCCTGAATCGCCAGCGGCCCGAAGAAACTCCCGATCTCGCAATACACGTTCTTCATCTTCGGATTGCGCTTCTTGATATCCATCAGCACTGCGTGCCACTGAAAATCGCCCGTCGTTGGGTCGTACTCGTTCGACTTCAGCCAGTCCGGCTCATTCGGCCCATGCTTGATCGCCGAATGATACACCACGAAATTGAAATCCGGATGCGTCAGCGCCGCCTTCTCCACATCCTTCGGATTCGCCAGATGCCCCAACGTCCGCGATTGGTACGAATATCCCTTGTGCACGCTGATCAGCTTGATCCCGCGCTTCTTCGACTCCTCATAAAACCACATCGAGTTATCGTCGTCCATCTGAAATCCCCCGCCCGACCGCCCCGGATCCGTATGGCAGTACCACTTCCACGACGCGATCTTGTACTGCTCGACTTCCCGATCCATCTGCTCCAGCAGCATCGTCTTATCCATCTTGTTGTTGACGGTGTCCCAATAATGGTTCGGAGCCAGGTTCCCCTGCGACAACGTCCGCGTCGACCCCGCCAGCCGGTTGATTTCATCCCGCGCGTACGCCATCAGCCACGACGGCAACACCCCGCCTCCGCGAGCCCGCCCTTCCGGCACATTCCCCTTATCGTCGCGAGTCCGTTCCCGCCCCGGCACCCCGGAAATTACCAGCATGTCCGTATCGGAATCGAAGAACATCTCCTTCACGAAATTGCGGAAGCTGTAAGCCTCTTTGTCGTTCGACAACTGGAATCCCATGTTCTTCACGAATTCCATGTTCCGGAAGTTCAGCGCGTACCCATCGGTGAAATGCGCCTGTACGTCCATCACGAAATACTCGCCCTTCGGATACCGCTCCGCCGCAGCCTGCGGCTCCCAACTCTCTTCCTCCATCACCTCGAAATTCTCACCCCACACTTTGTTCGAGGCGAGAAAGCAAGTCGCCAGCCCCATCGATGTCGCCATGAACGCCCGCCGGTCCATCCCCAGCTTCTTCGCCCGCACTTCCGACATCTCGCCGATCAGATGCTCCACCCGCTTCTGCGGCTCTGTCTGCGGCCGTGGAATGTACTCCTCATTCGACACAAGCTGTGTCGGCATGGGAGAAACTACATTCTTCTTCCGGTCTCGTTCCCCTTTGCGAATCCACATAATCCTGCTGTTCACCTCGCAATCCAATTCGTGATTACGGCATCATAGCGGGTTCCCGCCATTGCGGCAAGCGCCTGTCAAGGCAATGTCAAGGCAAAGTAGAAATGTCGTGTGCCTGGCAAAGTAGAAATGTCCGGTTGATGGGTGCGTCCAGAAAACTCGTGTTAGTCTGGCCGTGCCGGTGAAGCGGAGACGGGCGCTGGTGGCACCAACCCGATCAAGGAATACCCGGCTGGAACTCAT
>JAEUQG010000202.1 GCA_016789755.1 Bryobacterales bacterium
GCGCTCGCCGGTTGCCGCGCGCTGATCCTGAACTACAACGGTCCCCGCTTCACACCCTCCGCCGAGAAGGCCGTGGAGAATTTCATCCGCCAAGGCGGCGCATTCATCGCTTTTCATCACTCCAGCTACGGTGAGTTTTTCGGCATGAAACTCGATGGCGGAAAATGGACCGCCGGACCGGGAAAAGGGTGGGAGGAGTTCTCCCGGATCATCGGCGCCAGTTGGCAGCCGCGCAACATCGGACACGCCCGCCGCTGGCCGTTCCTGGTGGAGTGGACCGCCAATGCCGCGCCCATCGCCACGGCCGGCGCCTGGATGGCCAACGATGAACTTTACCACCGCATGGACCTCGCCCCGGCTGCCCAAGTGCTTGCCACCGCCCAGAGCGACCGCGGCATCGGCGGCACCGGCAACCGTGAACCCGTCGCCTGGACGCACCGCTACGGGCAGGGCCGCGTCTTCTACACCACCCTGGGGCACGACGCCATGGCTTGGCGCCAGCCCGGTATGCGGCGCCTGTTCCTTCGCGGCGTGGAGTGGGCCGCGACAGGCCGGGTCACCGATCCGCCCCCGCCCCCCGCTCCCGTCAGGCTCCTCGTCGTGACCAGCGGCCACGGCTACCCCACGGCATTCTACGCCCTGCTCGACAGCCTGGAAGGGGTCCGCTACACGCATGCCGCCAGCCATGCCGAAGCCTTCGCCAGGCCCCTTGAAGACCGCTACGACGCCATCCTCTTCCACGACATGCACAACGTCACCACGGAACAGACGCGGCAGCGGCTGCGGGCTTTCGCCGAAGCAGGCAAGGGCATCGTGTCGGTGCATCATTCCATCGTCAACTACACCGATTGGCCCTGGTGGTATGAAGAGGTTACCGGCGGCAAGTATTTCGAAAAACCCTCCGCCGGGCATCCTGCATCGCAGTACAAAGAAGGCGTCGATTTCCTGGTTGCCGCCGCCAAGGGTAAGCAGAGCCATCCCGTGCTGCGCGGCGTGGGTCCTCTGCTGGTGCACGATGAAACCTACCGCGGCATGTGGTTTTCTCCCTCCATCGAGGTGCTGATGGAAACTGCCGCCGAGGGCAATGACCGGCCCGTTGTCTACGTTGGGCCGCATCCGCGCGCCCGTTCCGTCTACATTCAGCCCGGCCATTCGGCAGAGACGATGCGCGACCCCGGCTTCCGCCGCCTGGTCCGCAATGCCGTCTACTGGGTGGCGCGCCAGGAGGTGCATCCATGAACGATGTTTCCCGTAGAAGCTTCCTATCCACCGGCATTGCCGCCGGGGCCTATGCCGCGGCCAGCGGCGTCATCCGCGTCGGCATCGTGGGCTGCGGAGGCCGCGGCGAAGCGGCCGCCATGAACGCCATGAACGCGGGCAAAGACATCCGCATCGTAGCCATGGGCGACCTGCTGCTCGACCGCGTGCAGGAGAAGCGCACCGCTCTGCGGTTGAAATACCCCGATCAAATGGCCGTCCAGGACGATCATTGCTTCCACGGCTTCCAGGCCTATAAGAGCGTCATTGCGGCCAGCGATGTGGTGGTCATCGCCAATGCCGCCAAGTTCCATCCGCTGCATCTCAAAGCGGCCATCGATGCCGGCAAGCACGTGTTCGTCGAAAAGCCGCACGCCATCGATCCGCTGGGCATTCACATGGTTCGTGAGGCGTGCGCCGAAGCCCGCCGCAAGTCCCTCTGCGTCGTTTCCGGCCTGCAAAGCCGTTTCCATCCCGGCTATCGCGAAACCATGCAGCGCGTTCACGATGGCGCCATCGGCGATATCGTCGCCATTCAGGAAACCTGGCTGCGTCCGCCGTATGTGCTCTATCCGCGCCGTCCGGGAATGAGCGAGTTGCTCTACCAGGGCAGCAACCAGTATCACTTCCACTGGTTGAGCGGCGACGATGTGCCGCAGACGCTCATTCATAATCTGGACCGCTCCAGTTGGGCACTTGGGGATGCCGCCCCTTTGTCCGCCTGGGGAATGGGCGGGCGCTCCACGCTGAAGGGGGAAATCTACGGCAACGTCTTCGATCATCATTCCGTGGTCTACGAGTTTCCCAAAGGCGTCCGCGTTTACGCCTATTGCCGCACCATCCCCGAGTGCTACAACGAGAACTCCAGTCTCATCCTGGGCACCAAGGGCCGTTGCGATCTGCTCAAACTGCGCATCGAAGGCGAGATCAACTGGGAACACTCCGGCCCCAAAGCGAAGAACAATGCCTACGACCTGGAGCACGTCGCCCTGTTTGACGCCATCCGCAATGCCAAGCCAATCAATAGCGGCGACTACATGGTGCGCAGCACGCTCATCACCCTGATGGGCCAGTTCTCCTGCTACAGCGGAAAACAGGTCGCCTGGCAGCAGATCAACGACAGCCGCTTCTGCCACGCTCCCCGTCCGGAAGATGTTTCCTACGACACGACGCCGCCTGTCAAGCCCGGGCCCGATGGCGGCTATCCGGTCTTCGTCCCCGGCGAAACCAAACTCCTGTAAAGAGGCCTTCGATGCCCATCGATCCCCAACAACTCTATGCCCAGAGGCTGAACCGCTATGTCACGGCGATGCGCAACGCGACGCCTGACCGCGTGCCCATTCGTCCCTTTGCCGCCGAATTCACCGCGGTGTATTCGGGCCACACCGCGCAGCAGGTGACGCACGATTACAACCAGGCGTTCGATTCCGTCATCGCCTGCTGCCGCGATTTCGACTGGGATGCCGCCGTACCCAACATGGTCTACGTCTGGACCGGTCTGGCTCAATCGGCGGGCCTGCGCTACTACGCCATCCCGGGCATCGATGTGGGCCCGGAAGTCGGGTTTCAATACCGCGAGCCGGAACTCGACAACGCCTGGATGCGCCGCGAAGAGTACGATGAGCTGATCGAAGACCCCGTGGCCTTCCTCTACAACACCTGGTTGCCCCGCATCTCCACCGAATACGCCGCCGGATCCTACCGCCGCGACGTCGCACTCGTGCGCTCCACCTGGTCGATGGCCAACTACTTCACGGCCTTCGGCCCGCAAATCGAGCGCATGAAGAACGAATGCGGCACGGTGTCCGCCATCAGCGGCATGCTGAAAGCACCGCTCGATGTGCTGGCCGACAAGTTCCGCGGCTACCTCGGCCTTGCTTTCGATTTGAAGGAGATCCCCGACAAGGTGGAGAAGGCCTGCCAGGCCCTGATGCCGCACCTCGGCTTCATCGCGCTATCCGGACTCGACCCCGCCCGCAACATCCCCATCCCCATCTGGATGCATCGCGGCTGCGTGCCCTTCATCTCCTACGATCATTTCAACCGTATCTACTGGCCGACGTTGAAGCCGATCGTGGAAGCCATCTGGGCGCAAGGCAATCAGACGTTGTTCTACGCCGAGGGCAAGTGGGACGCGCATCTGGATGCCTTCGCCCAACTGCCCGCCGGTTCCATCATCTACCACATCGACCGCGGCGATCCGGCCATTTGCGCGCAGAAACTGGGGGGTAAGTTCTGTCTGAGCGGGGGAGTCCCCAACGCCATCCTCGCCTTCGGTAGCGCCGAGGACGTGAAGAAACAGGTGAAGTACCTCATCGATACCTGCGGACCCAACGGCGGTTACATCATGGATGCCTCGGCCATCATGCAGAACGACGCCACCGTGGCGAACGTAAAGGCGATGACCGAGTTCACCCGCGAGTATGGCGTCTACCGCGCGACGCCCTCCGGCGATGCGCCGCCCCCGCCGCCGGCCGATCGCCCGCCTGCCCCCATATGGAGGCAAGGCAAGGTGCCGGCCGGGGCGTGTTTGCCGTGGGAGCGGAAGCTCGGCGAGATCCCTCCGATTTCCGGCGATCCGGCTCTCTGCAAGCAGATCTGGGAGAACATGGACGCGCTCGCGTACTTCTACATCTGGCACCTCGTGCTGAGCTTCTGAGGAACTCGCCCGCACAACGCGCCGGGTCTAGCTGCGGCACAGGAGTTCCTGCACATGCTGGGGGCCACGCCCCGGCCTGTGCGGGCTTCTAAGGAACTCGCGCAAAACGGAGCCCACCCGCGCCTTGAGGCACACGCGTGTTCCTGGAACACTGGCGGCGTGGAGCGTGCCCGTTGCGCTTTGAGGAACTCGCCCGCACAACGCGCCGGGTCTACCCGCGGCACACGAGTTCCTGAACATGCTGGGGGCCGCCCCGGCCTGTGCGGGCTTTGGAAGAACTCGCCCGCACAACGCGCCGGGTCTAACCGCGGCACACGAGTTCCTCAACATGCTGGGGGCACGCGCGCGGCCTGTGCGGGCTTGAAGCGGCCAATTAGCGGCGCTTGAGACATCCAAAGGCCGCCAGGGCCGCCCCCACCAGCGCCAAGGTGATTGGCTCGGGGATCCCGGTCTGGTCCTGGATTTCCTCGACTTTGATATCGACGAACGCTTTCGTAAAGGACGTGGCGGTGACCCCGCCTTTTCGCAGGAGGTTCAGATCCCACGCCGCGCCTCCCGTGGC
>JAEUQG010000102.1 GCA_016789755.1 Bryobacterales bacterium
CGGCGCGAAGCCATCCAGGGTCTGGCTGACCGAGTTGAGCCAGGTCTCGACGCCCCAGGTGTTGGTGATGGACCCCTGGAAGCTGAGCAGCGATCCGGGAGTTCCGGAGAGCGTGGCGTTCTCAAAAGCGATGCCCGCAAAACAGGGCGCCGCTAGCAGCGTGAGGATGAGGATCGTGTGTTTCATTGTAGTCTTCTCCTTGGGGATTCTTCACGGCAAAACGACACGGCCGGCGCTGCTGAATGAGCCTCCGGAGTATGTGCCGGCAAGCGATAGGGTGGCGGGGGCTCCGCTGGTTCCCACCGAGCCAGGTACAGTCAGCAGGGTGGTGACGGAAGCCCCCGGGGCCACCGCTCCGAGAGATTGCGGCAGGGGTGTGCCGCTGGTGGAGTTGATCTTGCCGGTGGTGAGCACGACATTCGCGGCGGTGATGCCGCCGTTGTTGGCGATGGTGATGCTCACGGCGATTTGCCCGGCGGTTCGGGAGAGAGACCGCGTGAGAGAGAGCCGCGCGGGGGTGGGGGGAGCGATCGCAAACTTCTGGACGAAGACGCTGTCGCCTCCCGCATGGGGAGCAAGGGGCGAGGCGTTGGCGTCGCCGTTCCAGGATTGGCCGCTGCCTCCGGTGACGTAGACATTGCGATTGGCATCGACGGCGACCCCGTGGGCATCGTCCCACACGGCGCCGTAAGTGGTGTGCCACTGGTAGGCGAGGTCGGCGGTGGCGAAAGACGCCAGGAAGTGGCCGGGGAGATTCTGGTTGTCATGCAGGGAGTTGGCCGGGAATGGTCCGGGCCCTCCATAGTGAGGATCGTTGGCCGTCACATACAAACGCCCCGCGGCGTCGAGTGCGATGGCGTCGCCTTGCTGCTGCAGATTGTTGGAATAGAGCGAGTGGCGCAAGTAGCCGAGATCGCTGCCGGTCTTCAGCAGGAAGATGGAGTAGGTGCAAACGACGCAATTGGGCACGGGCGGCTGGCCTTGCGAGCCTGTCCATCCCGGCCAGGATCCGCCGGTGAAATAGAGATTGCCGGAGGCGTCGGCGGCTGCGGCCCGCACTTCACCGTTGCCCCAGGTGACGTATTGGGCCAGTGCGCCGTTCATCGTGAGCTTGAGGGTGACCATCTGGCCGTTCTGCCGGCCGCCGGCAACGACGCTGCCGTCGGCGAGCGTGGCGATGGCTCGCGCCGTGCCCGCGCCGGGACCATGGAATGTGTGCCAGCGATGGGCGCCGCTCGAGTCGATGGCGATGGTGAACATGTCGTTAATGCCGTAGACATGTTCGCGGATGGCCGGGACGGGAGCATTGAAGAAGGTGCAGCAGTGTTTGTCCCCGGTGACGTAGATATAGTGGCGGGTCTTGTCAATGGCGATGCCCATGCCGGCGTCGCCGTCGCCGTAACAGGTATGCCACCGGTACTGGCCGCTGGAATTGAGCTTGAGGATGAACAGAGACTGCTGGCCGCCCGCGTTGATGGGTGGCTGGCTTCCGTCTCCGATGAGGGCGCCGTCGCCGGTGACGTAGATATCGCCTGTCGAATCGATGGCAACGGCATTGGCGGAAGCGCCTTGCGGGCCCGTATAAAGCGTGTACCAGAGCAACGCGCCGGCGGGGCTCAACTTCATGATGAAGGCGGAGCGCATGCCGGCCGGTACGGAATGCAGCGGATTGCCCGGGGCGAAGGTGGAAGGGTTGTGTGTGGAGCCGACAGCGTAGACGTTGCCTGCGGCGTCGGTGGCCACGGCGTGTCCGTTGCCGCCCTGCCAGCCGTAGGTACCTTGATTATAGAAGGTGTGCCATTGGTAGGTGGGCTGCTGCGGAGTGCCGATTGCGGTAGCGAACAGAAATGCGAGAAAGATGGTAATGAACTTCACTGGAGTGTCTCCCTTGCAGCAGCGTGCGCCAAGCGCTTGGGAGAACCAAGTTAGCGGGGGTATTTAACACGTTAAACTTCTTTGTTTTCAGTCAAACCGCAAATTGACGACGATGTCGGATCCGGCCTTGGCGGCGACCCCGATGTGGACCGTGCGGCGCTGGGCGTCGTAGCGCCAGTGGTGGGGCGGCACGGGGCCTGGGCCTGTGGCGGGCTTGTAATCGGGCCCGTCCACCTGGTGCACGCGCGTGGGGCGGTCCATGTGGTGCAGGACCCACTCGTAATCGCGATCGGCTTTGGATTCGATTTGGACGCGATAGGTATCCACCGCCGGTCCGGCGTGGGCCTGTGTGTAGTCCGCCGCCTCCGGTTCGTAGATGAAGAACTCCCCGCCGTTCTTCGGGAAGTAGTGGAGTTCGGTGGGATGCGCCGTTTCCACGCCCGACAGCGGCACAATGGAGCCGCTCTTGACCAGGATGATCAATCCGTCGGAAGGCACGTCGATCTCCGTCTGGCGGCGCCCTGCGTGGGCGATACCGGTGTTCCAATCGGTCCATGTGCCCATCGGGAGATAGAGGCTTTTCCTGGCTGTGCCGCTACAGACCGGGGCGAGCAGGAACTCATCGCCCAGCATGTACTGATCGATGCGGCCGCCGGCTTCGGCGTCGCGCGGAAACTGGTGCCGCAGGGAGTGAATCACCGGGTAGCCGCGGTAGCGCGCCTCGTCGGCGTAGGTGAGCAGATACAGATTGAGCCGCTTGCGCAGGGTGAACGTGGCGGCGTCCGTGAACTCGCGGCCGGAATCCTGCAGGATGGGGCTGAACACGCCGAGGCGGGCTGCGCGGCGAAGGGTCTCGGGCGAGGCCTTGCGGTAATCGGCGAGATCGAACGCGGGCAGCAGCACCGCGGACATGGTGGCGTGCATCAGGGCGGCGGCATCGGCGCAGAGATCGCCGGTGGTGACTTTCGCGGCGCCGGCGGGTAGTTGCGGCCCGCGGATCAGTTCCAGCATGGAGGCCGGCGGTGTCTGGATGGATCCGGTGACTTTCTGGCGCTGGTCCCAGATTTCCTTCATCGAGGGGCCGAAGGCGAAGTAATATTCCAGGCGGGCGAGGCCGTCGCCATGGATTGTGAGGCGATCGGGCACGGACTTGCCGAGATCGAAAGTGAATGGGGCCGGAGTATCCATCCACAACGCGTAGCCGTTGCCTGTGACCAGAAAGGGAAACTTCGGCTGCAGGATGAGACTGCGGGCGTCGAGACTGGGTTGCGCTCGGGGGCCGAGTCCGTAAAATGCTTCGCGCGCGGGAACTTCCAGATCGAGTGTAGATTTGCCGTCGGCGATGCGGGCGGCGCGTTCGGCAAACAGGCGCATGCCTGCAGGTAGCTGAACCGTCAGCAGGCCCCGGTCGCGGGCCACCTCCACGGTGAGCTCGGACGTGCGAAGGACGACATTGGTATCGGATCCGGTTGCGTCCACTTCTACCGCCGTGTCGGCGATGGCGCGCCGCGGTGGACCTTTCGGACCGCGCCGGACGCGGAAAGTGGATGCGCTTACCCATTCGAGCTCGAAGTTGTTGGGTCCGCCGAACTCGAAGGTGTAGGTGTTGTGTTTTCGCTCCCAGGCACTGAATCGTTGCGCCGGCAACAGGCTTGCCGCGGCAAGAAGAAACAGCAGCCGGATCACAGCGTCAGCAGGGCTTCCTGCATTTCACCGGTGACCATGGCGCTCGATTCCGCGACGAAGACATTCACTTCCGAGCGAATGCCGAAGGGCGTGAGATAGATGCCCGGTTCGATGGAAAAGCAGGTATTGGCGATGATGGCTCGTGTGTCGTGGCTTTCCAGGTTGTCCATGTTGGCCCCGTTGCCGTGAACGTCGGTGCCGATGGAATGGCCGGTGCGGTGGATGAAGTAATCGCCGAAGCCGTTGTCGCGAATGAAGCCGCGCACGACATCGTCGACCTCGAATCCGGCGAGCGAGGTGCCGCTGGATACCATTTGCTGGATGAATTGCACGCCGGCGTTACGCGCTCCTTTCACGATTTCGAAGACGTTGAGGATTTCGGTGCACGGCTTGGGTCCGCAGTAGCCGGTCCAGGTGATGTCGTAGTACACAGCCTCGGGCTGATCGAGTTTGGCCCACATGTCGATGAGTACGAGATCGCCGGGACGGATGGCGGCGGCGCGCTCCGGCGTTGGCTCATAGTGCGGATTGGAGGCGTTAGCGTTGACGGCGACAATGGGGCCATGATCGGTGAACAGGCCGTTGTCGCGAAATTGCCGGCGGATGAATTCGGCTACCTCGAATTCCGTCAGCGAGCGCTGGTGGCGAAGGGCGTCTGCGATCTTGTCGAAGGCCGCACGGCGAATGGCATCGACGCGTTTGCCTGCTTCGATGTGAGTGTCGAACTGGGCCTGCGTCCATCGCGCTTCGAAGTGCTGCACAAGGTCGGCGGATGAAGTCACCACAGTCCGTGTGGACCGCACCAGGTCGATCATCCCGCCGTCGACCAGAGACACATAGGGAATCTCGCACAGATCGGAATGCTGCATGGCGACGGCGCCGAGGCCGGTGAGCAGATCCTGAAGGCCGGTCTGCAAGGTCTGCCAGCTTGAGTAGACCTGCTTCTTTCCAGGGAGGGCATCGAGCATGGTGGGCTCGATGCGGTGGACCAGGCCGATCGGTTCGCCGCGCGCGGGAATCAGATAGAACCAGCGGCGGGACGGTGTGCGCGGCGCCTGGAATTGAAGAATGCGGTAAGCCAGGGGATCGCGCAGGTGATGATCGTAGAAGAGCCAGCCCGGAATGCCATGTTCTTTCAGGCAATCCTGAATATCTTGAATGCGGGACATCGGACTTATTTCACTCCTCCCATCAGGCGGGTGATCGGTTTGGCAAAGAAGGCCAGTACCAAACCGGCTGCGATGGCGAACGCGCCGACTGCTCCGAACAACGAGGGCAGCGGCAAGGCTTCATAAAAACCGGACACTCTACCGCCGAGGTAGTTGCCGATGGAAATGGACAGAAACCACACGCCCATCATGAGTCCGGCCACGCGGACCGGCGCCAGTTTTGTGATGGCGCTGAGCCCGACGGGGCTCAGACAGAGCTCGCCGAACGTGTGAAAGAGATAGGTTGCGGTGAGCCAAAGCGGTGTGACTTTGACGCCGGCGCCGGCGGTGGCGGGCGGGATGAGAACGGCGAACCCGAGTCCGACCAGCACCAGTCCCCAGGAGAATTTCGCCGGCGAGGATGGTTCACGGTCTCCGAGCCTGATCCAAAGCCAGGCGAACAGCGGGGCCATCGTCCAGATGAACAAGCCGTTCAGCGACTGGAGCCAACTGGGCGGATATTGCCAGCCGAAGATCGCGTTGTCGGTGCGCTCAGCGGCGAAGACGTTGAGGGTGGAGCCGGCCTGTTCGAAGGCCGACCAGAACAGGCACGAAGCGGCGAAGAGAACCGCGATGACGGCGAGCTTCTTGCGCTCTTCGGGAGTCCATTTCGCGGCCAGGAACAACCAGGAGAAGAAGCCGACGGTGGTCAGCAGCAGGGCGACGCCCGCGGTTTGATTGAGTCCCACCGCGGTGACGTTGGCGATGTTCAGTTGCTCGATGGCGACGATGGCGCCGAGTGCCAGTGCCACGGCGGCGATGCCTTGCCACATGCGGCGGCGCTGGGTGCGATCTTCGTCGGGCGATGAGCTGACGGGCAGCAGGCCGGCGTTGCCCAAGTGGCGCCATCCGTAGATGTACTGCACGACGCCGAACAGCATGCCGATGCCGGCCACGGCCATGCCGCTGCGCCACCCGTAGTCTCGGGCGATGAGTCCGCAGGCGAGGGGCGCGAAGAAAGCCCCCATGTTGATGCCCATGTAGAAAATGGAGAATCCGGCGTCGCGGCGGCTGTCGCCGGGTTTATAGAGCTGGCCGACGATGGTGCTGATGTTCGGCTTCAGCAGACCGGTGCCGGCGATGATAAGGATTAGTCCGAAATAGAACACCAGCAGGCTGGGCACGGCCAGCATGAGATAGCCCGCGGTCATGATGAAGCCGCCGAACATGACGGAACGGCGCTGGCCCAGAATGCGGTCGGCGATCCAGCCGCCGGGCAGAGCCACCATGTAGGCCATGGCTGTGTAGAGACCGTAGATGGCGCTCGCTTTGGTTTGATCGAACCCGAGACCGCCGTTCGTTTCCGGGGCCTTCATGAAGAGGATGAGCAGGGAGCGCATGCCGTAATAGCCCCAGC
The DNA here is from genome assembly GCA_016789755.1 of Bryobacterales bacterium. Lineage (GTDB taxonomy): Bacteria > Acidobacteriota > Terriglobia > Bryobacterales > Bryobacteraceae > CADEFT01. Next base: position 6,127 of record JAEUQG010000102.1, read on the forward strand.
GTTCCCAGAATTCGGTGAAAAAGAGCGTGGAAAGCCCCCGCGGATGTCCGAAGAATCCGGAATCGGCCGCGGCGGGCGCCGGTGCGGGACTTGATTTACTCATCCTTGGATGGATATTTAGTCTAGCAATTAATGCTCAAGCCAAGTCGATGGCAATCACTTCATGGATCCCGATGGGCGGCACATCGATGGAGACGGCGCCGTTGGCCTCTTGGATATCCAGGGTCTGCGAGCCGACGAGAAACTGCGCCTTGCGCACGCGGCGGCCGCTGGGAATGCGGATGTGAACTTTCTGCGGGGGCGACGGCAGAATTTCGCGAATCGGGCCCTTCATCAACATCGGGTTGGTGAGATTGACCAGGTGCGCGGTGAGCGATTCTTTCTGCAGCCACAACGAGACATCGAGCACACCGCGGCCCTCGACAGTGAGCGGCTGCGGCTCGTTGTGAGCCCACTGCACCGCATTGCGCAGCAATCGCAAATGATCGGCGCTCAGCACTTCCCAGAACGTGCGGTCGAGATCGAATGGGAAATAGACAACGCGGCTTTTGCCCGTTTCGTGAAGAAAGACGCCCGGGATTTCGGTGCGCGGGATGCGCGGGTAGACTTGTTCCATCGGGAGATCGGGGAACGAGGGAAGCAGCGTGAGCGGGGAATAGGCCGCGCGATCGACCGGCTTGACGTGAACCCAGTTGGCGCCGTTGATGATGCGGTTCGCTGTGTCCAGGCCATCCACGATGGGGTGGTACTGCCCGCTGGCGGGATGCTTTTCGATGTGCAGATAGGAGTTATGAACATCCTGGTCGATGCGGCCGGAAAACGATGCGCCGAAGAGCGAGGCAAGCCCGAAATCCCGGCGCCGCGCGCCCCATTCGTCATAGAGCGATGTTTCGTGCGTGGCGACAAGATTGCCTCCGCCGGCTACGAAAGCCTTGAGCTGCGCGCATTGAGCATCGGACAGAGCGGCGATGTTGGGCAGAATCAGCGTGCGGTAGCGCCCGATAGACGCCGCGTCCAGCATGCGGTCATGCACCATATCGAACGGGATACGCGATTCGAGCAGCGCCTGATAAAAACCGAGTGTGTGATCTTCCACCCTGGCGCGGGCCCGTGCGCCGCCGTAGTGCGTGGCTGTTTGCTGCGAATACACCATCGCCACGCGCGCCAGCGACCGTTCGTTCCGCAGGTAGCGCTCATGCTTGCGGTGCCACCCGTAGATGTCTTCGACAACCTGCAGCCAGCGTTTGTCCACCACCTTGCCGTTGAACTTGGTGAACCACGGCCGCAGGTTGTGAGCGATACCGTCGGCGACCCAGAGCCGGATCTCTTCGCCGTTCTGCACGGAGTCTTTCCAACGGTACTGCTCTTCGATGCCGACGCTGAAGATACCGGCAATAGCTTTGCGGCCGAGGGTGGCTGTGTATTCCTTGCCGTTCTTGCCGTTGGCCCAGGGCGCCATGAGTCCATGGCGTGCCTGGCGGTCGGCGAAGAGCGTGGGCGCCAGCTCTCCGATGGTCTTCATGTCGAGTTCGCTCAGCGCTCCGCCGCCCGCGTTGGCGATGTATCCGGCGTTGGGATTGATCTTCTTGATCTCCGCGTCCCACAGCCGCCACAACTCGAACAGCCGAGCCTGATGCCATACGGAGTATTGACGCCGCGCCGGATCGCGCGGGTTGGAAGTGCGCGGAAGATCCAGGCCGCTGAACTTTTTGAAATTCGCCTGGCAATGCTCGCAGTAGCACATGCCGGAGCCGCTCCAGCGGTTACTGAAGATGCCATCGACGCGGTAGAGTTGCACGATCTCGCGCGTCACTTCGGTCATGAACTGGAAGTTGTAGGGGCCCAGTGCGCAGGTAACCCACAGTTCCTTGTCGGCCCAATGGCGGCGTTTGTTGCCCTGAGCGTCGACGGCAATCCAATCGGGATGCGCATCGTAGACATCCTGATGCGCCGCGTGCGGATCGGTGCGGGCGACGACATTCATGCCGAGCTTACGGCAGCCCGCAACCAACTCACCGAAGCAATCGCGATCGCCGAGGAACTTGCTGCGGTAATGCAGCGGCACTCTGGTGGGGTAATAGGCGACGCAGCCGCCCGCGGAAAGGCAGGCGGCATCGGAGTGCGTGCGGCGGAAGTAGTCGAGCCAGAACCGCGGATCGTAGTTGCCCGGATCGTCCTCCACCAAGGTAAGCTGCGCCCATCGCATGGGTCGGTCATACCAACCGGTTGGGCTTTGTGCTCCTGCGGATTGGGGCGCCGCAGCCGCGGCGGACAAGGCGAGGAACTCTCTTCGGTTCGGCATGGCTCATCAGCCACCCTACCACGTGTAATGAACCGTATAGGTGAGAACCTGCTCCTGATCGGGGCCGAGTTTGACCAGGAACTCGGCGGTCTGGCTATCGGTCTTGCGGTGGGGCAGCGATTGCGCGCTGAGGCGCCAGTTGGTCCATCGATACAGATGCTCCACGACGCGAACTTCCACGGGCTCCTTCTTGCGGTTGCGCAGCCGGATTTCGAACGACTCATCCAGCCAGCTCTTGTTGTGATCGACTTGAAAATTGACGCGTTTGCGCTCGCCGGCAATATCGAATGCGTCGCCGGTATAGACGCGCAACTTCTCATTGCGAGGCGTATGGCCAATGTTGTTCTCGCCTGTGAATTCGAGCGCGCCACCCTGATCGCGGCGGTAGAAGCGCACGCGCCCGCGGGGCAGGGCAATGCCGAGCCCGTTTTCAGCGGTGTTGGCGAACTCGCGCATCACCCAAATCTTGGAGTTCGATTGCGTGCCGTATTCGGGCTGATTGCGGATGGTGGCGGCATCCCAGCCGAAGTGGCGCCGGTCGATCTTCGCTCCATCGTAGACGTAGATGCGTGCCGACTGAATGTTGGCGGCGCGGGCGAATTCCACCTGCTTGCTTTCGCGGTCGTGCAGCGTGGTGGCGAGCGGGAGCGTGTAGAGGTGGTATTCGTCGAAGCTGCGTTCCGTCACGCGTGGGGCCGCCTCATCCATGGAGGCGCGCATGGCGCCTAGCTTCGCCTCCTGGTATTCCGGCGACCCGGGCTGAATCTTGTTCACATCCCCGGCCACCAGCTTGATGCGGGCGTTTTCAAAGTCTTTGCCGCTTTGGTTGTCCATGGTGATCCAACCCACCACGTCGAGTTTGTCGCCGGTCTCACCCGCCACCATGTTGTAGTCGGCTTTCCAACTCATGCCGCCGGAGACGTAGCTGAGTTCGGCATCGAGCTTCGCCGCCCGCTCCGCATGGATGCGCCAGTCGAGGGCCGGCTTGAGGATGGCGTCGGCGGCCAGGGCAGGGAAGATGGGCCTTCCCGGAAGCGAAAACAGAAGCTTGCCGGCAACCTCCACAATCGGCTGGGTACTGCCGCCTTGCGAATACGTCGTTTGGTTGTAGGCGTACGCGCCACCGTAGCGATTCATCGCCCGATGATGCGGCACGTAGCCGCTGCGGATAACCTTTCCACGAATGGTGCGCTTCTCGCCGGCCAGGGCTGTTATTTCGAATTCGAGTTCCTTGCCCTCGAACAGGTTCAGCAGCAGGCCTTCCGAAATCGGTTCGGCGCGGAAGTTCTGTTCGAGGATGGAGAGTGCGATCTTCCCCGAAGGGTCGCGCAGCATCACGGAATCGGGCTCCAGGTGTACCGTGGCGTTGGTGAATTGAATGGTGTTCGAGCCTTGTTTCAGATCGAGCGGAATGGACTCCCGGACGACGGCGAAGTTCTGGTTATAGATGGTGAGATTCGGTCCGGCGGCAAGTGCGCTGGCGGCGCTGAGGAGAAAGGCCAATGTTCGCTTCATGCCCTGGATATGCCGCCAGGGCGCGGATCCTTTCACGGCTACCAGCGAAATTGCAGCGTGAACTGATAGGTGCGCCCGTCGTTCAATGTGTTGGTGATGGCGCCGAACGATGGAGAGCTGAGATCGGAGTTCGGAGCGGCGAACTGCGGGGTGTTGGAGAGATTAATGGATTCGGCGCGGAAGGTGACGGCGCGCTCGCCGGCAAGGGTCCAGGTGCGGGAAAGCGACGCATTCACGTTGGTGAACCCGGCGCGCCGGAACGTGCTGATGCCGAGGTTGCCGGCCAGGTCGCCAATAGCCAGATTGCGGAAGGCGGAGCGTGGCAGCAGCGATGGCGCGGTGTCCGGATGGCCGATGGTGCGGCCCAGAATGGAAGCATCGGCGAGGTGCGGCCGGTCGCCGTTGACTCCATCGACATTGCCGAAGCCGGGGCCGTCGGAGCCGGAAAGCACGGTGAACGGCATGCCCGATTTGCGCAGCCACACGGCACTGAAAGCCCAGCGGCCGAACAGCGCGCGGGTTGCTTTCCCGTGTGCGCCGGGCGAAGGCAGCGCATAGCGCGCGCGGGCCAGCGCCGCATGCGATTGATCGAAGACACTGAGACCTTTCAAATCGCCGGCGACGTTGTCTTCCGTCTGGCTGTAGCCTTGGCGGGAATCGTCGCCTGCCGCGGTGTTCGTATACGCAGCTCCGGTGTCGATGGCCTTGCTGAACCAATAGGAGGCATCGATGCTGAGGCCTCGCCATTCGGGAACGATCAGCGTGGCGCGGGCCGCGTCGAAATAGGCGCGCGAGGAGTTCACCGCCGGCCGCACATCGAAGTAGCGCGTGTCCGGACGGCGCTCATTCACCGTGGCTGTCGTGAGCGGCATGCCGGGGACGGGCCTTGCGCGGTTGATATGCCAAAGCATCAGCAGTTTGTGCGTGCGCGATCCGACGTAGCCCAACTGCACGCGCCAGCCGTTAAGAACAGGGGCCTCCCAACTGAAGTTGTACTGATGCGAATAGGGCGCTTTGAGATCGCGCGGAACGGCAAACACCGCCGCCCGTCCGTTGGGGTCGATCACGGAGTTGCGCAGCGGGTTGATCAAGAACGGCGCCTGCACTTCGATCTTTTGAAACTCGGGTGGATTCCAGCGCAACTGCTGAAAGGTGATGGCGAACAACTCGCCGTAGTGGATGCCGTAGGCGCCCCGCAACACGCCGTATTTGGGCGGCAGCCGCCAGGCGAAAGAAAAGGTGGGGGCGACGTTGTTGCAGTCGCAATCGTAGGGAATCGCGGTGCGGTTGTTCACTTCATGAGGCGCCGCCATCGGCTGCCACCGAACGCCCGCCTGCAACGTCAAATTCCGAAGCGCCTGCCAAGTGTCGCCGGCGAACCAGTGTGTCTCCCAGCGACGGAACCCGCGGTCCAATTCGCCGATTCCCGTCGAGTAGCGGCTGGGAGTCCCCATCCGGAAGTTCGTTATCGCATCGCGGCCGAAATCGTTGCGGAAATAGAAATTGCCGCGGTTGGACGATGCTTCGCGGCCGTTGAAGCGCAGGCGGACTGCCTCGCCGCCGAATAGCAAACGATGCCCGCCGCGGCGGTGATTGAGCAGAGCGGCGTAGCGGAACTTGTTCTGGATGCGGTCCAGCGGGACATTGGAGCCGGGGCCAAGCGTCGTGTACGCCGTGCCGATCTGCACCTGCGGGCCCACGGCATTGGGTTCCGGCATCAGCAACGACCGCAGCCGGTCGAAGCCGGCCGAAAAATCCGCCGTGGTGCTGGCCGAAAACGCGCGCGACCAGGTGAGCCGGGCCGTCTGCGACTTGATGGTAGTGTCGGGATTCTGTCCGCCCACGAACTGGAAGGCATCGACGTTCTGGTTGGTCAGGCTGTGGCGCGCCGTGAAACGGTCTTTCGTCCCGCGCAACTGGTCCAGCCGGAAGGATGCCGTATCGGTGCCGATTCGCTGCGGAGCATTGGCGTTCAGCATCCGCCTGTCGATGTCCGTGCGGTTCGGACGAACATCGGGAAAGGCCCGCAGATAGCCCTGAATCACTTCCCGCACCTGTGGATCCGATGTCAGCACGGAACGCTCCTCCGGCAGTGGGATAAGCACGTTTCCATTGACGTTTCCGCGGATCCTCTGCTGCGTTCCGTCGATCGTGAGAAAGGCCCTGCGCCACAATGGCACGGAAACATTCAGGCCGTAATTGTTCTCGCGCGCCGGCTGCACGCTGCCGGCCTGAAAGAAGCTTCGGGCGCTGAACACGCTGTTGTTGTGCGTCCAGAAGAGGTTGCCGTGAAAGGCTGGGCCGGGCTTGGAGGCCGGAACGTGAAGCACGGCCGAGCCGGCATTGCCGAACTCAGAGCCGAAGTAATTCCGCTGCGGCTGCATCTCACTGACGATGGTGGCCGTGGTGCCGAGGCGGATGTTCAGTTCCTTGAGCGCGTTGTTGTCGATGAGGTTGAATTGCACATTCTCGTTGCGGCGGCTCTCGCCGCTTTGCGTGTTCGTGCGCCCCAGCAGGTTGAGGCTGGTGCGGGCGGCATCGGTGTTAGTGGCCGGCGCGGCGGGTTTTGCGGTCGAGGCAGCGGGCGCCGAAGGTGCGCCGTTCTGTGCGCCGGCACACGCCGCGACGCACATCAATACGAGAATGTTTCGAGTCGATGACAACGGAAGCAATATATTAAGAGATACCATGGACACCCCGAAGAAGCTGAGAAGCGCCGAATGGTTCGACACGCCGGAGTACTACTCTTTCTCCCGCAAAGCATGGTTGCGCAGCGAAGGCTTCGGACGGCATGTCTTCGACGGCAAGCCGATGATCGGCATCTGCAATTCCTGGAGCGAACTGAACAACTGCAACGTCCATTTGCGGCAGGTGGCGGAGGCGGTGAAACGGGGCGTCTGGGCGGCAGGCGGCGTGCCCTTGGAGTTCCCCACGATTTCGCTCGGCGAGATGTTTCTGCGCCCTACATCGATGCTTTATCGCAACCTGATGGCGATGGACGTCGAGGAGTCCATCCGCGGCTATCCAATGGATGGCGTCGTTCTTTTGTGCGGCTGCGACAAGACCACGCCGGCGCAATTGATGGGCGCTGCCTCGGTGGATATCCCGTCGATCATGGTGACCGGCGGTCCGATGCTGAGCGGGGAATGGCGCACCCGCAAGATTGGCGCGGGTACCGATGGACGCAAGCTGTTCGACCTATACCGCACGGGTCATTTGACTGAAGAGGAGTGGGTGGAAGTGGAAGGCTGCATCGCGCGCAGCACGGGCCATTGCACGGTGATGGGTACAGCCTCCACCATGGCCAGTGTCGTCGAAGCGCTTGGTATGACACTGCCCGGATGCGCCGCCATTCCTGCTCCGGATTCGCGGCGGCTGGAGATGGCCGAGCGCAGCGGGCGGCGGATTGTGGAGATGGTTGGGGAGGACTTGCGGCCGTCGCGCATCCTGACGCGCGAGTCGATCGAGAATGCCATCACGGTGAACATGGCCATCGGCGGATCGACGAATGCGGTGGTGCATCTGCTGGCCATTGCCCGGCGGGCCGGCGTGGCTTTGGAATTAGACGACTTCGACCGCATCTCGCGGCGCACTCCTTGTCTTGTGAACGTGAAGCCGTCCGGCGAGTATCTGATGGAGGAATTCTTCGGCGCAGGCGGCGTACCCGCGGTGATGGCCCGCATCGCCGACCTTCTGCACGGCGGCTGTGTCACGGCAAACGGGCGCACCGTCGGCGAAAACATTTCCGGGGCGCCGTGTTGGAACGATGCGGTTATCCGCCCCCGTTCGAACCCGCTCAGCGACGAGGGCGGCACGGCGATCTTGCGCGGAAACCTGGCGCCGGACGGTGCAGTGGTGAAACAATCCGCCGCATCGCCGCACCTGATGCAACATCGCGGGCGGGCGTTCGTCTTCGATACCTACAAGCAGATGCTCAATACCGTCAATTCGCCGGATTTGCCGGTGGATGAAAACACTGTTCTGGTGATGAAGAATTGCGGACCCAAAGGCGGGCCGGGCTTTCCGGAGTGGGGCCATATCCCAATGCCGAAAGTGCTGCTGGACCGCGGCGTCAAGGATATCGTGCGCATCTCCGATGCGCGGATGAGCGGCACCAGTTTCGGCACCGTCGTGCTGCATGTGGCTCCCGAATCGGCCATCGGCGGGCCGCTGGCGGCGGTGCGAACCGGCGATGAAATCACACTCGATGTGCCGGGACGCAGCCTGCATCTGCACCTCCCGGCCGACGAGATGAACAAACGCCTGCGTGAGTTTGAACCGCCGGCCCCACATTACACGCGCGGATACGGGAAACTGTTCTTAAGCCATGTTACGCAAGCGAACCTGGGTTGCGATTTTGATTTTCTGTGAGGTGCTGACGGCGCAACAGCCGCCCGCCCTTCCCGATGCGCCCAAACCGGAAGCGCCGGCGCGCCCCGTCTATAGCTATGCGGGCAAGCCGATGAACGTCGACTTCAAGTGCTCCGACGACGACATCATGGCCTTCGGACTCACTTGCACGGAAGACGAACCTTGCGAAGTGTATCTGGAACTGACGGCCCTGGAATCGGTGGGCGGCAAGCTCTTCGTGACCGGCAATCTGCACACGCGTGACGTGACCATGTGGAGCATGCTGCTGGGCAGCGAAGACGGCGGCAAGACTTGGACCGAATCGTATGAGCGGATGCGCTCCACGGGTCTCGAACAGATTCAGTTCATCGATTTCGAGATGGGTTGGATCGGCGGGCAGCAGTTGCTGGCGATGCCGCGCGATCCATTCTTCCTCATCACCGGCGATGGCGGCAAGACATGGCGCAGGAAGCCGCTCTATTCGGAAACGCGCGTCGGCGCAATCGAACAGTTCGTTTTCGAAAGCCGCACCATCGGGCAGTTGCTGGTGGACCGCACGCAAACCGGCGATTCCGGCGGCCGTCATGAATTCTACGAATCGAACTCGGGGGGAGATAGCTGGAGCCTCCGGCAAGTGAGTCCCAATCCGATCAAGTTGCGGCGGCCACGCACCTCGAATCCCGATTGGCGCATTCGCGCGGACGCGCGTACGAAGAGCTTCGTGATTGAGAAACGCGCGGCCGGCGGATGGCAAGCGCTGTCATCGTTCCTGGTGAAGGCCGGGGAATGCAAGCCCGCGGAATTGAAGTTCGTCGAGCCGCCCTCGGAACCCGAGCCGGCGCCCGTACAGACCGCGCCGGCGCCAACCGGGTCACGGCGTCCGCCGACTTTGAAGAAGAAGCCCTAGACCTGAAGATGCGAGTGAATTCCGTCGATCTCGAACTGTTTCGTCACCAGCTTGTCTCCATCGCCGAGGAGATGGGCACGGTGCTGCGCAAGACGTCGTATTCGGCGAACATCAAGGAACGCCGCGACTACTCCTGCGCCGTGTACACCGCCGGCGGAGAAACGGTGGCGATGGGCGATCACATGCCGGTGCACTTGGGGGCCATGCCCCTGTCCGTGCGCGCCGTGACACGGGCCTTCGATCTTCAGCCGGGCGATGTCGCCATCGTCAACGATCCGTTTCAGGGAGGCACGCATCTTCCCGATATCACCGCCGTCATGCCGGTGTTTCTCAAGGGCGCGAAGCGGGCATCGTTCTACGTGGCCAACCGCGCGCATCATGCCGATGTCGGAGGCATGAGCCCAGGCTCCATGCCGATGGCCCGGGAGATATACCAGGAGGGTTTGCGCCTGCCTCCCGTGATGCTGGTGCGGAAAGGCAAAGTGGATGGCGACCTGCTGCGGCTGATTCTCGCCAACGTGCGCACGCCGGTGGAACGCGAAGGCGACATCCTGTCGCAATGGATGTCGCTGCAGCGCGGCGAACAGCGGTTGCACGCCTTGTCGGCAAGGCATGGAAAGCGTCTCCATCCCTTGCTTGCGGCATTGCTCGATTACAGCGAGCGCATGATGCGCGCCGCCATCGCCAGGTTGCCCGGAGGCGAATACCGTTTCGAGGATTGCCTGGATTCCGACGGATTGACGGCCCGGCCGGTATGGATCCGCGTCTGTATCGCGTTGCGCGGCGGCGAGGCGACCGTTGATTTCACGGGCTCCAGCGCGCAGGCTGCCGGTCCGGTGAACGCCAATCTCGCGATTGCGCTGGCGGCGTCGATGTACGTGTTCCGCTGCCTGATCCGCGAGGATGTGCCGTTCACCTCTGGCCTGATGCGGCCCATCCGGCTGATTGCGCCCGAAGGCAGCGTGGTGAATGCGATGGCGCCGGCGGCGATGGCCGCGGGCAACGTGGAAACTTCGCAGCGCATCACCGATGTACTGTTGGGCGCGCTGGCGCAAGCTGCGCCGGATCGTATTCCCGCGGCCAGTTCGGGGACCATGAACAATCTCAGCTTCGGCGGCTGGGATCCGATCCGCGAGCGCCCGTTTGCGTATTACGAGACCATCGCCGGAGGCATGGGCGCGCACGCCCGCAATGCCGGGTTGAGCGCGACGCATACGCACATGACGAACAGTTGGAACACGCCGGTGGAAGCCTTTGAGCATTTGTACCCGTTGCGGATTCGCGCCTACAAGATCCGCGGCGGCAGCGGCGGCAACGGCCTTCATCGCGGAGGTGACGGCATTGTGCGCGAATATGAATTCCTCACCGATGCCGACGTCACCATCCTCTCCGACCGCCGCGAGCGCGGCCCTTACGGGCTCAACGGCGGCGCCGCCGGCCGCCCCGGCGCCAACACCCTGGTGCGCGCGAACAAAACCGCGCCGCTGCGCGCCAAAACCAATTTTCCGGTGGGCGCAGGGGATGTGCTGCGCATCGAGACGCCTGGAGGCGGCGGCTGGGGCGAAGTAAAATAGGATTCTATGAGCGACGAGGCAATCCAACACGACTCCGTAGCAGACGACGATTCCATCCCTCTTCCGCCGCCGAGTTTTGAATTCCTCACCCTATCCTTCAAAACCCAGGCGGAAATGCACATGGGGCTGCTGCACTTCGGCGAAGAGCAGGACCGGCCGAAGCCGAACAAGCGGCTGGCCCGCCACACCATCGACATGCTGGCCATGCTGCAAGCCAAGACCAAGGGCAACCTTTCGATGGAAGAACAGCGTCTGATCGACAATTCCCTGACCGAACTCCGTTTCCGGTTCGTGCAGCAGTTCAGCGAAACGAAATCCTGATGGAGGCGGAAAGCGGCGGTCTTCAGGTGACCGTGTTGGGATCGGGCACCAGTGCCGGCATCCCCACCATCGGCTGCCAGTGCAAAGTGTGTACGTCCGGTGATCCGCGCGATGCGCGGCTGCGGCCGTCCATTGCCCTGCGCGTCTCCGGCCGCTCGATCGTCATCGACACCTCGCCCGATTTCCGCATGCAGGTGCTGCGGGCCGGGGTGAAGCGCCTCGATGCCGTTCTGTTCACGCATGCCCACGCCGATCACATCATGGGCTTGGACGACACGCGGCCGTTCAACTTCCGGCAAAGCGGCGAGATCCCCATCTACGGATCGGAAGAAACTATCGCCGTCATCCAACGCGTGTTCGCCTATATCTTCTCCGACGAAGAGAACGAGAGCTGGGTGCCGAAGATCAAGGCGCACACTTTCGGGCCGGAAGAAGAGTTGGATGTACTAGGCATCAAGGTCATGCCCATTCGTGTGTGGCACGGCAAGGGCACGGTATACGGATACCGCATCGGCTCGTTCGCCTACCTTACCGATCACAGCGAGATCCCCGAAGAGTCGCTGGCGAAGCTGGAGGGCCTGGATACGTTGTTTCTCGATGCGCTGCGGCATAAGCCGCATCCCACGCACTCCACCGTGCAGCGGTCCCTGCAGTATGTGGAACGGTTGAAACCGAAACGGGCGTTTTTCACGCACATCTCCCACGATCTGCTGCACGCCCGCACCGAAGAGTTGCTGCCGCCGCATGTGCGCCTGGCCTACGACGGACTGACGCTGGAAATCGGAGAAGCCCTCTAGATGCTTGTGTACCGGAGTTTGGAGCAAGCGCGCGGCCGCTTCGGACCCAGCGCTCTCAGCATCGGCAATTTCGATGGAGTGCATCTCGGCCACCAGGCTCTGTTCAGCAAGGTGCGGGAACTGGCGCGTGCGCGGGACTGGAAGGCATCGGTGCTGACCTTCGATCCGCATCCGACTCGCGTGGTCGCGCCGCATCGCGCGCCGAAGTTGCTGAGCACCGTCGAGCAGCGCTGCCAGTGGATGCGCGAAGCCGGCATCGAACAGGTGTTGATTCTGCCGTTCGATGAGGAACTCGCCTCGAAGACGCCCGAGGATTTTGTCGAGCATGTTCTGGTGGAGGCGCTCGATGTGAAGGCGGTCTTCGTCGGCAGCAATTTCCGCTTTGGACACCGGCACGCCGGGGATGCCGCCTTGCTGGATCGTGTAGGCGCGCGGCACGGCTTTGCAGCCGGCGGCATGCAGACGGTGAACTGGCGCGGGCATCTCATTTCGAGCAGCGAAATCCGGCGCCTGGTGCAACACGGCAGCGTACTGAAGGCGGCGCGGATGCTGGGGCGTTGTTACACTCTGGAGGGCGATGTGGTGCGCGGCCATGGCATTGGGTCCAGGCAGACCGTGCCCACGCTCAATCTCTCCACCGCGGCGGAAGTGCTGCCGGCCGATGGCGTCTACGTCACCGGGACGGAGTGCGTGGAAACCGGGCGCCGCTGGCGATCGATCTCCAATATCGGGCGCCGGCCGACGTTCCAGGGCGATGCGCTCTCCATCGAAACCTATTTACTCGATCCGCTCGATTCGGAAACCCCTGAGAGAATCCGTGTTCTCTTTGCCCACCGCCTGCGCGAAGAGAGACGGTTCGATTCGCCGGAATTACTGAAATTGCAGATAATGCGCGATGTTTCGCGCGCCCAGGCATGGCACCGCCGCTACTGCCGCATCGCTCCTGCTCGCTATACTGGGAATTAACCTGTTCGCTAAAGGAGAGATGTAGTCTTGTCCATATCTGAAGGTAAGTTAAAGCACATGAAAGCGCTGTCCGATGCGCGTGGCGTGATCGCCGCCGCCGCCATGGATCAGCGTGGCAGCTTGCAGAAGTCCATTGCCGCCGCCAAGGGCGTCGACCCGAAGTCGGTGACCGCGGAGATGATGGAAGAGTTCAAGATCGCCGTGACGCGAGTGCTGACTCCCCACGCCAGCGCGATCCTGCTGGATCCCGAGTTCGGAATCCCCGCCACCAAAGTGCGCAGCTCCAACGCCGGATTGCTGCTGGCCTATGAGTTGAGCGGATACGACAACACACAGCCCGGCCGCCTGCCCGATCTGCTTCCCCATGTGTCCGTGAAGCGTATTAAGGATTGGGGCGGAGACGCGGTGAAGATTCTCATTTACTACACCCCGTTCGACGATGCCGCCGTTAACGACATCAAGCATTCCTTCATTGAACGCATCGGCGCGGAGTGCGAATACCACCAGATCCCGTTCTTCCTCGAGTTCATCGGATACGACCCCAAGGGCGGCGATGAAAAGGGTGTGGAGTTCGCCAAGATCAAACCTGAGATCGTGAAGCGCAGCATGGAGGAGTTCTCCAAGCCCTACTACAACGTCGACGTGCTCAAGGTGGAAGTACCCATCAACGCCAACTTTGTCGAAGGCAGCAGCGTGTACAAGGGCCAGAAAGCGCAGTCGATGGAAGAGGCCAAAGACCTGTTCCGCGCCTGCGCCGAAGTGGCCAAGAAGCCGTTCATCTACCTCAGCGCCGGCGTGAGCAACGATCAGTTCACCGAATCGCTGCGCATGGCCGCCGAGGCAGGCACCGACTTCTCCGGCGTGCTCTGCGGACGCGCCACCTGGAAGGAAGGCATCCCCGTGTACGCCAAGCAAGGCGCCAAGGCTCTGGAAGATTGGCTGCTCGGCGAAGGCGTGAAGAACATCAACGCCGTCAACGACGCGCTGAAGCCCGCCAAGCCGTGGTACGCCAAGCTCGGCTTGACCGGCATCTAGTTTGGGTTCGAACGAAGGCGGAACGTTTCGCGGCGCTCCGCCTTTCCTGTATTAATACAGAATCCGCGAGCGGATCGTGCCCGCCACCTGCCCCAGCCTGCGTTTTACCTGCAACCCTTCCCCTTTCGCATCGACGTCGATCACCACATAGCCGATCTGCGGATTCGTCTGCAAGTACTGCCCGACGATGTTCATTTTCTGGCGCGAGAAAATCGAGTTGATCTCCGACAGCACGCCCGGCTGATTGCGATGGATGTGCAGCAGGCGGTGCTGGCCCGGATGCTCCGGCAGCGACACCTCGGGGAAGTTCACCGCGCTCAACGTCGATCCGTTGTTGCTGTACTTGATCAGCTTGCCCGCCACTTCGATGCCGATGTTCTGTTGCGCCTCAGCGGTGCTGCCGCCGACATGCGGCGTGAGGATCACGTTGTCGCGGCCGCGCAAGGGCGAAACAAATTCCTCGCCCGCTGTTTTGGGCTCGACCGGGAAAACATCGAGCGCCGCCCCCGCGATGTGACCGGAATCGAGCGCCGCCACCAGCGCATCGATCTCCACCACGGTGCCCCGCGCGGCGTTCACCAGCTTTGCTCCGCGCTTCATCTTTCCCAATTCCGCCGCCCCGATCATGTGATGTGTCTGCGCGGTTTCCGGCACGTGCAGCGTGAGCACGTCCGCTGCCTCCAGCAGCTCCGCCAGCGAGTCCGCCGCCCGCGCATTGCCCAGCGCCAGCTTCGTTTCGATGTCGTAGTAGAGCACCTGCATGCCCAGCGATTCGGCCAGCAACCCGACCTGCGTGCCGATGTGTCCGTAGCCCACGATGCCCAGGCACTTGCCGCGCACTTCGTTCGACCCGGCGGCCGTCTTCACCCACCCGCCGCGGTGCGCCATCGCGTTCCGTTGCGGGATGCCGCGCATGAGAAAGACAGTCTCCGCCAGCACCAGTTCCGCCACGCTCCGCGTATTCGAAAACGGCGCGTTGAACACGGGAATGCCCAACGACTGCGCCGCGCTCAGATCCACCTGATTGGTGCCGATGCAGAAGCAGCCCACGGCGATCAGCTTCGATGCCTGGCGCAGCAACGGTTCGGTCAGTTGGGTTGCCGAACGGATCCCCAACAGGTAGGCGCTCCCGATCGCTTTGGCCAGTTGCGCCTCGGGCAGAGACTTCTCGTGGTATTCCACCTGCGTGTATCCGTCGTTCTCGAATAGCTTCACGGCGCTGGGATGCACGCCTTCGAGCAACAACACCTTGATCTTGCTCTTGTCGAGTGAGGTTTTCTTCATGCGGGGGAAAACCTTTATTATAAGATTTCCACTATGCGCACCGCCCTGTTGCTCGCTTTCGCCTGCGTTGCCTTCGCGGCCCCCCGTAAGGTTCTCATCGTCGACGGCCAGAACAACCACAAGTGGCAGGAAACCACGCCCGTGATGAAGAAGATCCTCGAAGACACGGGATTGTTCCAGGTCGATGTCGCCACCGCCCCGCCCAAGGGCGCGGACATCTCCGCCTTCCGGCCGAAGTTCAAGGACTACGCGGTCGTGCTTTCCAACTACTCAGACTTTGGCGGGGGAAGCGTGTGGCCGGAACAAACGCAACGGGACTTTGAGGAGTACGTTCGCAACGGCGGCGGATTCGTCTCCGTGCACGCCGCCGACAACGCGTTTCCTAACTGGCTGGAGTACAACAAGATGATCGCCATCGGCGGCTGGATGGGGCGCGATGAAAAGTCCGGCCCCTATGTCCGCTGGCGCAACGGCAAGATCGAGCGCGACACCACGCCTGGCAAGGGCGGCCACCATGGCCGGCCGCACGAATACAAGGTCGCGGTTCGCGACACCAAACACCCCATCGTCAAGGGACTGCCCGCCGAATGGATGCATGCCAAGGATGAACTATACGACAGCCTGCGCGGGCCGGCGGAAAATCTGGCCGTGCTGGCCACTGCGTATTCCGACAAATCGACCGGAGGAACGGGAGAGCATGAACCGGCGCTGATGACAATTTCCTACGGTAAAGGCAGGGTTTTTCACACCATCCTGGGGCACGATGTTCCGGCCATGCAATGTGCGGGGTTCATTGTCACCCTGCAGCGGGGCGTGGAGTGGGCAGCCACGGGCAAGGTGACGCAGAAGGTGCCCAAGGACTTCCCCACCGCCGGCAAACTCAGCGTTCGCTAATCGACAAACCCGCGCCAGACGTTGCCTTTTTCGTCGCGCAGAATGACGCCCCAGCTATCCTGGATGCCGCTGATGGTCTTGCCGTTGGAGTCGCGGAAGCGATAGTGCACGGTGTCGTCGGATTGGCGTTCGGCCGACCCGCGCCAGACGTTGCCGAATTCATCGCGCAGGCGGATGAAATCGCCATAGCCGGACCCATACACGACATTCTTGGTTTTGAGGGATTCAAAGCGGTAGAATCCGTCCGTGGAGCCGAGTCTTCGCCTTCTTCGCATGGTACGCCCCCATTATCGTCGCCCCTGCAATTCGGGCATATCGGCGATTCGCCGTAAGTAGTTCTCAGGCTTCAACTGAGCCGTACTAGAGAGAACCACCGGTACCCCCTCCCGCGAAGGGACGTTCTATACTGGTTGTGATTCAGGTGTCCGGGGCCATCCCCCGTTTGGAGGTTTCTGTTTCCATGTTTCGAATTCTGCAACTCGGCTTGGTCCTCCTTGCCGCGTCATGGGCTTCCTATGCCCAGGAAGTCCGTGCCAGCATATCCGGTTTGATTACTGACCAAAGTGGTTCGCCCGTTCCGGGCGCTGCCGTCACCGTCACCAGTACGGCGACCGGAACCGTCATCACCACGCAAAGCAACGAATCCGGACTTTACTTAACTCCGTTCCTCACCCCCGGCGCATACACGCTGGCGGTGGAAAAAGATGGGTTTCGCCGCTCTCAGCGCGAAAACATCGTGCTGCAAACTCTGGACAAGGCCCGCGTCGACGTGCAGTTGCAGGTGGGTGCTGTTTCCGATAGCGTGACCGTCACCGATACGGTGAGTGCGCTGCAAACCGAAACTGCCAGCCGCAGCCAGATCATTTCCAACGAACTGATCGCCAACATCCCCACTCAGGGCCGCAACCCGTTCCAGATTGCCTGGTCGGCGCCTGGCGTCGTGAAGA
Organism: Bryobacterales bacterium; assembly: GCA_016789755.1. Classification (GTDB taxonomy): domain Bacteria; phylum Acidobacteriota; class Terriglobia; order Bryobacterales; family Bryobacteraceae; genus CADEFT01. The sequence goes on from JAEUQG010000102.1 coordinate 23,019, forward strand.
CCGGCGGATGGCGCTATCTGCGCTCTTTCGATATCGCCGGCACATCCAATTTCTCCGTCAACGGCGGACGCAACCGCGAGAACGAAGTCCTCATGGACGGCATCAGCAATGTGCGCTCGAACCGCACCGTGATCCACGTTCCCACCATGGACTCCGTGCAGGAATTCAAGATCCTCACCAATACCTACGATGCGCAGTACGGACGCACCGGCGGCGGCATCGTGACCATCGTTTCCAAGTCCGGCGGCAACCAGTTCCACGGCACGCTCTATGAGTACTTTCAGAACTCCAAGCTGAACGCCAATCAGACCGAGTTGAATGCCGGGGGCATCCGCAAACCGCCAAACAATATCAATGACTACGGCTTTGAAGTGGATGGCCCGGTCCTTATTCCCGGCGTCTTCAACGGCAAAAACCGGCTCTTCTGGCTGCTCTCCTACGAAGCGATGCGCCAGCGCTCGGCCGATCCGGCGGTGGCCACGGTGCCCGAAATGGAATGGCGCACCGGCGACTTCTCCACGCTGCTGAACGCGCAGGGCGCGCAGGTCGGCATCTTCGATCCCCTCACTACGCAGAATGACGGCACTCGCCAGCAGTTCGCCGGCAACCGCATCCCGGCCAGCCGCCTCAGCCGCACCGCTGTGGAAGCCTTCAAGTTCTATCCCGCTCCCACTTCCGCCGGTGTCGGTCCCGCCAAGACGCTCAACTTCCCCTTCCCCTCTCGCTGGGTCGGCAACATGGACCAGTGGACGGGCCGCATCGATTTCAATATCAATTCCCGCAACGTCACCTATTTCCGTTACGGGCAGAATCCGTTCAATGAATACCGCGGTCTGGTCTTCATCCAGAACCCCAGCGATTCGAATCCGGCGGAGCCGACCGGCAACGCCCCGCTCATTCGCAACGGCCGCAACTGGGCCTTCAACTGGACGTCTACTCTCAGCCCAACCATGACCTTCAACCTGCGCTCCGGACTCAGCCGTTGGGAAGAGACCACCGGCAGTTCCTACGGCACCGGGTTCGACCAGAGTCAACTGGGCATCGATGCCGCGCTCACCCGGCAGTTCACGCGCGTCGGCTTTCCGCAGTTCAACTTCGGAACCTATCAGTCGATGGGGCCCAGCCGCCTCATCAGCTACGGCGCCAACGACGTCTACACCTTGCAGCCGAACTTCAATCTGGTTCGCGGCAAGCATTTCTTCAAGTTCGGTATGGAAGCTCGCCGCTACAACGACAACACGTTGAACCCCGGTCTCGCCGTCGGCTCCTACACCTTCGGCCGCAACTGGACGCAGCGTCAGTCCAACCAGGCCGATGCCACCTCCGGCAACGAGATCGCCACCTTCCTGCTTGGCTACCCCACGTCCGCCTTCGTCGACAACAACATCGATCCGGCATTCCGGCACAACTTCTACGCCGGCTTCTTCCAGGATGACTGGAAGGTCACTCAGCGGCTCACCCTCAACGTCGGAGTGCGATGGGACTACGAAGCTCCCAGCTTCGAACGCTTCGACCGCATGGTGAACGGCCTCGACGTTAACGCCGCCAGCCCCATCGCCTCCCGCGTGCAGGGCCTCAGCCTCAAGGGTGCTGTGCTGTTCGCCAACGCCAACGGCCAGCCTCGCGGCGCCTACACGCCGGACAAGAACAACTGGGCGCCCCGCATCGGTGCGGCCTACCGTCTGAAGGACAAGTGGGTTCTTCGCGGCGGCTACGGCCTCTACTACTTCGGCGACGATCTGACGGGTTCGAACCAAGGCTACAGCCAGCGCACGAACGCCGTCGTCACCGTGGATAGCTTCCGCCCGGCGGTGAATCTCTCCAACGCGTTTGCACTGCAGCCCAACGGCCAGTTGCTCGCTGCCGTAGGCAATGCCGAAGGTGCGGCCAGCTTCCTCGGTCAGGGGATCTCTGTCCAACAGCGTGACCGCGCGGTTGCCTTCTCGCATCAGTACTCGTTCGATATCCAGCGCGAACTCCCGAAGGGTCTGCTGGTGGAAGCCGGCTACGTCGGCAACCTCACCCGTAAGCTGCCGTTCGCGGCAGGGGCGAACTTCATCCCCGCCACCGAACTGCAGCGCAACAGCGGCACCGCGGCCACGGCCTACTACAACGAACAGGTTCCCAATCCCATGGCGGGCTTGATTCCCGTCAACGCCGCGCTGAACCGCGCCACAGTTACTCGTCAAACCCTGCTGACGGCGTTCCCGCAGTATGCCGGAGTCTCCATCAACGGGCTCCCCATCGGGGCGCAGCGCTACGACAGCGTCCAAGTGAAAGTCACCAAGCGCTTCTCCGATGGCCTTACCTTCCTCGGCAGCTACACTGTGGGCAAGACGCTCGAACAGGTGAGCCTGCTCAACGCCCAGGACTTCAACCTCGCCAATCCCGATTCCACCCCGCTCGTGAAGCAGTCCGCCGACCAGATCGACGTTCCACAAAAGTTCAATGTCACGGGCGTGTATGACCTGCCCTTCGGAAAAGGACGCAGATTCGGTGGCGCGGCGCCCACGGCTCTCGACTTCATTATCGGCGGCTGGTCGCTCAACGCCAATGTCACCTATCAGAGCGGCTGGGCCATCAACTATCCCAATGCCGCGCAGGTGGCGCCCGGCAGCGCGAAACTCGACAATCCAACCGTCGGACAGTGGTTCAACACCTCGTTGTGGAACAACCCTGCCACCGGCCGCCCGGTCACGGCGCAGCAGCCGTTCACACTGCGCAACTTCCCGTTGCGCTTCAGCGACGTGCGCGTCCCCGGCTATCAGAACTGGGACGCCTCGCTCGCCAAGTACTTCCCCATCCACGAGCGTGTCCGCCTGCAGTTCCGCTTCGAGATGGTGAACGCTTTCAACCATCCCTGGTATACGGGCATCGCCTCTGTGGACGTAACCAACCCTCAGTTCGGCCGCTTGAATCCGGCGCAGGGCAACCTGCCCCGCTTCCTCAAACTCGGTCTACAACTGAGCTGGTAAGCAGCGACTCTTAACACTCCTTTACATGCCTACGGGACGCCCGGCGCGTCTCGTAGGCATATGCATTTTCAGAGCACCGCATCCCGGCGCCACTTCCTGGCAGCGATGTCCGCCGGAGGCCTCTTCTTCACCGAGCGAGGCGCCTTCGCCCAAGCCCTCACCCTGACCCCTGCTCAAACCGAAGGCCCTTACTACCCCAATGTCATGCCCGTGGATCGCGACAACGATCTGCTCCTTCTGAACGACAACATCACCCCCGCCGTCGGCACTGTATCGTGGATCAGCGGAAGCATCCTCAGCCGCACCGGCAGCCCCATCCGCAACGCGGTAATCGAGATCTGGGGCGCCGATAATCTCGGCTCCTACATCCACACCAGCGGAGCGCTCAACGGCCAGCGCGATTCCAACTACCAGGGCTACGGCCGCTTCGAGACCGCTTCCAACGGCGCCTATCTCTTTCGCGCCATCAAGCCGGGGTTGTATCCCGGCCGCGTGCGTCACGTCCACGCCAAGATCACCATCCCCGGCGGGCAGAGTCTCACCACTCAGCTCTACATCGAAGGCGAGACCGGAACCGACTCCGTCCTCAGCGGCATTCGCGACGCCGCCCAACGCGCCTCGGTGATTCGTCCCTGGACCGCGATTGCCGGTTCGCCCATCGGCGCGCTCTCCGTCAACTGGGACGTGGTGATGGACTACACCGCTCCGGAGATCGCCGCTGCCACGCGCCCGGCGCTCATCTCCATGGCGGGAGTCACGCATGGCGCGACGCTACGGGCCGGCGCCGCCTCTGGCTCCTGGGTCGCCTTGCACGGCTCGGCGCTGGCAGCGACGGCGCGGACTTGGCGCGCCGATGAAATCGTCGATGGCAACCTCCCCACCTCGCTCGACGGCGTCAGCGTGCAGATCAATAATCAACCTGCCTACGTTCAATACATCAGCCCCACGCAGATCAACGCCCTCGCGCCGGAAGCCGTCACCGGCGGGACGGTGCAAGTGACCGTCACCAATGCCAACGGCACATCCGCGCCGGTGACCGTCGAGTTCGTCCGCACCTCACCCGGCTTCTTCCAATACGCGGAAGAGCACATCGCGGCCGTTCGTCCCGACGGTTCCTACGTTGCTCCCGAAGGCCTCCTCGAAGGGGTTGCCGCCGCGCCGGCGCGCCCCGGTGAAACCATCGTTCTCTACGGCACTGGCTTCGGTCCCACGTCGCCCGCGGCATCCCCAGGCAAGGTCGTCACCAGCGCCTTGCGAACCGCAAGCGACGTGCGCGTGCGTATTCACAATCAGGATGCGGCCGTGTCCTACAGCGGCCTGGTCAGCGCTGGTCTCTATCAGATCAACGTCGCCGTGCCCGCCGATCTTGCCGATGGCGACTACCCCGTGGTTGCCGAAGTAGGCGGAGTGCGCACCGGCAAATTCGTCAAACTCCGTGTACAACGCCAGACCACAGCGCAGCTTCCCGCAATCACCCGTCCCTTGCCCGGACTCAATATCCTGCGCCACACCGCGGCCTAGCGCCCCCGGAACACGAGACTCCTTCCAAGCCCTCCCGGTCGCGCACGAAGCAATTCCCGATATATACTGAACCGAACTGGGAAATGCTTCAGAGGCCGGCTGCAATTCGCCCCTCCACGGAAGGAGCCGTATCATGCAACGATTCGTGTGTCTGTTAATCCTCTCGCTCACCTGCGGGTTCTCCGCCTTCGCGCAAACCGCCACAGGAACCATCCAAGGCAACGTCGCCGACGCCACGGGCGCTTCGGTGCCGGATGTCGCTATCACCATCCTCAACAAGAACACCGGTGTGCGGCAGACCACGCAAACCAACTCCAGCGGGAACTTCATCGTCCCCTACCTGTTGCCCGGCGAGTACACCGCCAGCGCCGAAAAGAAGGGCTTCGACAAGCACCTCACCTCCGCCATCCGCCTCAGCGTGCAGCAGACCATCGACCTCCCCATCGTCCTCAAGATCGGTGAAGTCACCACTACAGTGGAAGTCAGCGCCGCCGGCGCGCAACTCGCCACCTCCACTTCCGCCGTGTCCACGGTCATCACCAACAAAGCCATGATGGATCTGCCGCTCAATGGGCGCAATCCCTTCGGACTCGCCAGCCTCGCTCCCGGCGTCATCCCCGGCGGCGGGTCCACTCCCTGGATCAGCGGCGGCCGCAATGCGTCGAGCGAAATCACCATCGATGGAACGTCGGTCATCGTGCCCGAAAACAACGTCAGCATTCAGGACACGGGCTATCAGCCCATCGTCGATTCCATCGAAGAGTTCGCCGTCATCACAAATTCCGTCGCCGCCGAGTTCGGCCGCACCGGCGGAGGCGTCATCACTGTCGCCACGCGCAGCGGTACCAACGATCTCCACGGCTCGCTGTTCGAATACCTGCGCAACAGCAAAATCGACGCCAACAGTTGGGGCAACAATCGCAATGGCGTCCGCAAGGCCGCTTTCCAGCGCAATCAGTTCGGCGGAACCATTGGCGGCCCCGTGGTGCTGCCCAAGTTGTACGATGGCCGGAACCGGACCTTCTTCTTCTTTGACGCCCAAAGCACGCGCCAGCGTAGCGCCGCCACCTCCACCGCCACCATGCCCCTCGCCGAATGGAAAGCCGGCGATTTCTCCAATCTCCGCAACGGCAACGGACAGCCCATCCTCGTCTACGATCCAACCACCGTCGTGCAGGAAGGGCCCAACAACTTCACCCGCACCGCGTTCCCCGGCAACCGTGTGCCGTCCAGCCGCTTCGATCCCATCGCCGTCAACATGCTGAAGTATTGGCCTGAGCCCAATGCTCTTCCTACCAACGCCTTCACCGCCGCCAACAACTTCTTCTCCTCCGGCAAAGCCGCCAGCAACGACGACCGCTTCGATTCCCGCCTCGATCACAACGTTACCCAGAAGTTCCGTTTCTGGGCTCGCGGCTCATTTTCCAACGGCAAGAGCACACCCTTCAACGGCTTCGGCAACGTGGGCACCTCCTCCGGTGACGGCCCCAGTTTCAACACCAACTACAACGTCGCCCTGAACAACGTCTACACCATCTCTCCCACAACCATCCTCAATATCAATTACGGATTCGCCCGCAAAGTGTCCCACCGCGATCCCTTCTCGCAAGGCATGGACCTGCGCGCGCTCGGCTTCCCCACCGACGTGGTGGCCTCCGCATCCACGCAGAACTTCGAGTTTCCCCGCATCGACGTAGGCGGCAACAACGGGGTCTCCTCGCTCGGGCAAGCCACCTTCACTACTCTCCGCATTCAATCCTACGGTCACGACTCGCGCGCTGACCTGACAAAAGTTCTTTCCAAACACACCATCAAAACCGGAGTCGAATACCGCAAGCTGTTCATGAACTTTACGCAGCACGGCCAACCCTCGGGCCAATACAGCTTCGGCAACAACTGGACGCAGCGCGTTGTCGGCGCGGCCGCGTCCACCACTCAGGGCAACGGCTTCGCTTCGTTCCTGCTCGGCCAGATGGCCAGCGGCACGCTTTCGCACACCTTCGCCGCCGCAACCGCCAGCGACTACTGGGGACTTTATCTGCAGGACGACTGGAAGGTCTCTTCCAAGCTGACGCTCAACATCGGGCTGCGCTGGGATGTCGATCTGCCTCGCACGGAGCGTTTCAACCGGCTCAGCTATTGGGACATCAACGCGCCTTCGCCCATCGCCGGTAAGGTCCCTGGCTTCTCCAATCTCGTCGGCTCCATGCTCTTCGCCTCGCCGCAAGATCGCAGGCAAACACCCACCGACTACAACAACTGGGGCCCTCGTTTCGGCTTCGCCTATCAGATCAACCAGAAGACCGTCTTTCGCGGCGCCTACGCCATCCTCTATTCCGCATCCGTCCTGCAGGCCTCCGGCACCTCCGGCAGTTCCGGCACGCAGGGCTTCCAAAGCAGCACCGGTTCGAACATCTCTTTCGATGGCGGAGTGACCCCCGTGGCCACCTTCCGCAATCCCTTCCCCAGCGGATACAACCTGCCCGAAGGTCCCAGCGGCGGACCCGGCACGCAACTCGGACTCGGCATCGGCGACAGCTTCTTCAACGACTATGTGAACCCCATCGTGCAGCAGTGGAACGGCAACCTGCAGCGCGATTTCGGCAAAGGCTTCCTGGTCGAACTCGGATACCTGGGCTCAAAGGGCAACCACCTCATCGATGGCGAATCGAACATGTCGTACAACCAACTGCCGGCATCCTACTTCGCGCTCGGCAACCAATTACTCGGCTCGAACACGGTCGCCAATCCGTTCTTCGGCATCATCACCAATCCGACGTCGTCGCTCAGCCAGCCGCGTGTCGCCCTGAACCAGTTGCTGCGGCCCTTCCCGCAATACACGGGCGTCAATGCCTTCCGCAAGCCGCAGGCCAACTCGCTCTACCACTCCATGACCGTCAGCGTCACCAAGCGCTACAGCCACGGACTGAACATGCAGCTCAGCTACACCAACGGCAAGCTGATCGACGATGCATCGCAGGTTGTGACCTTCCTCGGCGCCGCGGGCACCAAGCAGGATTTCTACAATCGCGCCGCCGAGCGCTCCATCTCCGCCCAGGACGTCTCGCAGCGCTTCGTCACCAGCGTCAACTACGAACTCCCCTTCGGTAAGGGCCGAGCTTTCCTCAACGACATGCACCGCGGGCTCGACGTGATGCTCGGCGGATGGCAGGTGAACGGCATTATCACCTTCCAGACGGCAATCCCGCTGCAAATCTCCAACGGCGGCAACTTCACCAATCTCGGCTCCACCGGTCAGCGGCCCAACAACAACGGCCAGTCGGCCAAGAAGACCGGACCCATCGACCAGCGCCTGCTTTCCTACTTCGATCAATCGGTGTTCTCGCAAGCCGGCAACTTCACCTTCGGCAACACCTCGCGCACTTCACCCGACCTGCGCGGCCCCGGCACGCGCGCCTTCGATGCGTCCATCTTTAAGAAGTTCACCATCCACGAACAGGTTGCCACCGAGTTCCGCCTGGAAGCCTTCAATGCTTTCAACCACCCGATCTGGAACGCACCGGGCACAACCGTGAACGCCCCGGGAAGCTTCGGCATCATCACCGCCAAAGGCGGCAACCGCAATTTGCAGATGGTGCTGCGGCTGCAATTCTAAGCGGCGGCATACACTGGAGTGAGTGATCAACCAGACCAACGCGGCACACATGCGCCTGCTGGTGGAAAAGCTCCACCAGCTCGAAGACGAACTGCGCCAGGGCGGCGGCCCTAAGAAAATCGAGAAGCAGCATCGCGAAGGAAAGCTGACGGCGCGCGAACGCATTGCCAAGCTCATGGATCGCGGCGCCCAATTTCTCGAGACCGGCCTTCTCATCGCGCACGATCAACACGCCGGACAAGCCCCCGCGGCCGGAGTCGTTACCGGACTCACCCGCATCGAAGGCCGCCCCGCGGTCATCGTCGCCAACGACGCCACGGTGAAAGCCGGAGCATGGTGGCCCGAAACGATCACCAAAATCCTCCGCGCTCAGGAGATCGCCATCCGTGCCAGGGTCCCCATCGTCTACCTGGTCGATTCGGCCGGCGTCAACCTGCCGTTGCAAGACGGCATCTTCCCCGGCCAATACGGCGCCGCGCGCATCTTCTACTACAATTCGCTCATGCGCCGCCGCCTGCGTATTCCCCAGATCGCCGCAGTCATGGGCCCCTGCATCGCCGGCGGAGCCTATCTGCCCGCACTCAGCGATTGCATCTTCATGGTGGAGAACACCAGCTTCATGGGACTCGGCGGTCCTAACCTCGTCAAAGGCGCAACCGGCCACAAAGTGGATGCCGAATCGCTGGGAGGCGCCGCCATGCACACCACCACCAGCGGCGTGGCGCACTACATGGCGAAGGACGACGTGCATTGCCTCGAGCTCATTCGCCAGAAGTTTCGCCAGATGCGCCCCGCTCTCGCGCCGCTCAAGGGCACTCCCGCCGCCAAATCCGCCGAAGCCCTCTACGACGTGCTCCCTGCCGATCACCGCCTGCCCTACCCCATCGATGAAGTCGTCGATCGCCTGGTCGACGCCACGGACTACCTCGAATTTCAACCGGCCCACGCCCCCGAGATTCTCTGCGCCAACGCCCGCATTCACGGCCACGCCGTTGCGTTGATCGCCAACCGCCGCGGCTTCCTCAAACAGGACGGCAAGCCCCGCATCGGAGGCATCGTCTACACCGAATCGGCGCGCAAGGTCTCCTACTTCGTCGAAGCCGCCGATCGCGCCGCGACACCCATCCTCTACTTGCAGGATGTCAGCGGCTTCATGGTCGGCCCCGATGCCGAAACCTCCGGCATCATCCGCGCCGGCGCGGAAATGGTCGAATCCATGGCCTGCTGCACGGTCCCCAAGATCCTCCTCGTCCTCAATCACGCCTCGGGCGCGGGCTACTACGCCATGGGTGGGCAAGGCTTCGATCCGCACTTCACCTTCTCCTGGCCCACCGCCCGCATCGGCGTGATGGAAGGCGACTCCGCCATCCAGGCTGTCTACGGCCCTGAACTCGACAAACTCAAAACTGCGGGTCTGCCTGTGCCGCCCGAACTGCAAGCCCGCATCGACCAGACCCGCGCCGACTACGAACGCTGGCTCGATTCCTTCCACGCCGCCTCGCGCGGCCATTGCGATGCATTGATTGATCCGCTCGCCACGCGCCGCACTCTGGCCTTCGTGCTGGAGTTTCTCGCCTGGTCCGGACACAGAGAACATCTCGCCTTGGAGACACTCCGATGATTCGAATCGCCAATGGACAAGGCTTCTGGGGAGATTGGCTGGAAGCCCCCGTGCGCCTGGTGGAGCAGGGCCCCATCGACTACCTGGCCCTCGACTACCTCGCCGAAATCACGATGTCCATCGTGCAGAAGCAGAAACTCGCCGATCCGTCGCTCGGCTACGCGCGCGACTTTCCCCCGCTCATCGCCCGCATCGCCCGTCCCATCCGCGAGCGCGGCATCAAGGTTGTGGCCAACGCCGGCGGCGTGAACCCCATCGCCTGCGCCCGCGAGGTGCGCCGCCTCGCTCCGGGCCTCAAAGTCGCCGTCGTGCTCGGCGACGATTTGTATGACCGTATCGGCGACCTGCTCGCCCGCGGGCACACCATGCAAAACATGGATACCGGCGAACCGCTGGCATCCATCAAAGACCGCATCCTCAGCGCCAACGCCTACATCGGAGCGTTCCCCGTCGCCGAGGCGCTCGCCACCGGCGCGGACGTCGTCATCGCCGGCCGCTGCACCGATACGGCGCTCGCGCTGGCTCCGATGATTCACGCCTTCGGATGGTCCCCGGATCAGCATGATCTCCTCGCCGCCGGCACCATCGCCGGCCACATCATCGAATGCGGCGCCCAATGTACCGGCGGCAACTGTCAGGTGGACTGGCAGTCCATCCCCGACATGGCCAATATCGGGTATCCGATTGTCGAAGCCGAATCCGATGGCACATTCATCGTCACCAAGCACGAAGGCACAGGCGGCCGCGTCCACAGCGATGTCGTCAAAGAGCAACTGCTCTACGAACTCGGCGATCCGCAAAACTACATCACCCCCGATTGCATCGCCGATTTCACTTCCATTCAACTTGCCGACATTGGGCCCGGCCGCGTCCGTGTCAGCGGCATCCGCGGCGGCCCGCGCCCGCCCATGCTGAAGGTCAGCATCAGCTACGCCTGGGGCTACAAGGCCATCGGCACGCTGGTCTACTCCTGGCCGCAGGCTTTCCAAAAGGCTCAGGCCGCCGACGCCATCGTGCGCCAACGCCTCGCGCACCTCGGGCTCAGCTTCGATGAGATCTACACCGAATACCTCGGCGTCAATGCCTGCCACGGGCCCGCTGCACAGCGCATCGAAGATCCCGCCGAAGTGCAGTTGCGCATCGGTGTGCGGGGCGCCGGCCGCAAAGACATCGACCGCTTCACACGCGAATTGGTGCCTTTGGTGCTCAACGGCCCGCCCACCGGCACCGGCTTCGGCGATGGCCGCCCGCCCGTCCGCGAAGTCGTCGCCTACTGGCCCGCCCTGCTCGACCGCAGTGAAATCACCACCCATGTGGAGGTAGTCGAATGAAGATCCCCCTGTCGCAAATTGCCCACACACGCTCCGGCGATAAAGGCGATATGGTCAACATCGGAGTCATCGCCTACCGCCCGGGAGACTATCCCATCCTCGTGCGCGAAGTCACGGCCGAGCGCGTCAAAGCCCACTTCGGCGATCTCGTCAAAGGCACAGTGACACGTTACGAGCTCCCCAACCTCGGAGCGCTCAACTTCCTGCTTGACGAAGCCTTGGGCGGTGGAGGCACCCTCTCTCTGCGCATCGATGCGCAAGGGAAAACCTTCGGCGCCGCCTTGCTCCGCCTCGAGATCGACGCCTCGTCACACCCGCCGCAACAGTAGGGCTGAGTTCTTGCTCCCGAACGCAATGCAGTTGGCGACGGCATTCTCGATCGCCAGCGGACGCGCCACGTTCGGCACATAGTCGAGATCGCATTCCGGATCGGGCCGATCCAGATTGATCGTCGGAGGCGCCACGCCGTCGCGCATGGCAAGCAGTGTCGCCGCCACCCCCGCCGCCCCGCACGCCCCTTGCGGATGCCCGATCATGCTCTTCAGCGATGATCCCGCCAGTTTCCCCGCATGCCCGTCGAACGCCAGTTTCATCGCCCGCGTTTCGATGCGGTCGTTCAACTCCGTCGATGTCCCGTGATAGTTGACATACTGCACAGCCTCCGGCGCAACCCCGCCTTCTTCCAGCGCCAGTTGCATGGCCCGCGCCGGCTCTTCGCCGCATTCCTCCAGCCTCACCCGGTGATAGGCTTCGCAAGTCGATCCGTACCCCGCCACTTCCGCGTAGATGTGCGCCCCACGCGCCCGCGCTTGCTCGTATTCCTCCATCGCGAAAAACCACGAGCCCTCGCCCAGCACGAAACCATCGCGATCCACTGAGAACGGCCGCGATCCGCGTTCCGGAGCGTGATTCCACTTCGATGTCAGAATCCGCATCAGGATGAACCCGCGCAGCACCAGCATCGTAATCGGAGCATCCACGCCGCCCGCGACCATCGTATCCATCACGCCCGTCGAGATGTTCCGGAACGCGTACCCCAGCGCATCGGTAGACGAAGTGCATCCCGTCGTCACCACGTGGCTCAGTCCGCGAAATCCGAAGCGCATGGAAATTTCGCTCGCCAGCGTGCCCGCCGTCGAACTCGGAATCACGTACACGCTGCACTGTTTGTGCAGACCTTCGTAATAAAGCCGGTATTGCTCCTCGGTGAACTCCTGCGCCCCTCCGCCCGATCCCACAATGACGCCGATCTGCCGCAATTGTTCCCGCGTCAGTTTGGCCGTGTCCAACCCCGCGTCCGCCAGTGCTTCCGTCGTGGCCGCAATGGCCAGCGGCACGCATCGCGAAACATGCGGGCGATCCTTCGGCTGCACCCAATCCTCTTCGCGGAAGCCCTGCACTTCGCCGGCAATCTGCACCGCATACGGCGACGCATCGAAGCGCGAAATCCGCCGCACGCCGCTCACCCCGCTGCGCGCCGCCTGCCAGAACGCCTCGCGGCCAATTCCGTTCGGACTCACGGCTCCGATACCTGTAATAACGACGCGGCGCTTCATGGGGGACTGAACTGTTACTGTGTTAGTATAGGCTGTTTTCATGGAATCGCGCCGCCATTTGGCGCCGCGGCTTTTGGCGGGTTTGCAAGTGGGGATACTCGGCGGACTAGGCACCCTAGTGTGGCTGGTGATCCTCTCGGCGTGGAATCTGCAAGGACCGTGGACGCTGGTCAACCTGTTGGCTTACGCCACTCGTGCGGCTGTCAATTGGGAGTACCGGTTCTCCATGGCCAGTGTCATCGGCATGGCCGCACACCTGTTCACCTGCGGATCGCTCGGCCTGTTCTGCGGATGGCTCCTGCCCCGGCCTCGCGGCTCATCCCGCGTCTCCCTCACCGCCTTAATCTTCGGTGTGCTGCTGTCGTTGCTCACGTATCAAATGTTCTGGGTCCGCATCGCTCCGCCGCTGGGCATGTACATCGCCCCTGCTTCGGTGTGGATCGCCCACCTGATGTTCGGCCTCAGCCTCGCCCAGTTTCCGCGCTTCTACCTTCTCCTGGAGTCCGACCCCATGGCCGGCCTGCCTCCGCTACTCACCCCCGAGCCCGAAACGCCGGAGGGCGACTGATCCGTGCGGCTTCGCGTCGCGCTGTTGTCCCTTCTGGCGACATGGCTTTTCTTCTTCGAATACCTGCCTCCTAAAAAGAAGGTTCATTTCTTCTCCGATATCGAGGGCTACCACTACCCGCTGTTCACCTACGCTCACCAAGCCCTGCGCGAAGGCCGCATCCCGGAATGGGATTGGAGCATTTACAGCGGAATGAGCTTCGTCGGCAATCCGCAGAACCCCGTCCTCTATCCTCCTAACTGGCTGGTCTTCGCCCTCAACGCAACTCGCCCGGGAGTGCGCTTCACCTCGATGGAGGCCGTGCTCATCCTTCATTTCTGGATTGCTTTCGTGCTCGCCTGGCTTTGGCTGCGCGCTCGTTTCCCCAATGAAATCGCCGCGTTGCTAGGCGCCGGCGTCTTCGCCGTCGGCGGCTATGCGTTGGCCGAAGCGCAGCACATGGGCGCCATCTGCGCCTACGCCTGGTTCCCGCTTGCGCTGTGGGGCGTCGAAGACAAACGCTGGTGGAAAACCGCGCTCGGCGCCTCTCTCTGCCTGCTGGCCGGATATCCACCGGTGTGGCTGGTGCTGGCTGTCGCCGTGATGACCTATGCGCTTTGCCGTCGCACTTGGCGCGAAGCCATCTTCGGCCTCGTCTTTTCCGTGTTGCTCGCCGCAGTCTCCCTGGGCCCCGCGCTCGAGGCGTCCACCTTGAAGATGAAAGAAAAGATCTACGGCGGCGGCATCCCCGGCGGCGCCTTCTTCTTCACCGAATACTTCCTGCCCAACTACTACGATCAATCGCACGCCTCGGGCCGTCTCGGCCTGGAACAGGAAACCTACCTCTACCTCGGCGCCGCCGGCTTGCTCGGCATCGCCGCCGTATTCCTGTTCCGCGCGTGGCGAGCAGCTCTGCCCGGCTTTGCCATCGCCGCCGTCAGCCTGCTGTTGATGGAAAACCCTGGACGATTCATCGAATCCATCGCGGACCGCCTGCCGTTCGCCTCCGAACTCATGCGCGAATGGAATTTCCTCGCCGCACTTTCGGCTGCCGCCGCCATCCTCACCGCCGCAGGCTGGGACGCACTCTGGCGGCGCATGACAGTCCTCTCCTCAAAGTGGATCGCCCATGCTGCGGCAGCCGCATCCTTTTGCTGGTGCCTCCGCCAGTGGCTGCTGTGGCGCCGCGATGGCGTAGGCTTCGCTTCCGGATGGTGGACCCTCGCCGAAGTCGCGGCGGCATTGCTCATCGCCGCCATGCTCGCCGCAACGCGCACTCACCGCATGTCCATCGTCATGCTGCTGCTGTTCGTCTGGGTCGAGTACAAAACCTACGGCGCCGGCCGCCGCTTCAACTCCATGGAAGGCAATCTGGACCGGAACTTCGCCGAAGACATGCGCACCGGAGGCAAGGATTTCACCGGCATCGACCCCGCCGTATTCGCCCTCATGCGCCGCAACCGGCACTATCGCATCGCCCTCGACGATGGCCCCCACGGCACCGATGTCCGCCACTACGGCTTGCTCACCCCGCAAGGCTTCGATCCCTTCCTGCCCATCGCCTATCGCGACGCCGTGGAAAAATTCGTCCCCTTCGAAACCAACCGCCTCTTCCGCATCGACCCGCTCAACGAAGCCATGCTCGAAGCCTTTGCCGTGCGCTACATCATCGCCGATCCCAATTCGCAGAACCTGCCGAAAATGCTCGCCAGCCCGCGCTACCGGCTCCTGCAGCCCGCCACCAGCTACTACCGCGTGGTCGAATACGCCGGCGCCAGGCCCGCCTACCGCTTCGACAGCGGCAGCGTCGAAGTCACCGCATGGTCCCCCGAACTGCGCCGCTTCCGCGCATCGTCATCCACCGGCGGCGTATTCCAGCTCATCGAACAGCACTTCCCCGGCTGGACCGCCACCATTGACGGCGCCGATGCCCCCATCGCCCGCGCGCGCATCGCCTTTCAACAAATCCAGCTTCCCCCAGGCGAACACACCGTCGAATTCCGCTTCCGCTCCAAAGGACTCCGCATCGGCTTCGCCATCACTGCCGCGGCTGCTCTGGCGCTGCTCCTGCTTGCCCGGCCATCTCGCCGATAACCCGGAAATACACGCTCGCCAGCGCCGCCGAAAGCACCTGCGTTTGCGGATGCAACTCCGGCGAGCCCGGAAACAGCACGTTCAGAAACAGCGGACGCTCCGGCGCATCCAGCATGTCGGTTTCCTCATCCCCGAAAATCGCCTCACGGATCGACCCGATCATTTGCTCATCGGCCTCCGCCGCCAGGCCGGAAATCAGCACTCCCATCGATACAGGCTGGTTCTCCTCAAAGAACGCCGCGAACGCCACGCCGCCGTCCGCCGCGGCCCATTGCAACTCCGTGCTGCCCTTCTTCAAGAACGGCAGCGCCTTCCGGAACTCCGGCGGATTCTCCGACAGAAAATCGAGAAACAAATCGCACACGGCTTTGCCATGCTCGTTCGTCGGAACCACGTCGTACTGGATCGCCTCCACTTTCGCCGGATCGAGAAAAACAGTGCGGACCGTAAATGTATTCAAAGCTTTCCTTCCAGACTTGTCAGCCGCGTGCCTTCCAGTTTCAACCGGAACGGTCCGTCGTCGCCTTTCCCCACCACTTCACCCGCCGATTCCGATTCGATCGTCAGCGTTTTCCACTTCCCCTTCAGCACCAGCCGGTACAGCCGGAACGCCTCCTGCGCGGCCTGCGCATCTTCCCATTCCGATGCATACAGCAGCACCGTGCTCTTGTCCTTCTTGTGCTCGTAGACGCGGAACTGCCCGCCGCGCCACTTCTGCGCCCACTTCGCCTCCGCCTCGCCGCCGTACTGCCGGAACAGAATATCGTGGTCGAACTCCCCTAGCGTGCCTTCCACCAGATCGTCGTAGCCCTTCACTTCCACCTTCGGCAATGCTACTTTCACCGGCTGCACCTTGGCGAAATACTTCTCCGGGTGAATGATCTGCTGCGTGCTCTGCGGCGGATTCTTGAACACTTCCAGGAACCCGGGCTTGTCCATCTTCACAATCACCGCCTGCTGGAACAGAAACCCCTTCGTATAGGGAAACATCAGCGACTCGCGTAAATACAAAGGCGAGGAATCGAATACCGGAAACATGCCGCCCGAGGCCCCGGTCATGCGGTTCATCGCCTCGGCCATCTCCGGAGACTTGCGCAGAGACGTGCCCATCCGCGCCATCAGATGTTCCGACATCAGCCACGTCGCCTGCCCTTCCATTACCGCCTGCCGCGCCAGCGCCGCGTCGTCGCTCTTGCCTTTTAAAATGTACTTCTCCAGATTCACGTGCATATCCGCCAGCGCATGCGCCAGTTCGTGCACCAGCACTGGCTTCTGAGTGATTGTCGCGTTCGTATCCAGAATGAACAGCTTCTTCTTCTGATAGTCGTAGAAGGCCGCCGCTTGTTCGGTCAGCAGATCCACGGTCATCTTCTTCAGGTCGAAAGTTTCCGGCACCAGCCCGAGCTTCTTCAACGCGACTTCCTCGGCCCGCACTTCTTCCGGCTTCACGATCTCCTGCATCCGCGACTCCAGAAAGCCTTTCAGCCCATCTTTTGTGATGGTGTCCGAATCGACCTTCTTCGGCGCTTTCCACCCCGTCAGTTGCGAAAGATCCGTCAGGATTTCCGCGATCTCATCGAACAGCGGAGAGCGGGCAGGCGCTTCTTGCGCCAAAGCCGGCCCAACATAGAAAGCACACAGCACAGCAATCAGGCGGCGCACGCTTCTTCCTCCTGTTCCTTTACCCATTCCGAAAAGCCCGGCATCGCAAACCGCAACGCGGCCGCGCCCGCAAGACAGCACACGCCCGCCGCCAGCACTACGGCACGCGCCCCGAACACTTCCGCCAGCGCCCCCGACGCCAGACTGCCGATCGGCAACAGCCCCGTCACCACCATCGAAAACAAAGCCATCATGCGCCCCCGGTAATGATCCGGCACCGTGCATTGAATCAGCGAATTGCTGCACGAGTTCTGCCGCATCACGCTGAATCCGATCAGAGCCATCAGCGCGATCGAAGCGCCGAACCATGGCGAACATCCGAATGCCAACAGGCTGAACGCCAGGATCAACGTCGATTCCAGCGATACGCCCGGCAAACGAGAGATGCCGGTGTGCCGCGCCAGCCGCACCACCCCGATCACCGCACCCACACCCATCGCCCCGATCAGAAAGCCCAACCCCGCCGAGCCCTGATGAAAAATCCCGTCCGCGAAAAACGGCGCCAGCGCCAGAATCGGCGAATAACACAACCCCGTCAGCCCGCACACGCCCAACAGAACCCGAAGCTGTTTGTGATTCCACGCATAACGGAATCCTTCGCGAAACCCGCCCGCCGCCTCCGCCGCTCCCGCTCCCGCCATCGGCAGCCGCATCGCCGCCACACACCCAATCATCGCCAGAAAACTTGCCGCGTTCACAAAAAAGCACACCGTCTCCCCAAACCCCGCCACAATGATCCCCGCCAACGACGGCCCCACCACCCGCGACGCATTGAAAATCGCCGAGTTCAGCGAAATCGCCGAAATCAGATCCTGCTTCCCCACCATCTGGATGAACAGCGTCTGCCGCCCCGGAATATCGAAGGCGTTCGCGATTCCCAGCACTACCGCCAACACCAGCACCAGATTCGGCGTGATTTGCCCGCTTAGATTCAGCCCCGCCAGCAACAGCGCCTGCACCAGCGCGACCGTCTGCGTGATCAATACTACGCGTTGCCGCGGGAACCGGTCTGCCGCCATCCCACCCAAAGGCCCCAGCAACAGCACCGGGATGTGCGTGGCGAAAACCACCGTCCCCATCATCCATTCCGAATGCGTCAGCCGGTAGATGAGCCAGCTTTGGGCCACACTCTGCATCCACGATCCCGTCAGGGATACGATCTGCCCGGCCGTGTAAAGCCGGAAATCCCGGTGATTCAAAGCGCGGAAAGACTCGCGCAACTGTGGCATGCAGGGGTCCCAGTCCAACGCCGCCTCGGGCGGCCTCTCTTTCAGGGTACAATACAAGATTGGTCGTAAGGCCGCTTTGGCCTCACCGCAAATTCCAAAATCGAAGTTAGGAGAGCATTCCCTTGGCAGAAGAAAAGTTGTACAAGTCGGAGTATATCGGTAGCGGCACCTTCATCATCAGCAAGCCGAAGCGCAAGGAGCGCAAACTCCGTCAGAGCCGCGTCAAGAACCGCCGCCGCGGCATGCGCAAGTAGCCTCTCCCGAAATCCCAGCTTCCCAATCCAACTTCCAGCCGTGCCCGACCGGCCAACGGCCCGCTAGGAGTGTGCCCATGAAGATCACTGCCTTGAAGCTGCATCCCGTGGCGATCGCCGATCCGCCGCTACGCAGCTCCTACGGGCTCCACGCCCACTACGCCATCCGCACCATCGTCGAAATCGAAACCGACGAAGGGATCAAAGGATGCAGCGAAACCTACGGCGGCGACGGACCCATGGGCCTCCTCAAGGAAGCCGAACAGCGCCTCATCGGCATGGACGTCTTCCAACTCACCCGCCTCCACATGGATTTCGAAGCCCGCGCCGCTGCCGAAGCCTCCGGCGACCGCTCGCAAACCTGGCATGTCCCCGGCGAGAATCCGATGGATCGTCACACCCGCACCTTCGCGGCCATCGAAATCGCCTGCCTCGATGCCATCGGCAAGGCTCTCGATAAACCCGCCTGCGACCTCCTCGGTGGACGCGCCCGCGATGCCGTCCCCTTCTCCGCCTATCTGTTCTATAAACATGCCGGCGGCGGCGGTCTCGGCGACGACGAACGCGACGACGAATACGGCGAAGGCCTCACCCCCGAAGCCATGGTCCGCCAGGCCAAACAGATGATCGCCAAGTACGGATTCAAGGAGATCAAGCTCAAAGGCGGCGTCCTCGACCCTGAAGTCGAAATCGAAACCATCCGCGCCCTGCGTCGCGAATTCGGCCCCAACGTCCCTCTCCGCATCGATCCCAATTGCGCCTGGAGCGTCGACACCTCCGTAATGGTCGGCGAATCCCTTGTCGAAGAGCTCTCCCGCGGCGGCTACCTCGAAGATCCCTGCGCCTCCATCGAAGGCATGGGCGAGGTGCGCAAGCGTCTCCTCGCCAAAGGCATCGATACCCCGCAAGCCAGCAACGTCGCCGTCACCGCCTTCAAACACATCCCCGAAGCCTGGAAGCACGACGCCGTGCAAATCGTCCTCTCCGACCCCCACTACTGGGGCGGACTCAAAGCCCAACAGCACCTCGATCACTTCTGCCGTGTCTTCGGCATGGGCCTCTCCATGCACTCCAACAATCACCTCGGCGTCAGCATGATGGCCATGACCCACGCCGCTGCTTGCTGCCCTTACATCGAATTCGCCTGCGACACGCATTACCCCTGGCAGACCGAGCAGGACGAAGTCGTCGCCGGAGGCCGCATCCCCTTCCACCAGGGCAGCGTCG
Source organism: Bryobacterales bacterium (assembly GCA_016789755.1). Lineage (GTDB taxonomy): Bacteria > Acidobacteriota > Terriglobia > Bryobacterales > Bryobacteraceae > CADEFT01. Next base: position 42,652 of record JAEUQG010000102.1, read on the forward strand.
TCATCCCGGACAAGCCCGGCCTCGGCGTCGAACTCGACTACGATCAGCTCGCCCGTCTCAAAGAGCGCTACGAAAAGCTCCCCTATCGCAAACGCGACGACGAAGCCGAGATGCGCAAACGCGTCGATCCCAACTGGAAGCGCGTTCTGCCGCGATGGTAGAATCCGGTGTATGCGTAGATTCGGTTTATCGATGGCAGCCCTCCTTCTGGGCTCTTGCCTGGCGCAGGCCGGCGAGAAGGGTATGATGCATTGCTTCGCGTTCACTCCCATTAAGGAAGCGACGCAAGCCGACTGGGACAACTTCCACAAAGTAACCGCCATGTGGCCGCAGAAGTACAGCGGCATCAAGATGGTGTGGTCCGGCAAACTCCGCGCTCCACTGGCGCAACTCGGCACTACCGACGGCGCGGCCCGCAAGCGCGCTGCCGCCGGCGAAAAGGGCGTCTCCGCGGAACTCACCGCTACACGCCGCGAATACGGCGCCTGCTTCTGGTTCACCGGCGGCCCTGAACAACTCAAGGAATACACCGCCAACCCCTTCCACAAGGAGTGGATGGCCGCCTATGAAAAGGTGCGTGTCGCCGGGACCACCACCTACGACATCATCGGCCAATAACCGATTCCATTGTCCGAGTGACCGGGCTCATGAACCTTCATGAGCCCGATTCCTTTTTCAGGCGCTGATACCAGTGATTAACGCGGGGCTGGATGCCAGAGTTCGATGCGCTGAACCTGTCATCGAACGCATTGTCCATTCCCGCCTCCGCTCCGCGCATCTACTGCAGGACCGCGAAGATGTCCGCGCCGAGGCCACGCTCGACCTCGTCCGCAAGCTGCGTGACGCCCCCGATGACGTCCGGAACATCGAAGCCTACGCCGCCATCGTCGCCCAACACGCTTGCGACCGCTACTTCCGCGCCCGCTATCCGCAACGCCACCGCCTGAAGAACCGCCTGCGCTATCTCATGGCGAACGACAACCGCTACGCCCTATGGACCGCGCCGGATGTGCGTCTCCTGTGCGGATTCGCCGCCTGGAAAGATCGCGATGGCGTCGCCGCCCAGCCGGTTTCCATTGCCTCGGAGAGCCTGCCCGCCGTCGCCGAAGCAGCGTTCCGAGCCGCAGCCGGACCTCTGCTGCTGGATGACCTCGTCGAAATCGCCGCCGCCGTCCTCGGAATCCGCGACGGCGACACTGCCCTCGACACCGTTACCTTGCCGTCCAAATCGCGCACTCCCGAACAGCGCCTCGATCAGCGCCGCTGGTTCGCCACCCTCTGGCAGGAAATCACGCTGCTTCCGCTGGCGCAGCGCATCGCCCTGTTGCTCCACCTCCGCGACGAACGCGGAGGCCCTGCCCTCCCGTACTTCCCCGCCGCCGGCGCAGCCTCCATGCGGCAGATCGCCTCCGCCATGGAACTCACTTTGGAAGAACTCGCGGCACTCTGGCCCACCTTGCCCTGGAATGACCTCGCCATCGCCCAGCGGTTAACCCTCACCAGACAACAGGTCATCAACTTGCGCGCCTCGGCTCGCCAACGGCTGGCCAGACGCTGTCCCAATCCACCCTGATGCAAATAACGGCATCTTTTGATCCTCATGGGAAGGTAGAGTAGAACGCATTGGAACACGTCCGGCAGGAACAGATCGCGGCTTATTGGAACGGGTCACTCCCCGCGGCGGAGTTGCTGCGCCTCGATGAACACATCGAACAGTGCGGCCCGTGCCGCGATCTCCTCCTGCAGGCCGCCCCCGCCCTTGCCCCGCACCTCCAAGACGCCGATCCCCATCTCGATTTCTCCACCCTCGAAGCCTGGGTGAACTCGTCTCTCTCCGTAGACCGCAGCCAACAAGTGGAAACGCATCTCGGGCAGTGTGCCTCCTGCCACGACGACGCCGAAGACCTGCGGCAGTTCCGCCGCCGGATGCGGCACTCCGCGCCCGCACGCCGTTGGATCAAACCCGCCGCCATCGCCGCATCGCTGTTGCTGGCGGCACTGGCGGTCTGGCGCTTCCGCCCCGAGCCTTCCCCGTCCCTCTCCATCTCCCTGCACGACAACGGACGCATCATTGGGATCGACGCGAACGGACGCCTCGCCGGCCTCGATTCCGGCAACCCCCAGGATGCCGCGCTCCTCGCCCAACTCCTTCGCGGAGACCCCACGCCAGTGCATCTGCCCCCGGGGCTCTCCTCTTCCCCCACCGCATTTCTCGGCGAAGAATCGCCGCAGCCTCGCTTCACTCTGACGTCCCCTTTGAGCATCGTCACGCTGCAAGACAAACCGGTCTTCACCTGGAACCCTCTGCCCGGTGCCGCAACCTACCGCGTCCTTGTCACCGATGAGCAATTCCAGCCGGTCGCTGAAAGCGATCTCCTCCGCCGGCCCGCATGGCAACCCGCCAGCCCTTTGCCGCGAGGCAAGCTGCTGCTGTGGCAGGTCGTCGCCACGCTTGCATCGGAGTCAGTTCGCTCTCCCCTCCCGCCCCAACCCGAGGCTCGATTCTTCATCGCCGCGGCAGGCATGGCGGACCGTATTGCTGCGGCAAAGACCCGCACTCCGCCTTCTCACCTCCTCTTGGCGCTGCTCTACGCGCAAGCTGGTTTGCGCGCCGAATGCGAACAGGAAATTCTCCTCCTCCAAGCCGAAAACAAGGCTTCGCCCTTACTCGATGCCTGGCTCGCCGCGGTCCGCCGCACCGCCCGCTAAGAAAAAATAATCGGCCCCTCGCCAATATCGGCACAACATCCACCCTCCTTGCCATCAAATAACGGGCAGCGTATCTGTCCAGGAATACAGAAAAACAGTGAGGCTCGCGGTTATTTCTCTCCATGGCGGTTGGGGTTCCCTGACTCCCGCCGCCATTCTCTCGCTCCGCCGGTCCCGGCTCTTGCCCGGCAGAAACGTAGAATATAGATCGTGATTCGCCTGCTCTTCTGGTTGGCATTGGCACAGGACGCCGATCTTGCTTCGCTGCTCGCGCGCATCGAAACCGGCCAGGAGACCGCTTCCGCTCTCTCCCACCGTCCCCCCACCGTCGAGTTGCTCGATGCCTGCCGCCGCAAAGCGGACGAGCGCTTCCGCGCCAACCAGTTCCCCTATGCCCTCGCTCTCCAGCAAGCAGCCTTCTCCATCGCCCTGAGGCTCAATCGGCACGCCCAAGCCGCCCAGGCTCAGCGAGCCATCGGCCTGTGTTATCGCCGTATGGGCCGCCAGCAGGAATCGCTCGATGCCAACCTGCTCGGCCTGCGCCACAGCGAACAGGCTGGCGACCTGCATGCCGCTTGCGAGTTGCACCGCGGCGCGGGGCTTGCCCAACGAGCCCTCGGCCTGCCCCAGGACGCCATCGTCTCGCTGCGCTCCAGCGCCGCTGCCTGCCGCCAGTCGGGCGACCTCGCCGGAGCACTCCGCTCGCAAACCAATCTCGCCATCGTGCTCGTCGACATCGGCGAATACCGTGAGGCGGTCCGCCTGCTCCTCGTTGCGCTCGAAGAAAGCGCCGGCATCGGCGACCGCGAGCTCTCGCTCGCTTTGCTCGACAACCTCGCCACTGCCTACATGCACCAGGGCGACAAAGAGGTTGGCCGCGTCTATCTCGAACGCTCCCTTCGCGCCAAGCAGGCCGCCGGAGCCTCCCCCGCCGAAATCGCCCTCACCCGAACCAACCTTATTCCCATCTACCGCACCTTGCATCTCTACGAGGAAGCCCTTCGTACCAGCGCGCAGATTCTCGCCGAACCCCAGCTCGAAGCGCGCGTTCGCGCCACCTGCCACGTCAACCGCGCCGGCGTCCTGCGCGATCTGAAGCGCTTCCCTGAGGCTGCCGCCGATCTCGAAGAAGCCTTGCGCCTGTTTCAATCCGTTGGCGCCGCCCGCCAGGCCGCTGAAGTTCTCCCCCACATCGCCTTCGTCTACCTCGACCGCAACGACGCGCCCAATGCCGTCTCGTGGGCGCAGCGAGCCATCCGCGAAACACAGGAAACAGGCGCCGTCGAGCCGCACCGCCTGGCGCTCGATGCCCTCGGTATGGCCCATGCCCGCCTCGGCCAATCCCAAGCCGCCCGCCAGGCATTCGACGAGGAGATTCGCGAATTGGAGACACAGCGCGACTTGCTCGCCGGCGGCGGCCAGCAAGCGCTGCACTACCTCGCCACGCGTGGCAATCCCTATTACCAGTTGATGGCCCTCGATGTCGCCTCAAACCAGGTGGAACAGGCGCTCTCGCATCTCGAAGGCGCCAAAGCACGCATCCTCATCGACCTCTTGCACGATCATGGCGCCGCTTCACCGGCAGAACTCACCCCCGCACAGGCGCGCCAGGAACGCCAACTGCGCAGTCAAGCCATGCGCTACGCTCCAGCCTCCCTGCAAGGCAACTCCGAGGCTCGCCGCCAATGGCAATCCGCCAATCGGGATCTCGACGCCTTTCAAGCCAATCTCTACACCCAGCGGCCTCAACTTCGCGTCCGCCGCGCCGCCTTCTCCCCGATTCCACTCCCTCAAGCGCAGTCGCTGCTTCGCGCCCGCGGCGCCGCCATCGAGGTCGGTGTCGCCGGCAGCAAGCTCTATTCCTTCCTCGTCCCCGCCGCCGGATCCGTCTCCGTCCATGTCCAGCCATGGGAGCCCGTGGAGCGGAAAATCACTGCCTTCCGCGAATCCATCGCGTCTCGTGACATCGCCTACCGCAACGCCGGTCTGGAATTGTACCGGCTCTTGATCCAGCCCTTCGAATCCCGTCTCACGCCCGCCACGCCTCTCGTCCTCATCCCCGACTTAACCATGTGGAGCCTTCCCTTTGCCGCACTGCTTTCGCCGCGCGGAAAGCACTTGTTGGAAGAGCGCCCGTTGCTCTACGCGCCGTCGCTCACCGCGCTCCATGCCCTCACCGCGCGCGCCTCGCAATCCACACCGGCTTCTCCGTTGCTCGCCGCTGGAGCTCCCGTGCTCGGCTCTTTTGCCGGAACGCTTTCCCCACTCCGTACCTCGGAAGAGGAACTGCGCCAGATCGCCGCTCTGTACCCTGGAGCGGCCACGCTCTCCGGCGTCCAGGCCACCAAAGAGCGATGGCTGCGCGAAGCGCCCCGCCACCGCGTCCTGCACCTCGCCACGCACGGGGTCCTCAACGCTGCCAATCCCCTCTACTCCTACCTCGTCTTCAGTGATGGCGTCCTCGAATCGCGTGAGATCCTGGCCCTTTCGCTCAATGCCCAATTGGCAGTACTCTCCGCCTGTGAAACCGCGCGCGCCGCCCCTGGAACAGGCGAAGGACTCGTCGGATTGACATGGGCCTTCCTCGCCGCGGGCAGCACCACCGCCGTCGCCAGCCAGTGGAAAGTGGATGCCGCCGGCTCTTCCCGCCTCATGTCCGCCCTGCACCGCACGCTGCGCCGGCGCAACACGCACCCGCCCCAAGCCATGCAACGCGCCGCCATCGAACTGATGCGGCAACCGGAATATCGCCACCCCTTCTACTGGGCCCCATTCCTGGTCTTCGGCAGCGGCGACTAGAAACTCCGTCTCCCGGCTTCCGTCTCCCCTCGATCTAGCAGTTCTGCCCGCCGCCTCCGCCTGCCGCCGGCTCAATGATCGCGCTCATCGACCCCTTGCATTTCGGAATCCGGTAATCGGCCCCATAGGAATGGATCTGATCCCGCCCGAAGCTGACCAGGGGCAACTCCGCTGTCAGCACGATCGTGCGTCCGCTCGCATCCACTTCCACCGCGTGCCGGTAGGCCTGATCCGCCGAGAGGCAAAAAAGCTTCATCAGCATTTCGATTACGTACTCGTAGGAGTGTTCATCGTCGTCTAACAAGACGAGGTGGTACAGGGGCGTGAGAGCGTCCTGCGTACCTTGGTCTATATGGGTGTCCGGCAGAGTTGTCGGCATCGAATGTGGACTACTTCTTTAGGTTAGGATAGCGTTTATCGCCCTGTCCAGTTTGGGCCGGGTGCTATGATGTTGGTAGGAAGGGGGCGTAAAGGTTTCGACGGGTTAGTACTGGCTTGGGAAGGCGTGCCGGGTTCCGAGCTCCCGTAAAACGATCGGAAAACCATAACTGCCAATAACACGCAGTTTGCATACGCTGCCTAATCTTTAGGTAGCCGTCACTGGTAGCGAGCCCGTGCGCTACTGGCAGGCGTAACTTTACGGGATAGGGTGGCAGCTTCTGCTCGTAGCTGTTCACTTGAGATCAACCGGGCTAGGGGAATGGGGTCTTGCCGGTTCAGAACTGTTCTCCGAAATTTCAGAACACGGCTACGCACGTAGGCTTTTCAGGGTAGGCTTTCTCGGACGCGGGTTCGATTCCCGCCGCCTCCACCAGTCTTCCACAATGCTTCGGCGAAGCATTGCGGAAGACTGTCCGCCATAGCCCCAAAGGGGCGGAGGCGGACAACTAATCAAAATGCACTACGTCTACCTTCTCCGCAGCGAATCCCACCCAACCGAGCGGTACACAGGCATGACGAGCGACCTAAGGGCCCGTCTAGCCAAGCACAACGAAGGAGGCGTCCCGCACACCTCCCAATTCCGTCCCTGGTCTCTCCACTGTTATTTCGCCTTCCGCACCAAAGAGCAAGCCACCGCCTTCGAGCGCTACCTCAAATCCGGTTCTGGCCGCGCCTTCGCCAACCGCCACCTCTGGCGTTAGAGGCATCGTCCTGCGCGCCGAAGGCGCAAGCGCAAATGAAGCGCCGAAGGCGCAAGCGCAAATGAAGCGCAAGGAAGCGCCGAAGGCGCAAGCATGCTGGAGGCGCCGAAGGCGCAAGCATGCTGGAGGCGCCGAAGGCGCAAGCACTCTGACTCCAAGCCTCAATGACACATAGGGTCCGCCCCCAGCGTCCCCACCAAACTCCCCAAATACTCCACCGACCGCACACGTTCCAATTCCCCACGCGCCTCCCGCAGCCGGTACTCCACATCCAGCCGCGAAGCCCGCACATCCGGGTTCGTCCGAGCCTCCTCCAGAGCCTCCACATGCCGCCGCCACAGCCCCACATCGATCCGCTGTTTCATCCGCAGCCTCTCCTGATACCAATCGCTCCCTAACACCGTCTCCCGCTCGAACAGCCCCCGCACCCGCGCACTCGCGATCCCTTCCCCCTCATAATGCCCGTGCGCCATGATATGCAGCAGCGCCTTCACCGGCGGACACGCCTGCTCCACGCTCCCATCCTCGAAATACAGCATCGCCACCCGCCGCTGCGCCTCCACCATCGCATCCACCCCTGCCACGAACATCTCCAACCCCTGCTGTTCCGGCCGCAACAAACCCTCCGGAAACACCGCATCCGGAGTCTCGAACACCCGCCCTAGAAACCTCTCCGCGAACTGCTTCGTAATCCGATATCCCAGCCGGCTCGCCGGCACCATCCGTCCCTCGTACTCGAAATCCTCCACCTTCTCCAGATACCCGCGATCCATCAACAACCGCGGATCCCGCTCCGTCACCTTCATCCGGCACCAGATCTCCGGCACCAGCATGCTGATGTCGTGATCCACCTTGTACCGCGGACCCACATACCCCGCTACCGACGTGAACCCCTCATACCCCGTCAGAATCGCATCCAGCACCGCGCTATTCACATCCACCACCGGAGGCAGCGCGTTAAAAGGCCCCTTCGTCAGCGCCCCTTCGCTGCCGAATCCCGTCGTCGACGGCGATTTCCCCGTCAAACTGCAAATAAAATCCATGAATAATTCCGGTAAGTCCTGATAATGAATCGGCCCATAAACCGCCAGCGGAGGCAGCCCGATCTCCGGTTGCGCCGGATTCGCCCGCCTCCCGGCGAGCACCGAATTCACCGGAAACGGCACATCGCGCCCTGCCGCCACCTCCCGGTCCAGATGCGCTCCCACCCTCGCCAAATAAGTCTCCCGGGGATTCATCCGGTCCGGACGCTTCTGCTGATACCGCGGATTCTTCGACGGCTTCCCATCCACCACCCGCGGCATCGCCGAACACACCGCATAACCCGGCCCCGTTTGCAGGAAATCCGACAGCAATTTCTGCATCGGCGGCGTGAACCGGTCGAATACCACCACATGATCCACAATCGCCTGCACCTGCCCGCGGTCCAGCGGCTCGTAATTCGATAAAAACGTCCCCGGCGACGCGATATCCGCCTCCGCCGGTTCATCGAATCCCGGCTCAATCGCATCGTCCGGACGCTGGAACAGCAGCGCCTCGCAATTGGACACCAGCTTCACCGACGGATGCAACTCGCGCGGGTCCAGCCCGCTCAGCGCCTCCCGAGGCACCACCGCCGACACCGTAATATCGTCCTCCACCTGCACCTTCACCGCCGGATGAAAATCCGGCCGTAGCTTGTAGATCCGCCACGATCCATCCGGTTCATACCCCACCCGCAGATAGTTCGCCACCAACTGCTGATTGTTGTACTTCAGCTCGTGCCCCTGAAACCCGTTCACCCGGTCCACCGTAAAGTGCTCGCGCCAATTCTCCCCCCAATCGGGACGATAATAACGCTTCACCGTAAACACCAACTGCCGGATGATCTGCGGAATCGTCCGCAGCCAATCGTTGTACTCGGCCGTGTACTCATCCGACGGCGTCAACAACTGGATCACCGATCCCAGCGAGCGCTCCACACTCAAAATCGGACGCCCATCCCGCGCTGGCCCCGGCTGCTTCCGCCGGATCCCCGAATAGTCCTTCGACAGAATCGCTTCCACCTGATCCATGTCCGCCTGGTAATCGCGCACGAACACCGGACCCTTCAGCAGCACACTCCCGATCGACTTCGAGATCTCCGATTTTCCCCCGCCCGATACCGTCGAAGGCTTGTGGATCAGTGTCCCGTCGGCCCGCGTTCCTACCAGCCGCCATGCCGATCCCGTCATCTGTTTCTCCAGCCGCAACCGGTAGCCTGACGGAAGCACATACACATCGCCCGCCCGTAATTTCAGCCGCTGCTCGTTGCCCTGCTGCTGCCACGAGACATACCCCTCGCGCACGAAGAACGCCGCATGTTCGGGCACGTAAAACACATCCTCGTGCTGCCGGTCCACCGCGTATCCTTCCGGCCGCTGCTCCACTAGATCGCCCAGCAATTCCATCGCCTGCGCGAACGTCGCCGCCTTCAGCGGCACCGTGCGGTCCGCATAGAAATCCTGCCCCAGTACATAACTCGGAAACGCAATCGCTCCGCCCGCGTGCTCTTCCTGCGCGAACCCGAACAGGTTCGCCGCGAAGCTGATCTGCGTCTTCACTTCCTTCTTGCAATAACCGTAGTAGCTGTCCGCGATGATCGTCACCATCGCCCCGCGCTTATCGCGGCACGTCACCTTGAACGCGCCCCCGTTGTTGTAGAGCTCGTTCGCATCCGTCCAGCACATCTTGTCGCGCCGCTGCCGCGCCGTTGCCTGCTCCCACCGCGGCAGACCCAAATCCCGCTTCTTCACACCCACCAGGTGCGGCGCCAGAATCACGCAACCCGTATGCCCGGTCCAATGCCGGTAATCCAATCCCGCATCGTTCTCGGCAAGATAAGGATCGCCCGCATTGCCGAAAATCCCTTCGATGAAATCGAGATTGCTCACCAGGCTCCCCGGAGCGAAAAAGCGCAGCTCCATCGTTTTCCACGGCTCCCTGCCTGCCTCCGGACAAACCAGCGGACGCAGCAACAGCGACACCCAAACCCGAGCTTCCTCCGTCTGGTCCGATGTGAACGGCAGCCGCAGCACATCGTCCGGAGGTTGAAACGCCCGCGCCAGCAGCCCCGCGAATGCCTGCCGCGGCACGGCTATCTTATCCGCCGGAATCGGCAGCCCGCCTTCCACCACATGGAAAATCCCCTGTGTCGTACGCCGGTCGCTGCGCGGATTGTGCAGCACTCCCTGCGCCACGCGATACGATTCCAGATACGCCGCCGAGAACCGGTCCCCCGTCGGAGGCAAAGACATCTCCCGCGCCAACCCCACACGATCCAGCACAAACGTGTTCGCCGGAAGCTTCGGCACACCGTCCGGACACGTCTCCCCCAGAACCTCTTCCAGAAAGCCTTCAATCCGGCGGTCCGCCGGACACAGGTGCCCTCCGTACATCTGGTCTTTCACCAGATAATTCCGCAGCAACGGCCGCGTCAATTCCAGAAAATACGGGTCCGCGGTCGACCGGCTCACCGGCTGCCCCAAAGCGGCCAGCTTCAGGTTGATGTACCGTACCAGGCTTTCTTTTTGATCGGGAGCGATCGCTACCGCGGTATCGAGTGGATGCATCGTTTCGCGCATGTGTGGGAGATCGTGAAATTGCGAAGCTGCGAGACGGACGGGGCGCTACTTCAGCGGCTTAACTTCCAGGATACAACGCCATCAACGCTGCCAAAGCGAATGCGCCGCCAGCCGTCCCGTCTCCACATCCACAATCGCCAGCACCGGCTCCTGCACCTTATTCGGAACCGCCACCCTCCGCCCCACCAGCGCAATCTGCCGCGCATCCGGCAGCACCTGATCCAGATCTGCGATGCCCGTCTCCACCGTCCACATCTCCTTCCCCGATGCATCCACCCGCCGCAACGCGATCGTGCTGTCGAGCCCTGCCTTGTTCCGCAACGCCGTCACTCTCTCCACACCTTCAATCGGCCCGGGTCTGCGGCGGTACTGATCAGCCGCCGGCCCGCCCAGCGTTGCCCGAATCGCCTCCAACCCGCTCGGCCGCCGCAACCCAACTGCCGGCGCCGCCCGCAACGTTTCCGGCTCTACCTCGTATTCCTGCCGGTAATCATGCGACGTAATCTGCAGCCGCCTCCCGAAACCGTACCGCGCGTTCTGCCACAATCCATCCAGCCCGCGGTTGGCCCGCCGCAGATCCTCCAGCCGCACCAGCCGCCGTGCCCGCAAATCGTACGCCCCGATATCCTGCCCCACAAACCACACATGCCGCCCATCCCATCCCAACACCCGCGCGCTGTTGCGGTAATCCGAATGGCGCAGCCCGGAAGCAATCGGAATCAGCCGCAGCGGAGCCCCGCCATCCACCGGATGCAGCAGCAATCCGATGCGAAACCGGTCGTTCTCCGGATTGCGATGCAGCGACGGCACATAGGGCTCCTGCGTCGAGATCAACGTCGCTACATACTCCCCCACCCGCGCTGAGCGCCCGAACGGCGACCCGATCCCGCTCGTCATCATCGCTCCGCATCCGCACGACAGCATCGACGCCGCCAACAGAACCGCCAAGTGCATTCCGTACTCCGTCCTCACACCATGCGGGCGCGGAACGGCCCCCGGATTCTATCATTGCGCCCGCCGATTCTCGCGCAATCCGCCCTCTACAATCTATGCCCGCGCCGCGCGCCACCCCGCATCGAACATCTTGCGCTGCTGCTCCAGTACACCTTTCGCCGAAGGCTGCAACGCCAGATTCGTGAACTCCCCCGCATCCGTCCGGTGATCGTACAACTCCTCGCCTCCGCCCTTGCCTTCCCACCGTATGTACCGGTAGCGCGCCGTGCGCATCGCCCGCCCCGTAATATCCTCATACGCAATCTGCGTGAACGCCGCCTTTTTGAACGGGCGCGCCGGATCCTCCAGCAGCCGCGCCATGCTCTGCCCTTCCAGATCCCCCGGCGCCTTCAGCCCGCACAACTCCGCCAGCGTCGGATACAAATCGACAAACTCCACCAGCGACATACAGCTCTTCCCATTCCCTTTGCTCCCCGGCGCCGACACAATCAACGGCACCCGCGCGCTATCCTCCATCAGCGACATCTTCTGCCACCGCGTGTGTTCCCCCAGGTTCCATCCATGATCTCCCCAGAACACCACGATCGTGTTCTCCGCCAGCTTCAATCGCTCCAGCGCATCCAGCACCCTGCCCAGTTGCTCGTCCATGAACGACGTCGATGCATAATACCCGCGCCGCGCCTCGCGAATCTGACGCTCGCTCATCCCCATGTGATTCCACAAAAACGGACGCACACCCTTCGCCGCCGCCGGAATATCGTCCAGATCCCCTGCCCGGTTCTCCGGCAGCGGGATCGTATCCAGCGGATACCGGTCGTAGAATTTCGCCGGCGCCACAAACGGCAGGTGCGGACGCAGGAATCCCACGCCTAAGAAAAACGGCTCATTGCGATGCTTCTCGAGCAGTGCAATCGCCCGCTCCGCCGCATTCGAATCGGATTGCCCATCCCCCGTCGCCGCCGGCAGCCACTGCATTCCAAATTGCGTCCCCGGAGGCGACAACCGGTGCAGTTCACCGGGCGTCTTCGCCTCCGGCCCGCCCGGCGACACCGAATGATGCCACGAACGTTCATCCTGAAACCGCGGCAGAGTCACTTCTCCCGGCACGTTCATGTGGAACATCTTTCCTTCGCGCGCCGCATACCAGCCGTTGTTCTTGAACAACTCCGGCAACGTTACCGTATCGGGCAGATGGTCCCGGAAATCGATGTTATTCCCCAATACCTTCGTCACATCGGGACGCTTCCCCGTCATCAGCGAAGCCCGCGACGGGCCGCACAACGGAAACTGGCAATACGCCCGGTCAAACCGCACTCCCCGCGCCGCCAGCCGGTCGATGTTCGGCGACTTCACCACCTTGTGCCCATAGCAGCCGAGCGCATTGTTCATATCGTCGGCGGCAAGAAACAGTACGTTCTTCTTCCGGCCCGTCTGCGCGGAAACCGCGCCCGCGGCGCATGCCGCCAGAAACATTCGTCGATTCATCGCGAAACACCTTTCGGGGCAGCCGCCATCAACAGCCGCCAGAACTCGGTATTGAAATCCGCCTCGCCCTTCCGCTGCGCTTCTCCCCCGATCCGCACCGCCACCAGCCCGAGGCTCTTCGCCACATACACCTTACGTCCCAGCGCTCCTTGCGCCGCCACCGCATCCTTCGGCGCCGTAGGAATCAGCATCTCCCCGCCGCGCGCGCCCGCCCTTCGCACAGGCTGCCCGTTCAGCCACCACAACAGCCCGTACGATGGATTCAGCTTCTGCGACGGACGCAGCGCCTCCTCCACAAACTCCGCGTCCACAATCCGCTTCCCATTCCACACTCCGCCCGCCAGCACCATCAATCCGAACCGCGCCATATCGCGAGCCGCAGTCACAAACCCCACCATCCCCCGCATGTTCGGCCTTTCGCGCCACTCGCCATGCCGCATCCCGATCGGCCCCGTCAGCCATTCCCGCGTCAGTGTGTTCGCATCCTTCCCCGCCACCCTCGCCAGCGCCGGCAGGATCTTCTGATACGCCACGCTGTTGTAACGCCACTTCGTCGCCGGCGCCGCTTCAAACCCCAATTCATCCGACGTCCCGCTAGTCATCGTCAACAGGTGCCGCATCGTGATCGCGCCTTCCTGCTCCGCGCTCAGCTTGCTCCATCCCGCCCCCAGCGCCTTCGACACCGGAGTATCGAAGTCCACCAGTTTCTTCGCCCGCGCGATGCCGAACAACATCGCCGTCACGCTCTTCTGCATCGACGCGACGTCTTCCAATATCTGCCCGTCCGCTGTTTTCTCAAACCGGTATTGCGCCGTCGCCTCGAACCGCTTCGGGTCCCAATGCTGCTCGGTCAGAATTCGCCCGCCCACCAGAATCACCACCCCCGTCGACCGCCGCGATTCGGCGAATCGCAGCAACGCATCCAGTCCGTCGGCGCTCCATCCCGCCTGCTGCGGCTGCACCCGTTCCCAATCGCCACTCCCCGGAAAGTACAACTTCTGCGGCAAAGCGGGCCCCGCCGCAATCATCGCCAGTAGGATCAGAGAGCGCATCGCTCCCAATCATATTACGGTTGCCGGAATGCCGCCCACACGTCCTGCATGCGCTTGGCTTGCTCCGCGCTGAAGCGGTACATGCACGCATCGTCCGTGTAGTCCATGAAGTTCTCAATCGGATCCGCCCCCGCCTGCTTCGTCCCCAAACAGGTGTCGCGCCCCACCGGGCATCCGAACGCCGGGCCTTTCTCGCTCGGAGTATCCACCACCCGGTCGCTCACCGTGCTGCAGCTCTGCTCAAACGTGTGGTACAGCCCCAGCCAGTGTCCCACTTCATGCGTCGCCGTATCGCCCAGGTTGTACGGTACGGCATCGCCGCCCGGCAACGATGAATACAGCAGCACAACGCCATCGTAGGTCGGATAACTCGCGTAAATATTCGGGAAATACGCCCATCCCAACAACCCGCCTCCGATATTCGCCGTGTACACATTCAACGCATCGGCCCCGCCTTTGCGCAACGCCGTCTTCGCATCCAATTCCGATTGCGTCCCCGGAGTCATGTTGTACCAACTCGCATTCGTCGTCCGGTCCACCGATACCAGTTGAAACTGAAATCCCGACGCCCCGTACGCATCGTTCAGCACCTTCATCTGTTGCTGGATCATCGTCTGCGAAATGTCCCCATTCGCAATGCCCGCCCCGTTGTTGATCACGTGGAAGTACGTCGGCACCACCACCACCCCCGCCTTCTTCGCGCGCTTCTTCAGCCGCTCCGCAATCGTCTGCTCCACTTCATCCTGTTCCGTCAGGCTCAACGATTTCGTCGCGCATCGCCCGCCGCTTTCAATAAACGACTTCTGGCTCGCATAACGAACCCCATTCACCGTCAACGGACCGCCGTCCTGCGCCGCGCCGATCGCCGCGCAAATAGTAAGAAGCATTACAGATAATCGCATCGTGATTTTTCTCCGAATCACAGGTATAGCCCGATTCGGCCCCCGTGGCAAGCGAAAAAATCACGGCGCCACCCCAAACACGAACAACGCCGATTGCGACGCGATCGCGACATACTGCTTCCCATCCACTGCATACGTCACCGGCGAACTGATAATATTCGCGCCCGTGTAATAGCTCCACAGGTAGCGCCCTGTCTTGCTCTCCAGCGCAATCAGATTCCCGTCCTGCGACGAAGCGAACACCACGCCGCCCGCCGTCGCCACCACGCCCGTCGCCGAAGATCCCGTCTGCAAAGGAAAGTCCCACTTCCGTTCGCCCGTCAATGCATCCAGCGCCCGCACCGATCCGGGAGTCCCGATCTTGCGGTCAATCTCCTGCCCGCCGCCCGTATAGCCTTCCCCAGGTACCGGAGGCTTCGTCGCCGAAAAATACTTGGCGCACGCCTCCCGCACCGAAACCAGAAAATATCCCGTCACCGGATCAACTGACGGCGCTCCCCAATTTGCCGCTCCCGCCGCATCCGGACACACGGAATTGCCCTCCGGCGTCGGAGTCGTATTCGGCAGCACAATCGGCCGCCCCTTGTCATCCAACCCCTTCGCCCAGGTCTGCTTCGCAAACGCCCGCCCGCCCAGAAACTCGCCCGTCGTCCGGTCCAGCACGTAATAGAACGCGTTGCGCTGTGCCGACACCAGCAACTTCCGCTTCTCCCCGCGCACCACCCCGTCGATCAGCACCGGAGTCTGATTCCCATCCCAATCGTGGACATCGTGCGGCGTGTATTGGAAATACCACTTCATCCGCCCTGTCTTCGCATCCAGCGCCAGCACCGAACACGAATACAGATTGTCCCCTTGCCGCACAGACCCGTCGTAATCCGGCCCCGGATTCCCCGTCGGCCAGTAAATCGTATCCGTTTCCGCATCGTAGGTGCCCGTCGTCCACGTCGGCGATCCACCGTACTGCGCCGAAGGCTCCGGATTCCAACTCTTCCGGTTCGGATCGCCCGGCTGCGCCACCGAATGCGTGCGCCACAACCGCTTCCCTGTCGCCGCATCGTAGGCATCCACCCAACCATACAAAGCGCATTCCCCGCTCGTCACTCCGACGATGATCTTCCCGTCGATCGCCAGCGGCGCATGCGTGATCGAAAAACCCTTCCGGTAATCGTCCACTTCGATGTCCCACATCACATTGCCCGTCTTCGCGTCCAGGCTCACCAGATGCGTATCGAGCGTGGCCAGAAACAACCTGTCCCCCAGCACCGCGAATCCCCGATTCGTCATCATCGTGCAATGCGCCGCCACATTCGGCAACTGCCTTGTGTACTTCCACAGCGTACGTCCCGTGCGCGCGTCCAGCGCCGCCGCGTTGTTCAAAGGACCCGTCACAAACATCAGACCGTCCACCACCAGCGGCATCGTTTCCACCGTGTTCCCGCCGAATTGATACGTCCACACATTCCGCAGCCGGCCTACGTTCTCCACCGTGATCTGCCGCAATGCCGACGCATGCCGCCCCGCAAAATCCCCCCAATCCGTTAGCCAGTTCCAAGGCTCGTTCGCCGCATTCCGCAACCGCTCGAACGTCACGTTGAAATCAGCCGCCGGCTTCCATTCCCCTGCGGCTATCTTCCCCGCGTCATACTTCATCAGGAACGCGATCACGTTCTCCCCATCCGTTGCGCCCAGCACCGCATGCGCCTGTTCGATCTTCGACACCGCCACATCGCGCTT
>JAEUQG010000160.1 GCA_016789755.1 Bryobacterales bacterium
AATTCGAGCACGGCTCCCAACTGGGCATCGAGGACGGCCACTTCGGCGAAGTAGCGGCCCAGCACGGAGCGTGTGGCGGGAGTATCGACGAGGTGTCCGGGGACCTGGATGTTGGCGGGGGGATAATCAGCGGCGTTGCCCTGATTGAAGGGCGCGTGCGGCTGGTGGGAAGCCATCCAAAGGAAGAAAGGCCGCGCGGCATCGCGGCGCAGGAATGCTTCCACCTTGTTTAGTTTTCCTGGGCGAGGTTCCTCTTCATCCACCACTTCAAAGGGAAAAGACGCATCGGGCCCGAAATGTTTTTTACCGACTCTGCCGACGCGGTACCCCAGGTCCTGGAAGTAGAGGGGCAGTCCTTTGACGCCATCGTAGACGCGGCTGTGATTGGGGTAGGCTCCGTTTCTGACGGGGAACATTCCGGTCAACAATTGTTGTCTCAGCGGGGCGCACATGGCCGTGGCGGTGAACATGGCATCGAAACAAATGCCTTGCCGGGCGAGTGCGGCGAGGTGTGGAGTGCGAACCTGTTTGCCGCCGTAGGGCTCGATATCGCGGTAGGACAGATCATCGGCGAGGAAGAGGACGATGTTGGGGCGGCGGGACTGGGCGGTGAGCAGCGGTGTGAGAGGGGCGAAGAAGAGATCGCGGCGGCGCATTCGCGTCTACTTTGCGGGGGTCTTAGGAGCCGAGGGGGTCTTCCGCACTTCATCGAAGTACGATTGGACGAACTGCTGGTAGGCGGCGGGGACTTCATCGCGGCTGATGTCGCCGCCGGCCTCAGTGTGGGCGGCGTTTTTCTGGGTGTATTGGGTTTTCAACTGCTGGCGTCCGCTGCTGACTTCGACCATGATTTCGCCGGTCATGTTTTGCGCACGCTTACCGAGCAGTTCGCTGATTTTGCCCATGGCTGCGGCCTGCTCGGCCTGTTTGATGTCTTTCTCGCCGTCCTGTTTGCCTGCGCCGCTCTTGCCTTCCTGAGCCATCTGCTTTTCGCCGCCGGCATCGGACATTTTGCCCTGGGCGTTCATGCTTTTGGCGGCGCCTTCGCCTTCCTGGTCGCCGGCCTCGTCGCTTTTTGACTGGCCGTCGCCCTTCTTGCCTGGGGCCTGGGATCCCTTTTGCCCCATTTTTTGCTGGGCCGAAGCAGACTGCGCGGCGCCCTGGTCGGAGGCGCTGGATTTTTTCGATTGCTCACCCGACTTGGGATTCATCTTCATGCGCGACATGAGGTTCGCCATGGCGTCCTTCATTTTCTCCATGAGGGACGAATTGTCGGCCTGCTGGTTGGAGGAATTGGGATTCTTCGTCTGACCGGGGGACTTGGCGTTTTGGGGGCCCTTGGCGTTGGATCCGGCGTCCTGCTGCGCCTTGTCGTCTCCGGCCTGATCGCCGTCGCCTTTTTCGCCGGCTTCGGCGCCGTCCTTACCGCCCTTTTCCGAAGACTTGCCGTCTTTGGTCATTTGCGCTTCCCGGCCGTCTGTCTCATCGGTATCGACGGTCTCGCCGGGGATCTCGATTTCCTCGGGAGTCTTCTTCTTTTCGCCTTCGGCCTCTTCGGTTCCATCGTTGGGAACGGAGACGCCCTCGAAATCGGCGGGGAGTTTTTGCTTCGGGGATGCTTTCGCCTTGGCCACTACTTCCGGTGTTGCCGAGAGGGTGTCGAAGGGAATGCGGAAGAGGGGCTGCTCCAGATCGAGAGAGCCCCGGAAACCATAGCGGACGACGAGCAAAGATGCGGAGACGACGAGGAGAGCGAGGCAGGCGTAAGCCTGTTTGGGAACAAAGAGCGGCGAAGCGGCCACAGGGTCGGCCGAACGAGCCATCGATTCGGCGACGCCGCGCTGCGCTTCGATGAGGGACTTGGCGGCCGGCGTCTCATTCTCGCCGAAGTAGACGGCGGTGGAGATGGTGTCGCGCAAACCGAGGCGGCGGTCGATTTGCTGGGCCACTTCATAGGCGGTGGGCACGCGCCCGCGGACGCGATACAACCCGACGGCGAATGCTCCCACGAGGAGCATGGGGGGCCAATACCAGTCGAGCAATTGCGTGCCGATGAGCAGGAGGGCGATGAGAGCGGCGAGGGCGATGGCCAGCGCATAGCTGCCTTGTTCCAGCATCAGTTGTATGAGGGCGCGGCGGCGAACCGCCCGTAGCACCCGGCCGAGTGTCGAATCGTTGCTCACGGTGGCTTTCCCCCTAAGCGTATCATGGCCACGCGGGCGCGCTTGGTGCGTGCGGCCGATGCGATGGACTCACCGGCCGCTGGCGGCCCACACGATGGCGTTGTTTACCAGGCGGCGATAGGCGGGATGCTCGTGCGCGCTGCGGTCGTGGCCGAGTTGAATGGCCACGACGCGCGACTTGGTGTACGGGCTGATCCACACTACGGGGCCGTCGCTGGTGGGATGGTCGCTGCGCATGAGCACTTGATTGCGGGGCGACATCCACATTCCCTGGTAGGTTTCGTCCCAGAGGTGCATGATGCCTACGCCTTCGGTGACGGGGTGTTTTGCCACCGGGCGCACAATCTGCTCGACGTCATGTTTCCAGCGGGTTTTCCATTTGGGAGGGTTGTCCCCGGTCTGGTACCAGCGTCCGCCCATCACTTCCTCGTACCACCATTGCCAGTTGCAGTAATCCACCAGTGCGTGATGGAGGAACACGATCCCCTTGCCGGCTTCGACGAAGTCGACGAGGTTCTTGCGCTCCTGCTCATCGATGGTCTGCATGGAGTCATAGAGCACGAGAACGTCCCAGTTCTTGCGCAGGTCTCCGGCGCGATAGGGACGGGGATGCGGATCGATCTGGGCATAGATACGCGGGTTGCCTTCCAACAGGGTGTAGAAGGAGGCATCGTAGGGATGGCCGCCGGTCACGACCAAGGCTCGGACTGCGCCGGGAAGCCGGCCATGGCGTCGTGTCTGGGGTTTCAACGTGACCTTGCCGGTGGCGGTGAATTCCAGGCCGCGGCCGACGATGTCGAGGAATGACGGCTCATCGAGGGCTGCAACATTTTCCCCCAAGGATGTTTCGAGCCAGGCGGCATTGCCTTGTTTGCGCAGGCGGACCACCGGTTGCCTTCCGGCGGAGGCGAGGGACTCGCCGGCGGCGATGGGACCTGGCGCGTCGGCGGTGCGGAAGTGTTGAGCAAGACCGGCGGCGACCGGATGCTCCGTCTGGCTCCAGGCGACGTTCAGTTCGCGTGTCTCGCCGGAAGGTGCGCCTGCACAGCGCGCCGCGCGCATAGTGACGACAGCCTTCCATGCGCCGGCATCGGGCAGGCGCGTGAAGCAATCGACCAGGATCGCGTCGTAGCCGGCGGCGCTAGAAGCCGCAGGATCTTCGGTGAGGAGGATGGTGAAGCGTCCGGTGCGTTCGAGTGCATCGCGGAGCCGGGCGATGGCCTGACGGCGCTCCGGGGTAGTGTCGGGCGCGAGGAGCAATACGCGTAATGTGGGCTCGGCGGTTGCGGGCAGCAACGCCAGCGCGGCGGCGGCAATCAGGCTTGTGCGATGTCCCATTCCTTCCTCCATTGGACGCGGCGGCGCTCCAAGTAGGCGATGTTGCAGATGTGGCAAGCCATGGCGGAGTAATGCCCGGCAAGTTCGTCGCAGGCCGCCTTCTTCCGCGTGCGCACACATTCGAGCCAGTTGGCAACATGCAAGTCAGGAGTAGTGCCGCCGGCGATCACATCCTTGCCTCTGGTTTCCGAGGGGTAGAACTTGTAGCCGTAGCGAAAGATGTTGAGGCGTCCGCCGGTGCCCATGAAGACGATATCCGCGTTCTCGCGCTGGATGACGTCGGTGACGTTGGCCTCGAAGGTGACGAAGAGTTTGCCGGGGTACTCGAGGATGGCGTTGATGTTGTCGGCGGTATCGCGGTCTTCCTGGGCCAGGGAAATGCCGCCGAAGCAATCCGCGGCGAGGGGCGCGGTGACTTTGCAGAACCAGTGCACCACATCCACCATGTGGACGAACAGGCCGCCCATCTGAGCGTTGGTGGAGTAATCCCAATAGACGTAGTGATTGAAGTAGCGCTTGGGTTGCCAGAGATATTGGCGGCTGGCGTTGCGCTGGCAGGCTTCCCAATCGAGGCCAGCGGGTTTGGTCTCCATACCCTTTGGCGGCGGCGCGTTGCGATAGGCGAGGTTGCCGTTCCAAATGGACCGCACCATGGTGATGCGGCCGATGCGGCCGGTGTCGATGAAGCGCTCTTTGGCTTCGATGAAGTGCGGATAGCTGCGTTGCTGGGTGCCGGTTTGGAGAATGCGCTTGTTGTCGCGGGCGGCCTTGACGATGGTGTGCCCTTCCATGGGATGGAGGGTCATCGGTTTTTCGATGTAGAGGTCTTTGCCGGCCTGAAGCGCGGCGGTGGCGATTTCGCAGTGGGTGTTGTCCCAGGTGGCCACGATGACTGCATCGATGTCTTTGCGGTCGAGGAGGCGGCGGTAGCCGTTGGTGCGCTCCACGTCGACGCCGGCGACTTTGGCGGAGCGCGCGGCTTGCTCATCGTAGGCATCGCAGATGGCCACCCATTGGATGTTGCCGGCTTGATTGGCGAGGTTCATGAGGTAGCGGCCGCGATTGCCGGCGCCGACGATGCCGAGGCGGATGCGGTCGTTGGCGCCGTGCACGCGTGAAGTGGAAAGCGCGGTTGCCGCGGTGACAAAGCCGCGGCGGGAAAGGTGGGTGGTCATGCCGGCTCCTTCCTGAGGGACTCGCCCGAACAAAGCGCGGGGTCACTACCGCGGGCTGACGAGGTCCAGAGATAGCTAAGGGCCGCCCCCGCCTGTGCGGAACGTCTACTGGGAACGGTTGCGGCCGGTTTTGTTGTGCAATTCGAGAACCAAATCAGTGGCGGCATCCACTAACGATTCGCCCGCGCCTGGAGCGAAGCGGGTGCTGACCGGCTCATAGTGGCCTTCGGGGAAGGCCTTGCGGTTGGGGAAGTAGTTCATCGACCCGTTGGCGAGTTCGACGACGATGGTGAACGGGAAGGGGGATGCTCTTTTGATGGCCAGTCCGAGTTCGACGAACAATTCGCCGGGCACGCCTACCCAGGCGACCTGATTGCCGAGAGCGATTACCTGCACCTCAGCGTCGAGCGGGCGGCCTCCCCAGCGGTAGACGTCCAGCACGCGCGAGGCTTTGACGAGATCGAGGAAGGGCGCTTGCCCCGGTTTCCCAAAGCTCTGCGCGATTTGACGCGCCCACTCGGTCTCTTCGGGAGGCGAAGTAGCGAGCGGGAGGCTCACCAAGCGGCTGGCGGCTTCGATGCGATTGGGTACGAGAGGTTGCATGCGGTCGAGGATTTTCAGGACACCTGCGGCGAGGACGGCGCCGATACGTTGGGCTCGCGCAGTACCTTGCCAGCCTCGCCCTTCGCGCAGATGGAGCGGATTGATGTTCGCCGCCGCGCCATTGGTGAACAGCGTAACCATGTTCGGGTCGCGGACGGCGAGTAGTCTTGCGAGCGTAGCAGGGTAATCCGCCGAGACTATGGCGCCGCCAACGCAGTTGGCATGCACAGCGAAGTTGACGTAGGTGGCGATGGGCTTGCTGCCGGGGGAATCGAAGCTGAGGACATTGATGTCGGGGTCGATGGGTCCGAGGGGGCGCACGAGGTTGTCGGCAGGGAGCGGCGTGTTGGTACGGTTCCAATCGGTGCCGCCGCCGGCTTTGAGCCAGCGGCGATTGATGCTGATGGAATGCTCCTGCCCCACGCCGGCTCGGGCGGTGGATGCGGCGAGGCCGGCATGGGCTTTGCGCACCGCTTCGGCGATGAGGGAAGGGAATTGAGCGCGGTACTGGCGGGCCAAGGGAAGCGATGCGCCGGCCCATGCGTGATGGGTGCTGGAGCCGGTAATGGGACCGGAGTGCGTATGGGTGGCGCTAATCATGACGTAGCGCGGAGGGATGCCGGTCTGGTCCACGATGAGGGCTCGCGCGGCTTCGACGGTCTCGCGGTCGACCGTGACGACATCGAGGGCGACGAGCGCGGCTTTGACGCTCTCTACCTGGAGCACGAGCGCTTTGGCATACAACTCATCGTGGATTGCGGCGGCAGGGCGCAGGACGTAGTTCCCTCCGAGGGGAGTGCCGAGCGGTGGTGTGATGCGGACCTCGGCGGCGCCGGCGCGGAACGGCTGAGCAGGCAGCAAGGGGGCAAACAAGGCGAGCGACAGCAGCGGACGGAAGACAATCGTGACGGCTCGCATATGGTTTCACTATATTAGGAATCTATATGGATCGCCGATCTTTTCTCGCCATGCCTTTCGCTCCGGTTGCGCTTGCGCAGACAGAGCGCGCGGTGGAGCCGTTCGATGCGCACAGCCCGCTGGTGATCGAGCGGGCGCAAGCCGGAAAGCCGCATGCAGGCAAGACGCTGGCACTGATTCAACCGCACTCGGACGATATTCCGATTTTCGCCGCGGGGACGGCGTTCAAGCTGATGGAGGAAGGCTATAAGGCCTATCTCATCCGGGTGACCAACGACGATATGGCGGGACCTGGATGGTATGCGGAGACGGTGACGGCGAACGAGCGCGACAACAATGCCGTGGGCAAGGTGTTGGGAGTGGAGAAGGTCTTCGACCTGAACTACAACAACCATACGATGGACAATATCGCGCGATCGGAGTTGCGGGCGCGATTCATCTTTTTGTTCCGGCTGCTGAAGGTGGATACGGTGATCACCTACGATCCGTGGGGGCATTACGAAGAGAACCCGGACCATTATGTAACGAGCGCGTGCGTGGAGGCGGCGGCATGGATGGCGGGAGGAGCGAAAGACTACCCGGAACATTTTCATGCCGGACTGAAGCCGCATGGGGTGCGCGAGAAATATTACTTTGCGCGTTTCCAGCAGCGGGTGAACCGGGTGGTGGACATCACGAAGCAAGTGGAACGAAAGATCGATGTGAACCTGGAGAACGTGGCGCAAGGGCCGGCCGGACACAACGGGGCGCGGTTGCGGGCGCGGCTGGAGAAGGAAGGCAAGCGGCTGCCTCTGCTGGGCAATAGCGACAATGAGGCGAATCGCAACTACATCCGTGAGTTCGTGCTGGGGAGAGACCGCGAGATTGGGAAGAAATACGGGCTGGCGTATGCCGAGCAGTTTTTGTATATCGGGCCGGGGGACAGCTACTCGCCGGCGGAGTATATCCGTAAGAACGCAGTGGCGCGGTAGTAGCGTCAGCGGCCCCAGTGC
Source organism: Bryobacterales bacterium (assembly GCA_016789755.1). Taxonomy (GTDB): domain Bacteria; phylum Acidobacteriota; class Terriglobia; order Bryobacterales; family Bryobacteraceae; genus CADEFT01. Next base: position 7,210 of record JAEUQG010000160.1, read on the forward strand.
TGCAGGCGTGCGAGCGCATCCTGAGTGCGCGGATTGGTTGTCCCATACACTTCGGCAAATCCGGCGGCGCTCGATTCGAGCAGCGGCTTTGCCTCCACGCGGCGGCCGGTGCGGGCCAATGCCTCGCCAAGAAAGCCTTCTGTTTCGGCGATGCGCCAGTTGGGAGGCTGGAAGGTTTTCTTGCGCAACGCCAGGGCTAGGCGTAACGGCTTGACGGCTTCTTGCGGATTGGCGCCGCGCATGAGTACGAAGCCGAGATGAGTCAAGCCGACGGCCCGTTCAAAGTGTCCCTCATCGAGAGCGGCTGCTTGCGCTGCCACGCCGCGACGCATCAGCGCTTCGGCTTGTGAGGGGTTCCGCGCGGAGGTGACATGGGCGAGGGTCATGATGGGATGGATGGTTGCCGGATGGTCCCGGCCCAAGGTGGCCTCGAAGAGGCCCAGGCTCTCGGCTGCGTTGCGGCGTGCCGCCTCATGCTGACCGGTCCAAAGGTAAATCAAGCCCAGGTTGGCGAGGGTCCAAGCGAGCGGCACGCGGGGTTCCCGGTGGGCAGCCCTTGAGGAGGCGGCCGCTTTTTCCAACCGTGCGATGGCCTCGGTGAACCGGCCCTGCTCAATGAAAACGAGGGAGGAGTTGCTGAGCAGGAGTGGATTGGATGGATCGGCGAGCAAGCCCTGCTGGAACGTTGCTTCGGCCCGCCGGCGGTGTCCCAGGCGCAATTCGGCGGTGCCGAGATTGGCGCACAAGACGGCGAGCGAGTGCGGGGGCGGGTTGCGCCATTGGGTGCGGAGATGGCGGAGGATTTGTTCGGCCTCGGCGAAGCGTCCGACCGCCAGTTCGAGGGCGCCGCGGACGAGATTCATGTCGTGGCGGCTGGGGTGATTGGCGGGATACAACCGGTCGGCCAACTGCCGGCTACGAGCGAGGCTGTTGCGCGCCTGGTCGTACAAACCCATCTGGTAGTAGTCGAGGCCGATGACGTGACGCAGCTCGAATTCGACTTCCGGCGCGGGCGGATGTGCGGAGATTCTGCGGTCCAGTTGCTCCAGCAGTTCCGACAGTTTCACCGCGGCGCCGCGCTCGCGCACGAGGCTGTCGGGATCGGTGGCCGATCCGCCGAGCATGCTTTTGAGATATTGGGTTACTTGTTCGGCGCGTCGAGCCTGGATCACGGCGACGGAGGCTGCGGCAACGATTACGGTGCAGGCAACCAACACGAGGGCTGCGGCAATCTTGTGGCGGCCAAGGAATCTGCCTGTGCGATAGGCGAGCGAATCGGGGCGGGCCGATACGGGCAGGCCTTTCAGGCTGCGGCGCACATCTTCGGCGAAGCGATCGACGGTTGCATAGCGGCGGTGCGGTTCCTCGCGCAGGGCCATGGCGACCACGGCGGCGAGATCGCCTCGTAGCGCGTTGCCGGGCGGCAACTCGCCTGTCAGCAGTTCGTGCAGCACGACGCCGAGGCTATAGATATCGCTGCCGGTGGTGATGGCGGCTCCGGAGCGCTGCTCGGGACTGGCGTAGTTCGCTGTGTAGTATTGCGTGCGTGTGGCCTCGGCGTTGGACTCGCCGAGAAGTTTCGCCACGCCGAAATCGAGCAAACGCGGTTCGCCGTGGCGGTCCACGAGGATGTTGGCGGGCTTCAGATCGCGGTGGACGATCAGGTTGCGATGAGCCTCGGCGACAGCGGAGGCCACCTTGAGCCAAAGTTCGATGGCGGCTTGAGAGGACGGCTGCTGCTGGAGGCGCCAGACGTGGAGGGGTTCGCCCTCGACATACTCCATCACCAGATAGGGCTGACCGAAGGAGTTGTAGCCGGAATCGAGCAGGCGGGCGATGTGCGGATGGTCGAGGCGCGCCAGGGCCTCGCGTTCGACGCGGAGATGCCGTTGATCGAAGGCGGCATGGAGGCCGGCGGTGAGCAGCTTGATCGCCACCTGTTTCTGAAATTGGCCGTCGGCGCGCGAGGCGAGGTATACGACGCCCATGCCTCCGGAGCCGAGGACGCGCTCGATGGCGTAGGGGCCGATGCGCATGCCTTCCGGCAATTGGTGCGCGGCGGGCGCATCGAGCAGGGGGTGATCGGCTTCATGGGCGGCGATCAGATCGAGTGCCTCACGGGCGAGCGACTCCTCGCCGGCTGAGGCGCGCACGAACGCTTCGCGCCCGGCCGCCGGCAGTGCGATGGCTCGATCGAAGATGGCTTCCAGCCTGGCCCAGCGCTCACGGGTCACGGCAGGTCACTCCGCGGGAGGATTGCCCGAGTTCATGGCCTGGATAAGCCATGCGCGCGCCATTTTCCAATCGCGCTCGACGGTGGCGTCGGATGTGCCCAGCGCGCCGGCGATCTCTTTGTTCGTCATGCCGGCGAAGAACTTCATCTCCACGACTCTCGCCTTGCGTGCGTCGATGCGGTCCAGGGCGTCGAGTGCGGAGTCGAGCAGGAGCAACTCTTCGGATGCGAATTGTACGGTTTGCAGATTCTCATCGTTCTTGATGGCGACTTTCTTCGCCGAACCGCCTCGCTTTTGCGAGAACTTTTTCTTGGCGTGATCCACCAGTACGCGGCGCATGATGTTGGCCGCCGCTCCGAAGAAGTGGGTGCGGTTCTCCCAACCCACCCTGTTCTGGTCGACGAGTTTGCAGTAGACCTCGTGCACCAGAGCGGTGGGCGAGAGTGTATGGCCGGGCCGCTCGCGTTGCAGCAGGGATCGAGCGAGCCGCCGCAGTTCGTCGTACACGACGGGCGTCAGCCGGTCGAGAGCGCCGGAGTCACCGGCGTTCCAGCGGAGCAGCAGGTCTGTAATGTCGGCCGGTTCAGAGGCCATTGCCCTAACAGTATAGTGAACCGGCGCGGTGGCAGGGCCTATTTGATTGCGTTGCGAGTTGTTACGCGGGCTGCGAGCAGGGCGAGTCCAGCGGCAGCGATCAGGAAGGACGCGGGTTCCGGGACATTGCCGGTGGCGAACGGGGAGGCGTCGAGGCGCACATTGTCGTAGAGGGCATGGGCGTCGTTCGTCCCGCTGGTGTGCGAGAGGCGAATGGTCAAGGCCTGGCCGAGCAGCGGATCGCCGGCAAGGGCGGTGTAACTGATGGAGACATCGTTGAAGCCGCCGGCGGCGGGGATGCTGTTGGGCGGTGCTTGCGCCGTGGCGAGGACGGTGGCGCCGGCTTCCAGGGCGAACAGGTAAGATGCCATGGTGCTGTCGTTGCGCCGGGCGACGGCGACCGTGAGCGTGTAGATGGTATTCGCTGCGAGAACATCGGCCAGGGTCTGGAAGCGCGAGCCGGAGTTGGCCTGTAGCACTTGCGAGCCGTGGGGGACGGTTCCGGAGTACTGTGCGGCACTGGGGCGCAGGGTCAAGAAGCTGGAACCGGGGGAAGCGGTCCAACTGGTGATAATGCCGCTGCCTCCCCCGACTGTTCCGATGGCCGGCAACTCGAAGCTATGGTTAGCGACGGTGAGTAAGGCGCCGGGCAAAGGCAGAGTGAAGGCTGCGGCGATGAG
>JAEUQG010000184.1 GCA_016789755.1 Bryobacterales bacterium
TCGCGTTTACATCTTCGACACTACTTTGCGCGACGGGGAGCAATCCCCAGGTTGCAGCATGACCGTTGGTGAGAAAATGCGCCTCGCGCACAAGCTCACCGAACTCGGTGTAGATACCCTTGAAGCCGGGTTCCCCATTGCCTCCGAAGGCGACTTCGAGGCCGTGGACGCGGTCAGCCGCGAATTCCACTGGGTGCAGGTGGCGGCTCTCGCCCGCGCCAACACCCTGGATATCGAACGTGCCGCCAAGGCTCTGGAACACGCCAAACGTCCCCGCATCCATACTTTTATCGCTACCAGCGATATTCATCTCAAGTACAAGTTGAAGAAATCCCGCCAACAGGTTCTTGAGGAAGCGGTCGCCGCGGTCGAACTGGCCCGGCGCTACGCTGACGATGTTGAGTTTTCCGCCGAAGACGCCACGCGCACGGATTGGGATTACCTCGAACAGGTAAGCCGTGCCGTGGTGGAAGCGGGTGCGCGCACCGTCAACCTGCCCGACACGGTAGGCTTCTCGGTGCCCACCGAGTACGCGGAATTGATCGGCCGCATGGCACAGGCGCTCGGCGATAAAGCCATCGTCAGCGTTCACTGCCATGACGATCTGGGCCTCGCTGTTGCCAACTCGATTGCCGCCATTGAAGCCGGCGCGCGGCAGATCGAATGCACCATCAACGGCATCGGCGAGAGAGCAGGAAACTGCTCGCTCGAGGAAGTTGTCATGGCGATGAAGGTGCGCAACGACCGCTTGCCCTATCACACGGGCATCGTGTCGGAGCACATCTACGGATGCAGCCAACTGCTGACCTCCACCATCACCTTCGGACCGCAACCGAACAAGGCTATCGTGGGCGAGAACGCCTTCGCCCACGAGGCCGGCATCCATCAGGACGGCTACCTGAAGGAACGCACCACCTACGAAATCATCGACCCCAAGTCCGTCGGCGTGCCGCAATCGAAGCTGGTCCTCGGCAAGCACAGCGGACGCCATGCGCTCAAGCAGCGCTGTGAAGACCTCGGCTTCGAGCTCGACGGCCCAGAGGTCAACGTCATCTATCAGAAGTTCACCGAACTCGCCGACCGCAAGAAGGGCGTCACCAACGACGAAATCGCCAGCCTCATCCGCATGAACGTGGAGCGGTTCGCGCACGCGGCCGCCGATTAACCGGCCTGCCTTTTACTCGGAAGCAAGGAATCCATGCAATTCAACGTTCTTACCCTGCCCGGCGACGGGATCGGCATTGAGGTCACCCGCGAAGCCGTGCGCGTGCTCGAAGCCGTGTGCCGCAAGTTCCAGCACACCGTCATCTTGAAAGAAGCCCTCCTCGGCGGCATTGCCATTCATAAGACCGGCACGCCCTTCCCCGACGAAACCGCGAAGCTGGCGGTCGAAGCCGATGCCACCCTGATGGGCGCAGTCGGCCTCCCCGAGTTCGACAACGCGCCTCCGGAGAAGCGCCCCGAAAAGGGCCTGCTGGGCATTCGCAAGACGCTTGGTGTCTATGCCAATCTGCGCCCCGTGCGCACCTACCGTGCGCTGATGGATTCCTCGCCGCTCAAGAACCACCTGATCGAAGGCACTGACCTCATCATCGTTCGCGAGTTGAACGGCGGCATTTATTACGGCACTCCGCGCGGCATCGAGGGCTCGGGCGACGAAGAGCGCGGCACGAACACCATGACTTACACGCGAGCCGAAATCGCCCGCGTCTGCCGCATGGCCTTCAACCTTGCCCGCCAGCGCCGCAAGAAGCTCACCAGCGTCGACAAGTCGAACGTGCTGGAGACCTCGCAGCTCTGGCGCAAAGTCGTCGTCGAAGTGGCCGCCGAGTTCCCCGACGTCACGCTCGATCATCTACTGGTGGACAACTGCGCCATGCAGCTTGTGCTCAATCCCAAGCGCTTCGACGTGCTGGTGATGGAGAACATGTTCGGCGACATCCTCAGCGATGAGGGCGCAGTGCTCGCCGGCTCCATCGGCATGCTGCCCTCGGCTTCCATCGGCGACCGCAAGCCCAACGGAGCGTGGGTCGGCCTCTACGAGCCGGTGCACGGCTCGGCGCCGGACATCGCCGGCCAGAACAAAGCCAACCCCCTGGGCGCCATCGGTTCCGTCGCCGCCATGCTCGAATACAGCTTCGGGCTCACCACGGAAGCCGCCGCTGTCAACAACGCTGTCGAAGCCGTGTTGAACGCCGGCAAAGTCACCGCGGATCTGAAACCCGCCGGCACGCCGCTCACAACCGAGCAGGTAGGCCAGGCAGTTTGTGAGGCACTCTAATCCATGTCGAAGCCACGCACCATCATTGAAAAGGTCTGGGACGCGCACGTCGTTCATGAGCAGGCAGGCAATCCGTCGCTCATCTTCATCGATCTGCACCTGGTCCACGAAGTCACCTCGCCGCAAGCCTTCGCAGGCCTGCGCGCCCGCGGACTGAAGGTTCGCCGTCCCGACCTCACCTTTGCCACTGCCGATCACAGCGTCCCCACTACCGACCGCACGCTGCCCATCGTCGATCCCATCGCCGCCGCGCAAGTGGCGCAACTCGAAAAGAACTGCGCTGACTTCGGCATTCCCTGCCTCGGCTACAAGAATGAGAACCAGGGTATTGTTCACGTCATCGGTCCCGAGCAGGGTCTCACCCAACCCGGCATGACCGTGGTTTGCGGCGATTCGCACACCGCCACCCACGGAGCTTTCGGAGCGCTCGCCTTCGGCATCGGCACCAGCGAAGTCGAGCATGTTCTGGCCACGCAGTGCCTCCTGCAGCGCCGCTCGAAGACCTATCAGGTGAAGGTAGACGGCACGCTCAAGCCCGGAGTCGCCGCCAAGGACATCATCCTCGCACTGATCGCCAAAATCGGCGTCGGCGGCGGCACCGCTTCGGTCTTCGAATTCTGCGGATCGGCCATTCGCGGGCTGTCGATGGAAGAGCGCATGACCGTCTGCAACAGGGCCATCGAAGGCGGCGCACGTGCGGGCCTGATCGCTCCCGACGACAAGACCTATCAATATCTCGCCGGCCGCAAGTTCGCTCCGAAGGGCGCAGA
>JAEUQG010000189.1 GCA_016789755.1 Bryobacterales bacterium
GCCTACGCTCAGTAGGCCCGAAGCAGGCACGGGCACGCTACACTGAAATCCTCATCTCATGCCTTTCGACGGATTGCGTGTCCTCTCGCTCGAAAGCCGCCGCGCGGCCGAAATCGCAACCCTGATTCGCAACAACGGCGGCCACCCCTTCGTAGCCCCGTCCATGCGTGAATCGCCGCTCGAAGAGAATAGCCATGTCTTGGACTTCGGAGACCGCCTGCTGGCCGGCGAGTTCGACATGATGATCTTCCTCACTGGCGTCGGCACACGAGCGCTCCACAAACTGCTCTTGACCCGTTTTGAGGAGACGGCTCTACTGACAGCTCTGGGACAACTCACCAAAGTGGCTCGTGGACCCAAACCCGCCGCGGCACTCCGTGAACTGAAGCTCTCCATCGACATCGCGGTCCCCGAACCGAATACCTGGCGCGAACTCCTCACCACCATCCAAGGCCGGGAAGGAAAGCGAATCGCTGTCCAGGAGTACGGACGCACCAACGGCGAATTGATTGCCGCGCTCCGCGGACGCGGCGCCGATGTCACGACCGTTCGCATCTACCAGTGGCAATTGCCCGAAGATACGGCGCCTCTGCGCGAAGCGGCCAAGCGACTCGCCCGCGGTGAATTCGATGTAGCCCTATTCACCACCGCCATCCAAGTCCCCCACCTGCTGCGCATGGCAGCCGAGGAAGGCGTTGAAGCGGAGGCCCTCGAAGCGCTCCGGCGCGAAACCGCCGTCGCCTCCATCGGCCCTACCTGCAGCGAAATGCTCGACGATTACGCCATCCCCACGGATATCACCCCCACTCATCCCAAGATGGGCTTCCTCGTAAAAGAAGCGGGAGAGCAAGCTGCCGGCGTACTGCAACGCAAACGGGCGTCTGCATGAGTCCGCAAGATCGAACCCTGGTGAAACTGCTCGGCCGTTACATGCCGCTCGCCCTCGCCCTGCCCGTCTCCACCTTCGTCGGCTACGCCATTGGCTACTGGCTCGACAAGAAGCTCGGCACCACGTTCCTCTATCTCGTATTCCTGCTGCTGGGAATCGCCGCCGGAATCACCCAACTCATTCGCGAACTCAACAAAGATAACCATGTTCGGTGATTCCTTCCATCTCGATGCCGCGGTCCACCGCTTGAAGCGCATCATGGCCATCCTCGCCGCCGCCGGCACCATCCTATTCGCTTTCGCCAAAGGAACCGAATGGGGAGTGGGATTCCTGCTCGGCGCCCTCATCTCCATCGCCAGCTTTCACTGGACTCACCGCTTTGTCATGGCTATCGGCCCCGGCGGTGAAGCCAAACCAAGAACCTGGAAGAGTGTTTTATTAGGCGCCCGCTATCTTATCATCGCGGCGGTTGTCTATGCTATCATCAGTAGTTTCGGGCTCAACATTCTGGCTGCACTGTGCGGTCTTCTGATCGCCGCCGTGGCCGCCCTGCTCGAAATCCTCTACGAGTTCATTCATGGAACATGAGATATTAGTCACGCGCCTGTTCAACGATCATTTGGCGGGCGCCGGCAATGCGATCCTTGCGGCCGTCGGCCAGCATGCCCACAACGCGGACCGTCCCTGGACTAACTGGATCACCATGCAGATCCTGGTGGCTCTCGTAATTGTTGTGGTCTTCGCCATACTGAAGCCGCGCCTCTCGATGGAGAACCCCGGCAAGTTTCAGCACATCATGGAAGCCATCTACGGCTTCATCCGCGGCGAAGCCGAATCGAACGTGCACCACGGCCATCACTACGCCGCCTTCTTCGGCTCCATCTTTATCTTCGTCCTATTCAGCAACTTGATCGGGATCATCCCGGGTCTGGAATCGCCGACCATGTTCCCCTACGTTCCCTGCGGTTTGGCCATCGCCTCGTTCCTCTATTTCAACTTGATGGGCATCAAGGCCCAGGGCGCCGGCCGCTACATCGCGCATTTCGCCGGTCCCATCCCCTGGATGGCCCCGCTCATGTTCCCCATCGAAATCATCTCTACCATGGCTCGTCCCCTTTCCCTCACCATTCGTCTTTACGCCAATATGTACGCCGGTGAACAGGTGACGCTGCTTTTCCTGGGACTCACTTACTTTGTCATGCCTGCGGTCTTCATGGGACTGCACGTCTTCGTCTCTTTCCTGCAAGCCTATGTGTTCATGCTGATGACCATGCTGTACGTCGGCGGCGCTGTGGCTCACGAGGAACACTAGAATCATTCCGAACGGCATTATGGCCGTGCAGTGTGAGCTACCCCGGCCCCAGCCGAGGGATAGAACCACCTCCTGTGCGGTGTTTATAAGGAGCAACCAATGAACCTCAAGACCATGTTTATGGCGCTGGCGCTGCTGTTGATCGCCTCGCCGATTT